>JBOEGA010000023.1:0-45499 GCA_050633205.1 Methyloligellaceae bacterium | reverse complement strand
ATCTTCTGATGATTAGCCTCGGTTATTACTTCAGCAAGCTGGGCTTCATCACGTGGACGCAATATTTCCATTATTATTTACCTGTGCATCTCAAGCGGGAAAACTTTTCCGGGGTTCAAAAGCCAATCCGGATCAAAGGCATCCTTAATCCTCATCTGCAGCATAAGCTCGTGCTCTGTAAACTGTTCCGGCATAAGATCCCGTTTCTCAATGCCAATTCCATGTTCTCCAGTCAGACTTCCGCCAACCTTCACACAGTATTTCAATATTTCAGCGCCAGCGGCTTCAACTTTTTCAACTTCCTGAGGATTATTGGCATCATACAGTACCAGCGAATGCAGATTACCATCTCCGGCATGAAAAATATTGGCAACGCGAAGCTCGTATTTTCTGCAAATTCCAGAAACCTCTTCAAGTACCTGCGGCAACATCCCCGTTGGAATTGCACCATCAACAACGTAGAAATCTGAAATTCTGCCTATAGCTCCGGCAATAGTGTTTCTACCTTTCCAGATTTCAGCACTCTCGTGATCATTTTCACTTATTTTGACAATAATTGGCTCATGGTTCCGTGCTATTTTATTGATGTCAGCCAGTTTCCGATCTATCTCAACAGGTGAACCCTCGACTTCCACAATCAGTAATGCTTCTGCGTTTGCGGGGTAGCCTGCCTGGGCAAATTCTTCACATATCTGTATGGCTGCCCGATCCATATACTCTAATGATACGGGCATTATGCCGGAACTTACGATCGCCCCCACGCAAGCTGCTGCGGTTACGGGAGAAGCAAAACCTATCAGAATTGGACGCGAACTTTCCGGCCTGGGTAAAATGCGAACAGTTGCTTCTGTAACAATGCCAAGCTGACCTTCTGATCCAAGGATCAGGCTTCTCAGATCATATTCCATAGGGTCAAGGTAGGAGCCCCCCAATTCCAGTACTTCACCATCAATGGTGACCAGCTTCAGGCCCAGTACATTATTGGAAGTCATGCCATATTTCAAACAACCCGGACCGCCTGCATTGGTGGCTATATTTCCGGCAATAGTGCAGGCAACCTTACTTGATGGATCAGGGGCATAGAAAAAACCGTTTCCAGCAACTGCGTCTGTGATTCCCTGATTGGTTACACCAGCCTGAACCCTGGCAATTCTGTCTTCGTAATTTACAGTCAGAACCTTATCCATGCGCGAAAGACAAATGACGATAGAGTCTTCAGATGGCAATGCGGAACCAGTTACAGATGTTCCCGCACCACGAGGGACAACTTTTATCCCCTTTTCGCTACAATATTTCAACACTGTAGCGACTTCACGAGTGCTTTCCGGCAAGACAACCAGCAACGGCACCTGACGATAGGCCTGTAGTGCATCGGAACTAAAAACCATGCGCCCGACGTCATCTGCGATTATCCTGTCTTTGCCAATCAGTTTGCGCAAACCATTGGTAATCGCTCTACGCTTGGCTAATATTTTTTTATCTGCTTTCGCCAAAGCAATAGGCATTCTTCGTCGATCCCCCATGCATATATTGTTATGTAAAAAACAATATGAGAAAGTTTGCCAGAATTTGATTTTCTCTGACTTTGCTGATTTATAGCAGTAGTTATGGTGGGTTGGGTAGACCTATCTTGAGGTTTCTCCGGGTAGAACTGGCAGTTTCACCAACTGCTTTGTAAATTATGACAATATTTTACAGACTTTTCTGTCTGCCTGGGTCATTGAAGGCTTTAAATGGGATGAGATACCAAAATACCGAGAATCAAAAGTAGAGCACCATTACCAATATCTTTGGCATCCCCTCTGACATGCTCTGAACTGCTTTTGACATCTGCCTTTATCGCCACCTCTAAAACACTGACGAAGCTGACTCTGGCACTTTTGAAGACAGGAGGTGAATTTCCGGCCATCTTTTGCATATGAACAGTCCGAATTCACCACAAATACTGCAGTAACTGTCATTAGAAAAAATGAAAATATAAGTGCAAATCCGAGTTTTGTTTTCTGCATCTTCCCCACCTAAGTCCGTCAATATAACAAAGAGACCGCCTACACCTGGTAATTAATCACTCCCGCATAAAAAAACCAGTATATCGCAATTTTTCTAACTCCTCTAAAATAAAAAGATTTTTCTTTTTATTCTATTCTGATCTGTGAGAGAGAAATATATTTTATAACTGAAAAGATATTCCAACAGTATAAACGCATTCTTTTACAAGAAAAAACTGTGGATACGCCCACATTATCATTCAAAAAACCTATCAATACTTGCAATATACTTCAGCAATATAGATTAAAAGGAAGAGTGCGGCAAACACTTCCCAACATCATTTCACAAAATCTTCCAAGGCAAAAAGTAATGCCGAAATATAAATATGACAAAAACAAGCTTATTACATGGCTTGTCAATTTAAAAAGACGGTATAAAAGAGCTATTATTATATCTATGGATCTCTGCGTTATGTATCTTGCATTGTGGGGTGCACTATACTTGCGGCTTTCAGAGTTTTATATCCCACCCACTCCACTGCTAACCCTGATTTTCCTAAGCGCGCCGATTATCGGTGTAAGCGTATATCATAATATGAAGGTCTATCAGCAGGTCACAAGGTATCTGGATAAGTCCTTTATTGTCAGAATCACTCTGTCCACCTGCCTTGGCGTACTTATATGGTCACTGGTGATAGTACTGTCCGGTGCCGTTGAGGTTCCCCGGTCTGTTGTTATAATGTACGGAGTTCTTTCAGTCCTTTTTATCTGGCTTGGAAGGGAAGCAATCAGCTGGGTGTTAAAAGATATTCCCTTGCCCCACCCTGCCGCCAGGAAACAAGCCCCCCCCAGAAATGTCCTGATATACGGTGCTGGCCGGGCAGGTATTCAGCTATTATCCGACCTTAAAAACAATACAGACTACAAAACAGTGGGACTGATTGATGACAATAAATGCGTTCTTGGACAGAGAATAAGCGGCCTGAAAGTCTACTCACCGGACAGGATCGGGCGCTATATTGCCCAGGATGATGTCAAAGAGATTTTTATTGCCCTTCCCTATGTATCCTGGACCCAGAAGCGAAAAATTATCCAGTCTCTTGAAAAATACCGGGTTGCTGTCAAGGCGCTTCCGGCTATGGGAGATATTGCATCAGGAAAGGTTGAGGTAAGCAACCTCAAGCCCATTGATATTATGGACCTTCTGGGACGCCCTCCGGTTCCACCAGCCCCTCAGCTGATGGACAAAAATATCAAAGAAAAAGCTGTAATGGTTACCGGTGCAGGCGGGTCAATCGGATCCGAACTCAGCAGACAGATATTAAAACAAAGACCACGGATACTGGTTCTGTTTGATGTGTCAGAAGCGGCCCTTTATGAAATAGAGGATGAGCTTAATGAATTGAAAAACAACAATATTAAAAATGAAACTGAAGGGGATACAAAACCCTATGCAACAGAAATATTCCCAATACTTGGCTCCGTTCTTGATACTGACCTGATTGAAAGTACGCTTAGGGACTATGAAATAGAGACGATCTATCATGCTGCAGCATACAAGCATGTCCCCCTTGTAGAACAAAATCCATTTTCCGGACTTAGAAACAACACCTTCGGCACACTTACAGTTGCACGTATGGCTGAAAAAGTCGGGGTAGAACAATTTGTACTGGTGTCAACGGACAAAGCGGTTCGCCCAACCAATATAATGGGGGCCAGTAAAAGGCTTGCAGAGCTGATACTTCAGGCACTTGCAGAAAAAACCAAGCAAACCACCTTTACTATGGTGCGCTTTGGCAATGTTCTGGACTCTTCCGGGTCTGTAATTAAAAGATTTCAGAAGCAAATCAAGAATGGCGGGCCGGTTACAGTTACCCACCCCAATATAAACCGCTTTTTTATGTCGATACCTGAGGCAGCCGGCCTCGTGATACAGGCAGGCGCCATGGCAAAAGGTGGAGATGTGTTTGTTCTGGATATGGGAGAACCTATAAAAATTGATGATCTGGCCCGCTCGATGATCAGCCTGTTCGGGCTTGAGATAAAATCAAATGAGAACCCGGAAGGCGATATTGCTATTGAATATATCGGACTGCGTCGCGGCGAGAAATTATACGAAGAGCTCCTAATTGGTAAGAATACTGCTGGAACAGAGCACCCGAGAATTATGAAGAATATGGAGCCACATATTCCCGGCCCTGAACTCGAAGCCATATTAAAGCGAATAGCACGAGCGATTGAAGCAAAAGATCTGGATACAATATTGCTGATCCTGCGCAAAACAGTAGAGGGTTACCAGCCACCAAAAGATGAAAAGACTGCAACGTTGCAAACCAAACAACGCCCGTGGCCAGCCAGACTACAGACAATCCATTAGAACAGGCAGCCTTCCCTTAAATCACAAGAGTGTTATAGCAGACAGGTTGCCTTTTCAGCCTGCGATGGTAGCTTTAAAGGAAGACATGAATATACCCCTTCCCTATATCAATCGAAAAAGTTGTGACATTACTCATAAAAAGCATAAGACATATACCGCCTGTACATATTATCTGGGCTCTGGCAGCACTGTCGGGAATAGGAATTTGCTATTCTCTCTCCCTGTTCTCACAAAAATTTGGATATGATATTGCGGTTAAAGATATGCCAATCTGGCCGCTGGCTATATCCTTGTGTGCAGCAGGAATACTGTTTAGCGGACTTGTGCTGCTTATCAAAAAAACTGTAGCAAGCTCACGAAACAACAACTGCATTCTGCTGCTTATAATTGTGGCCGGTGTTTTTATGCGAGTGGCACTATTTGACAGCACTCCGGTTCTGGAAGATGACTATCAACGCTACCTGTGGGACGGAGCAGTGACTGCCCATGGTATAAATCCATACCGCTATTCACCTGAAGAATTTAAAAGACAGGGAGAAGCGGCTGATAAGCTTAAATCGATATCAGCGTTAACCTCCCCCACATTATCAAGAATAAACCACCCTGAGCTCAGAACAATATACCCTCCTGTTACACAGGCAATGTTTGCTGCGGCCTACTTAATTGACCCATTCAACCTGAAAGCCTGGCGCATTATTATATTTGCGGCAGATCTTGTAACTTTATTGCTGATTATTCTCCTGCTGCGCAGGATCAAAAGGCCTGCTATCTGGGCTGCCATGTACTGGTGGAATCCGCTGGTAATAAAAGAGCTGTTTAATTCCGTACATATGGAAGCCGTACTAATTCCATTTCTGATTGGAGCCATTTATCTTTCAGTGTTAAAATTATATAGATGGTCAGGCCTGACCCTGATGCTGGCTGCGGGTGTTAAAATCTGGCCCTTAGCCCTGTACCCAATACTAATACGGCCTATATTATTCCGGCCGGCTTTACTGATCTCTGTTCTATTTCCAGCAGCGCTGCTTGGTCTGATTATGGCCTGGCCTATATTGATTACGACTATTGACAGCAACTCTGGCTTTGTTGCCTATGCTACCAAATGGAAAACAAACAGCGCTCTTTTTCCTGCTCTATCCTATGGCTACATGCTGCTAACCGGTGACCCACAGCTGGCGAATACCATTACACGGGTCAGCATTGTAGCGATATTGCTCATTATAATTTTCCTGCTGTTTGCCATCCCGGCATCAACAAGCACCAGCTTACTGAAGAAAACTGCACTCTTAATCAGTGCTATTTTTCTACTAAGCCCGGCGCAATTTCCCTGGTATTTTGTCTGGGTTGCTCCCTTTATGGCATTCTACCACAGTTGCGGTCTCCTTATCCTGACGATACTTATGCCACTATATTATCTGGCATTCTATTTTCTGGCCCGGGGAGAATATGAGATTTACCAAGCATATATAATATGGATAATCTGGATACCTGTCTGGATCGCTTTCTATTACGATTACCTTAGAATTAACAACAATCTATTGCTCTTTCCTTCGACCGGCAATAACGTATAGGACATGAAAGAACAGCAGCGTATCAGCGTCATCATTCCGGCTTTGAATGAAGAAAAAGCGATCAAAAATGTATTAGCCGACATCCCGGACTGGGTTGATGATGTTATCGTTGTTGATAATGGCTCAACAGATGAAACAGCAAGGGTCGCCTCCAGCAATGGAGCGAGAGTAATTCATGAACCCCGGCGCGGATATGGACAGGCCTGCCTGACAGGAATTCAGGAACTAAAAAACTGCGATATTGTTGTTTTTCTGGATGGTGACTACAGCGACTACCCCAATGAAATGCATTTGATTGTCGACCCTATACTTAATGGTGCAGCAGACCTGGTTCTGGGGTCAAGAACAGCCGGTAAAGCACAAAAAGGTGCTTTAACCCTCCAACAACAGGTGGGGAATAACCTAGCCTGTTTTCTTATGCGGCTTCTATGGAAAACAAAATACACAGACCTTGGCCCATTTAGAGCAATCAAACATGGAAGATTAATGGCACTAGCCATGTCTGACAAAGGTTATGGCTGGACAATAGAGATGCAGATCAAGGCTGCGTTACATAATCTCAAAATTATGGAGACCCCGGTGAACTACAGAGCAAGGATCGGCGTTTCCAAGATATCAGGCACGTTAACCGGATCTGTAAGTGCGGGTTTTAAAATTCTCAGCCTAATCACTTTGTACATGTTTAAATATGGCATCCGGTTTTATAGCAAATAATATAAACCTAGTGTTTCCATTAGGGTGCTACTGTTATTAACCATACTTAAATAATATTAAAATTATTCGATAATCAATTTTACAAAATAACTTATACATTACTACGAGCGAGAAAAATCAAGTTTAACAGCGCAATAAACAATATAACATTCTGATTAAATTCAAACAAAACTTCAAACCACAACAACACAATGCCCTGTCGTACATCCTACATACTTATGTCCTATTATATAAACATTAAGTGGAAGAATGAGAGAATCTTTTATCTCTTCATACTTTACTGGCAACACCTGTGGAAAAAGCTTGAATACAGTGTATAATTCATTTGTATCACATTTGCTGCCTTTATTCCGCCATGCAAACAAAGAGAATGGATCTGGTAAAGGGAGTTTTAGTTGTGCGTCCATTAAGTCCAGAGCGATCAAAAACTTTAAAATTCGATAGCCCTCAGCAGGTTTCATATGGCTTTCCAGAGCCTTACAGGCGTTCTGTGGAGGTGCTTGCTGAACATTCAAGATGCATGAGTGATCTGATGCTCAGCTTCCCTGGCCTTCTGTTTGCCCTTGCCACAGATTTTGGCACTGAAGATGCCCGATACATGGCTTATGAAAAAATATACGCTGGTGAAAACCTGAAAAATGCATCTGAATCCCTGAGCCTGCCGTGGTGGATGAGAAAGCTTCCACCACAAGCTTTTGAAACACCATTAGAGGGCAAACTTCCTGACAGCGAGATATTCTCGAAGCATATTGTTAATCTGATCCCGGAACAGGAATATGACCTGCCTGTCTGGCTCAGAAAAGTTATTCGCTCTTACCAACTCTGTGACGAGAGCTTTGCCCTTTGGGTAGCTGGCATCCCCCTGCTATATACCCGTGCACATGAGGTTTGCGAAAGTGACGATACTCTGGAGTTGCTTGCTGCCTGGGCATGGTATTCGCAAAATACGGATACTGATGCACATCAGCTTATACAGACACTCTGGCATCCAAATATGGGAATACACAAAGCTCTTGATGCTGCCAAAACCTGGTACAACAGAGCAAAGCTGGTTCTGTTTATTGGAGAAAGCGGCATTCAGGATTGCTGGCTTGAGGGAGATCGTATCAATGGTTTTGATATTGTCCCTCTTCGTACTGCACAGGACTTTATAACAGAGTCCCAACTTATGAATAACTGCCTTGATCAATATGCCGATCAGATAAGATTCCACAGAGTGCGGGTATTCAGTGTCCGTCGCGAAGGTACGCCGATTGCAAATATAGAAATTGGCCCACACGAAGATGACAGAACAATGCCAAGCATTGAACAGGTGCGCGGCCCTAAAAACCGCAGAGTTAATCCTCTAATCTGGCAACTCGCATATAACTGGATGGGAAAACAAAATTTTTCATCGCGCCAAAACGGACCGAACTGGCCCCGCATCACAACACCGGCCAACGCACACCCTTTGTGGCAACCATTTCAGCAGGCTCTGCACAATGCGGGTATATACACTCAGGATCTCTCTATTTTCAACCTCGACAAGACTGAAAAGCTGCTATTGCAACTTGAAGATCTGGCCCAAATTGGCAATGACTAACAAAAACATATATATACCAAGATAACCATCTATCTTACTTTCAGGCAATTTACCCTGCAAAATATCAGCCATGCAAAATGCGCTTACAGCGCAACCAGAAGCGGCACCAAATAACTCTTAAAAATATGTTAATATTATGGAAAACAGTTGCGGATAATCACGCTATTGTTTATACATTTACTTATAGATTCTACACATTAACTATATTTCTGTGTGGAACTTCTCGCCCTCGGAAGCAATAGCGGGGTGGCCGAGGGCGAGAAACAAATAGATAGTCATTTCTGATATTGACTATATTACATCTATTATTGTCATAAATGTGGCAACTGCATTTATACTCAATTTAATATTATATTACTCCGCAGTTTAAATTCTTTTTCTTGCCTGTTCAGTCGCATCAGTATTATCAACATCGCCTGTCTCAATCCACATTGAGATCGTATTCCGCTGCACTTCAATTGTTTTCTCCGCATTTCTGGGGATCGGAATTTTTCTTGAAATGCAGAGACCAATCAGGCTTTCAATCATATCGTGTTCCTGAATGTCCAGACCCGGCTCATGTATCCCCGGCGAATTTTGAAAAAGGATTGTAACTTCCTCACCATCAGCGCCAATAACTTCAGTGATATCCTTGTCAGGCACAGATATGTTGAGCTGCTGAGCAGAGAGCTCCAATGCCTTTTTAATGTCATTAAAACTGAAAACCAGCACGCGTAGTTCAGCAATCGTGTTCATGTTAATTTCCGTATCAATTATATTTATGAATTTCTTATAATCGTGGTCGATCAAAATATATACAAACACTCCCACACCAATCCGCATTTATTACGAACCGGGAATTCAAGAGTTATCCTGAATTAAGCACTACCTCTTAAAATAATATCAAAGAAATTCAAGGGAAGATAAAGTACAGACTTTATAAAGCCAGAATCTAAACTAAAAACAATCTATGTTTATACATTTAAGTGCATAATTAAAACTATAGAATCATCTAGTTTTTGGTAAAAAAATTGACTTTGGGTGCCTAGTTAATACGGAAAATCAAATTGATCAGACGTGCTGGCCACCGTTAATATGCAATTCTGCGCCATTTATATAACTGGATTGCTCCGTGCAGAGGAAATATATTGCTTTAGCAACTTCTTCCGGTGAACCAAGCCTTTTCATTGGTATTTGTTCTACAATTTTTTCAGTGCCTGGAGACAGAATGGATGTATCAATTTCACCGGGAGAAATTGCATTTACTCGAATACCAAACGGCCCGAAGTCACTTGCCATCTCGCGAGTTAATGAAGCAAGTGCAGCTTTGGAGGTAGCATAGGCAGATCCTGCAAAGGGATGGACGCTACTTCCAGCAATTGAAGTTACATTCACAACAGCTCCCTGAGCAGAACGCAACTCTTCCAGTAGACCTCTTGCCAGGGTTATGGGGGAAAAGAAGTTAACCTGAAAAACTTTCTGCCAGTCAATGAGTGGAGTATTCAGGCTGCTTAAGCGCGAGCCATCTTCAGCTTTTGGGGAAATTCCGGCATTATTTACCAGCGCGTGCAGCCGCCAACCCTGCTGCTTTAATCTCTGCCGCATTTCTTCTATAGCAAGCTGAATATCTTCCGGATCTGAAAGGTCGACCTGAATATGGTCTTCCGGACCGGCCTCCCAGGGACAGTTTTCCGGAAATGGGTGGCGTGAACAGGTAATTACGCGCCAGCCGGCACTGGAAAAGCGTTTTACTGTAGCATGACCAATACCCCGACTGGCCCCAGTCAAAATTATGGTTTTCCTGTCTGCGTTGGAAATATGGGTCATTTGCTGCCTTTGCTGATAGTTTTATTGTTTAGTTTTAAGGATATAAACGGCTTTTATGCCATGCACCCTGATCTGGTGTTTCTTTTCTGAAAACTAACCTGTCATGCAGGCGAAAAGGGCGGTCTCTCCAAAATTCAATTTCAACGGGTTCTACCCTGAAACCTGACCAATGGTCTGGCCTCGGGACTGAACCAAGAGCATATTTCGCTGTATATTTAGCGACAGACATTTCCAGAGCATACCTGCTCTCCAGCTCTCTTGACTGGTCAGATGCCCATGCCCCAATCCTGCTACCTTTTGGACGGGAGGCAAAATAGGCATCAGCTTCCGCATCTTCGACCTTTAAAACATTGCCACGAACGCGCACCTGCCGCCTCAGACTTTTCCAGTGGAAACAAAGAGCTGCCTTTGGGTTAGCCAGCAGTTCCTGCCCTTTGGCACTCTCAAAGTTTGTATAAAATGTGAATCCTTTTTCTGTAGCTTCTTTCAACAGGACCATACGGATATTTGGCATACCATCAGAATCCACAGTCGCAACTGACATAGCTGTGGGGTCGTTTAATTCTTTTGCTACAGCTTCTTCCATCCACGCATCAAAAAGCTGCAAAGGACGCTCTGCATTCGCAAATTCCAGATCTTCTGCTGTGTCTGTCTTGTCGTTATCCACACTATTGTTTGCCATTTTATATATGTCGTACCCTAGAGATAATGTTGTTTACACTTTATTAAAGATAAATTTTGAAGATTGATACAGATGTTTACACTTTACTCATCCTGTTAAGTTTATATAGCATTGTTTCGTAGATTTGTGAGCCAGGGCTCACGCGTTATTTAGTGAGAGCAAAAGTTATGTGTATAGTAGCCACCTTCGTGAGAAGTTCTATCTCAGTAATTTTAGCGTTTTGTTTTTGTGTTCTGGCTGTTATCGGCGTTAGCGCGGAGAGCCCAGGTAATTCCTCCAACACGTCCAAGCTAATCAAATCATCCCGCCCGATAACCAAGGGTTGGGAGCCTGTCAATGAAGTTTCGCCAATTACACATGGCTGGCAGACTGTTTCCAAGTCAGATGTTCTTCAGAAAAAACTGAAGCAGCTTACTGACAAGGATTATGATGCAGCCCTGCAGGCAGTGCATTTTGCCCTTACAGAAATTGAAGATGGCAAGATATATCACTGGAAAAGAGACCGAAACAAACTTCGTGGCAAAGTTATGCCTATAAATGCTTTTAAAGATAAAGAAGGGCGCCTGTGCCGCCATATCATTTATACGCTTGCACTGGAAAAATATCGAAAAACTGTTGAGGGAGTCGCGTGTCGCTCTATCAATGGTGGCTGGAGTCTTTCAGGTTAGCCCCGCGGCTTGCGCTTGTCTAATTCTGGCATCATGACCTAATGAACAGCCTCATAAACGGGGCCGTTCCTGATTTTATTACTGTATACTCCGCCTTTATTTTCCATAACGATTTCGTACTAATCTTCAACAGGAGTGTTATATTTGCCGGGGTTTAAGTGCATAATATTCTCATCTTTAGCACATTTTTCCATTTTGTTTCGATTACTGTCTTGAGCTGTACTTTAACATCTATTAAAAACGAGTTCCTGAATGCATAATAATCATCATGGTATTTGATGATATTCACATTTAGCAGATTAATTACCTCAAGCGAAATCTTAGAAGGTTTTCGCTTTTATTATCAAAAAGATAAGCATAATATGAGGCCCGTCACGAAAGTATTCCACACGGGTAATTTGCGTATTAGTTTAACTTATTGTATTCAAGGCTGATTATAACCGAAGGCTTCGGAGAAAAAACAATGTCCCAAACCGGGAATCTTATGAAAAACAAGCGCGGCCTCATTATGGGCGTAGCGAATAACAGGTCTATTGCCTGGGGAATTGCAAAAGCTTGCCATGACCAGGGCGCCGAGATCGCATTTACATATCAAGGTGATGCACTAAAAAAACGTGTTGTTCCGCTAGCTGAGAGCATCAACTCCAATATGGTGCTACCATGTGATGTTACAGATTCGGCCAGTATGGAAGCTGTTTTTGACAGGATCAAAGAAGAATGGGGTGGGCTTGACTTTGTTGTTCACGCTATCGCATTTTCTGATAAAAACGAGCTTGATGGACGTTATGTTGATACGACAGTCGAGAATTTCAATAAAACCATGGAAATCTCCTGTTACTCATTCACTGCCGTTGCCAAGCATGCCGAAAAACTGATGAATGAAGGCGGTTCACTTCTTACGCTTACCTATTATGGTGCGGAAAAAGTTATGCCTCATTACAACGTTATGGGTGTGGCCAAAGCTGCTCTTGAGGCCAGTGTCAGATATCTGGCATCTGATCTGGGTAAGCAGAATATCCGGGTAAATGCTATTTCAGCAGGTCCTATCAAAACTCTTGCTGCTTCAGGTATCAGTGATTTCCGCTATATTCTGAAATGGAATGAATATAACTCTGCTCTACGCCGCACGGTTACAATTGATGAAGTAGGTGGCGCAGGCCTTTATCTACTATCAGACCTGAGCTGTGGGGTTACTGGCGAAATTCATCACGTTGATGCCGGCTATCATGTTCAGGGTATGAAAAATGAAGAAGCCCCTGATATTTCTGTAGCAGGCGATTAATTCAGTTTGTTACAGGTGTATATAAAATTGTCCTTTATTACTCTGCAATTGTAAAAGTTTAAGAGATGTCACATAACAGTTTTGGCAAATTATTTAGAATGACGACCTGGGGAGAAAGCCATGGCGAAGCAATTGGTTGCGTCGTAGACGGGTGCCCCCCCAACATTCCTCTTAATGAAGATGAATTGCAGGTATGGCTCGATAAGAGGAAGCCTGGACAATCAAGATACACGACACAAAGACGGGAACCGGATCGGGTCCGGATAAGCTCGGGCGTTTTTGAAAATGAAACAACCGGGGAACAGGTCACGACCGGAACACCAATCTCTCTGATCATTGATAATATGGACCAGAGGTCCAAGGACTACTCAGAGATCAAGGAGAAGTTCCGTCCCGGACATGCTGATTTTGCCTATAATGAAAAATATGGCATTCGAGACTATCGTGGCGGCGGAAGATCTTCTGCCCGTGAGACCGCGATGCGTGTCGCTGCTGGCGGGATAGCGCGCAAGATTATTCCTGATATCAAGATTCGTGGTGCTCTGGTTCAAATGGGGCCCCACAAGATTGACAGAAATAACTGGGACTGGGCCGAGACCAATCAAAACCCT
This sequence comes from Methyloligellaceae bacterium, assembly GCA_050633205.1. GTDB lineage: Bacteria > Pseudomonadota > Alphaproteobacteria > Rhizobiales > CBDHHC01 > CBDHHC01. The sequence continues at coordinate 32,218 of JBOEGA010000023.1, read as the reverse complement.
TTCTTCTGCCCTGATCCGAAGATGGCTGAAAAATGGGGCGTTTATCTGGATGATATCAGAAAGGCCGGATCATCAATCGGAGCAATAATTGAGGTTGTTGCTGAAAATGTCCCAAGCGGTCTGGGTGAGCCTATTTATGGAAAGCTCGACCAGGACCTGGCTTCTGCCATGATGAGTATTAACGCCGTTAAAGGTGTTGAAATCGGAGCAGGATTTGCTTCTGCAGAGCTTGATGGGAAAACCAATGCCGATGAGATGAGAAAGGGAAGTGCTGGAAAACCTGAATTTCTTTCCAATAATGCTGGTGGCGTACTTGGTGGGATCTCTACCGGACAACCTGTAGTTGTACGCTTTGCTGTTAAACCAACCTCTTCTATTCTCTCGCCAAACAAAACTATAGACAAATCCGGCAAGGAAACGGAAATCGTTACCAAAGGACGCCACGACCCATGTGTGGGCATTCGGGCTGTTCCTGTCGGGGAAGCCATGATGGCAATTGTTCTGGCTGATCATTTCCTAAGAAACAGAGGCCAAATTGGCTGAATATTTTCAACCACTTAAGCACCAAATCTTACAGCACGTTGACGACTCACTTTCTTAATTAATTTGCGGTATATTTTACCTGTGATGGGATATGGTGGGGAAGAGGTTATGCCCCGCCTCCAAATGGTAAGAATTTAGCGTAAGATTTGTTAGTGGGTGGCATGGTTCTTAAATTCTTAAAAATTCATTTAGGAACCAGTTTTCAAAGAAAGTTTCTTTGGGCCATCATCCCTTTTATCTTTTTTATAAACCTGCTATTCAGCGTAGCCTTTGGCCTGACTTCTGCGTACCAATTAAGCCAACAATTAACAGAACGTTATACCGAAGTCGCTCGTGCACGGGCTAAAGTTCTGGTTGAACCTATATGGGTTCTCGAGCTTGACCGAGTACAAAAGCTGCTTGATGAACTGGTACTTAGCGGGGATATTGTCAAAGCCGAGATTGATGCCAGCGGCGAACAGTTAAATTCGGTAGCCAAAATCCAGCCTACCGTATCACTGCAGAAGGTTGTAGTACCGATAATTTATACAGATGCAATACAGGTTGATAAACTCGGAACACTGACAATCACATTCTCAACGGCTAAAGTCTCGGGGATTTTATTTCGCAAGATTGCTGAAAGTACGGTCGTATCTATTCTGCTGAGTTTTGTACTCTCATTTTATATCTTCTGGGTAACCAAACAGCAGGTTGTTCGGCCCCTAACACTTTTAACTGATACTATCACCCAGAGTAGTCAGGAGAATAAGCGGCATCATGTTCCCTGGGAATCCAATGATGAATTTGGTCAGGTGATCAGTAACTTTAACAGTATGCAGGTTACTCTGGATCGGGAAGAGGAGAAACTCCGGCAAGTCAACCAGCGGCTTGATTATATCGCATATAACGATAATCTGACCAGTCTTCCTAACCGCGCCTGCTGTTTGTTTGATATGAATGACAGGTTTGATAAAAGCAAGCCAGATCAGCATTTCTCCCTTATTCACCTTGATCTGGATAACTTTAAGCAAGTTAACGACTCTCTGGGCCATCATGCTGGGGACCACCTTCTTTCGACCATAGGACACCGCCTAGCGCTTATCGTCAGTGACCACCCTAACAGTAAGGCTTACCGCTGGGGAGGAGATGAATTTATCGTCCTGTTTGACTTACGTGATGGTGATCTTGAAGACTTCTGTTGTGAACTTACTGATCTTCTGAATGTGCCCCTGCCCTATAAATCATCCACGCTATGGCCAAGTGCCAGCGTCGGAGCTGCTGTATATCCCAAGGATGGCGATACATTTGCGTCACTAATGATTTCTTCCGATCTCGCGCTATATAAAACCAAAGATCTCGGGAGGGACAGCTATCAGTTCTTTACTGAGGAGCTAAAAGAAGCTGCTCAGGATAAAATTCATATTGAAGAAGACTTCAGAAAAGCGCTGGAAGCAAATGACCAGCTCTTTATGGCATTCCAGCCTCAGGTTGACAGCAGAACATTTGAGGTTACAGGCCTGGAAGCTCTTATCCGCTGGAAACATCCTGAACGCGGTTTTCTCTCGCCTGCCCTGTTCCTTCCAATTCTTGAAGAATCCAAACTCGCCCAGTCTCTGGGGCGATTTGTTTATGACAGCAGCTGCAGAGCAGCACGACACTGGCTGGATGAAGGGCTCGTATTTGGCAGTGTAGCCATTAATCTTTCAGCAAAACACATAAAACTTGGTACAGCATTACCTGATTTTTATGACACATTAAAACGCTATAGCCTTGAAACAAAACATATTACTGCCGAGGTTACGGAATCTCTGTTTCTGGATGAGAAGAACCGGGACGGGCTGGATATGATTGATGATCTGCATAAAAATGGTGTGAGGATTGAGCTTGATGATTTTGGAACAGGTTTTGCCGCTCTCTCTCACCTTTCCACATTACCTATTGATGGATTGAAAATTGACAGATCATTCACCCAGATGATGCTGTCTGACAAAAAGAAAGCCATAATTATCAAATCTCTCTTTGACATGACAAAAATGCTTCGCATCGGCCTTGTATGTGAAGGTGTCGAGACAAGAGACCAGCTCGCCAGACTCCAGACCATGGGGCAAAGCTCTATTCAGGGATATTATACTGCGAGACCCATGCCATTTGCAGAAGTTACAGAATGGATGAAGCAGGGGAAAAATTACGAATTTCTGGCGAGCAATACTTATGACTATGATGTTGATGCACAAAGCTCGTAACTACTTACTATTTATTGTGTACATGTATTTCCTGCCCAATATTTAAGCTTCACATTTCATATTCCGACCAAAGCATTACCGCACTTTATGCATGTGATAATTGACTTTACTCTCTTCATAAGTGAGTATGTTACACATGTTGTACATATTGCTGTAAATGTCAGGAAAATGCGAATGACTGCCCCCCAATCAGTCCTCAGACGTTTTACTACGCGTTTTCATCCCAGATCAGGTGAGCTTTTTGTCTATGGAAGCTTTTTTGGTGGAGCCCTTTCTGTATTTCTGTTCTTTCAGTCAGGTAATCTGCTGATTATTCCTTTTTCTCTGTCATGCTTTTTAATGACGTTCTATTTTCAACCATTTCTGGATACAGAAAGTCCGCAGATAGGAGCGGATACAAGCGGCATTTATGTCCGTAAGCTTGGACATATCCCCTGGTCAGTTATTGAAGCGTTCAGAGTGCAAAGAGTTGCAGTCAGAAATGTAGAAAGAGCCTGCTTACAGATTAAACTCAAAGACGGCTGGCAGAATGCAATAAACTGCCTGAACAAAGTTCCGGTGCATGACCGGTATACCTATAGAATATGGAAGAAAAACAGAAATAACATCATTGAAGTCCGGCTGGAACACATGCTCGAAAGTTCACTGGTTATAGAGGCCTCAATTGCTGAAATCTGGCAAAACAGCCCTGTATTTCAAGATAGTAATTCGTCCTGATATAACAGGCCGAGGAGAGTGCTTCTGCCTGTTATATATATCTGTAATGCCGGGGAAGTGGGGGGGGGTGATCCCGATCCCCTCAGGATCTGTCCTCTTTTTTATTGGTAGAGACTGCCTGAGGCTTTTCATTTCTGGCATCCTGTTGCTGAACTTTTTTAAATTCATTTGACCTGAGTATATGCCAGACACCAGCAATACCATTACCTTTAATATCGCCGGGCTTTTTATCAGCAACCCAGTAATACAATGGCATTCCCAAATATGCCCATTGTCTGCTGCCATCACTGCGCTCAATGACTGAGAAATTTTCTCTGATCTCCTCATTATCTTTTACAAGATATGGAGGCCAGCTCTCAGAGCAATCCGCCTGACAATTCGACAGACCACTTTTATCGTTGTCAAAAATATAAAGTGTTCGGCCTGCTTCATCTGTTAACAGAGGTAATTTGCTTGATGAAGAGGTGATCAGGTGTATGGATTTATCTCCTACAGTTTTCGTGATTCTGTGTTTGGAGTTAACCCTGCCTTTCCGTAATCCGGAAGGTGTAGATGTATATTCCCTGTCAGATTTTCTCTTATAGTTTTTTTGTTTTTGAGTGTTTTTCTTTTTACGGTCATGGCTTCCGGTATCATTGTAGTGATAATCGTTACCATAGTCGTAGTTTCTACCGTAATTCTCAGCAAATGCTGCAGTACTTAAAACAGACAAAAAGCCAGTAACTACAAGAGTTTTGGCTTTCATATATTGCATAATAACTTCCTGTTTGTTTTCTTAATAGCCAAGTGCAACCGATCGTGTTTCTACCGAATTCACGCAAGAGTTATTTACGCCCGGGGAAGAAAAATATTCCGTCGCATAGATTTTTTTTGAGATTTTGCTTTGTAGCACGTTATATAAGTACAAAATATATAAAGTGTGAGGGAATATTCAATGGTTCAGTATAACAATATCGTTATCCTGACTGGTGCGGGATTATCTGCTGAATCCGGTGTAAGCACTTTCAGAGACAGAGACGGCGTATGGAACCAGTATAACTGGCAGGATGTTGCTACTCCTGAAGGTTTTGCACGCAATCCTGAACTGGTTTATCAATTTTATAACACACGCCGAAAAGGCCATGCACAGGTCAAGCCCAATGCTGCTCATTTTGCACTGGCCAGACTGGAAAGTGAATATGGCGGGCATGTTACCATTATTACCCAGAATGTTGATGTGCTGCAGGAACAGGCCGGTGTTAAAAACCTGTTACATATGCATGGGGAGCTGATGTCTGCCCTTTGTTCGCTTTGCGAGAGCAGATATCCCTGTGATGAGGATCTTTCAGCAGAGCTGGTCTGCAAGAGCTGCGGCAAGCCCGGTGGCATGAGACCTGATGTGGTCTGGTTTAACGAGGTGCCCTATCATATGGAAGATATTTATCTGCATCTTGCAGCCTGTGATCTGTTTATCTCGATCGGCACCAGCGGAACAGTTTACCCTGCTGCCGGCTTTGTAGCAGAGGCCAGAGAGCATGGGGCCCATACAGTTGAGCTTAACCTTGAGCCATCTGATGGCATTACCATGTTCCACGAGGGTATTCATGGAAAGGCTACCGAAGTTGTTCCTGCTTACGTGGAGAAGCTGCTTTCAGGAAAATAGAGTGCTTATTCAGGGGATGATATTTTCCTGAATAAGATACAGAACCGCAGTCACAGTTATAATTGAAATTATTGTTCCTATTAATATCGTACTTGATGCTCTTTCAATATAAACACCATACTGGGTGGCCAATACGAACACGTTCGCAGCAGGTGGAAGTGATGCCAGAAGGACCGCAGTCAGCAACCAGACAGGATCAGGTTCCAGGAACGTTGTGAGGACTATAAATACCAGAATGGGCTGCAGGATCAATTTGGCAATCAACAACAGTGGGATGTCCATTGATACACGCCTTAATGGCTGGCCTGCTATTGTCACTCCCAGTGCAAACAGGGCACATGGAGCTGCTGCTGCACTTAGGTAATCCAGAAGTTTTAATACCGGTTCAGGAGCTTTGAACTGGAAATATGCAGCTGTTACGCCAAGAAACGAGGCTACAATGAACGGATGCAGGAATACCTTTCTGGCTATTTCCACTGCAGTGCTCCACATGCTTTCCTTTCCCTTGCTGCCAAGAGCGACCAGAAACGGGACCGCTGCAAAAAAGATAAGGTTATCAAAGCAGATAATCAGGGTTGCAGGGACCGCAGCGGCTGTACCAAGAGCACCAAGAGCAATTCCCGGCCCCATATAGCCAATATTTCCATATGCAGCTGCAGTGCCCCGTATTGCGGATTCATCCAGATTGGCTTTACCGACATATACGGAAATTATTATGGTGACGGAAAATACGATAAAAGTTGAAGTAGTTGTAGCAATAATAAAAGGCCAGTTGGTCAATTGCTCGAACGGTGTTTGCGACAAAAGCTTGTAGAACAATGACGGCAAGGCAAAATAGAGAACAAAGGTGCTGAGCCAATCCAGTCCACGTTCATGATGAGGGCGCATACGGGCAGCGAAAAAACCAAGAAATATCAATCCAAAAATCGGGATTACAAGGGAGATTACGCTGTTCATCTTTTTTTCTTCTTTATTCGTCTAACGAGAGAGTACTGCAACGGCCTCTATATGTGAGCTGTAAAGAAACTGGTCTATTGGTGTTATATGCTCCAGTTTATAGCCGCCATCGATTAACATTTTTATGTCTCTGGCTAAAGTTGCCGGATTACACGAGATAGCAACCACTGTGGGAACTTCAGACTTTGCGATTGCTTCTGCCTGTGCCTTTGCACCTGCCCGGGGAGGATCAAACACAACTGCGTCAAAGGCATTCAGTTCTTTTGCGGATAGAGGGTCCTGGGACAGATCACGCAGTTCCGTGACTATCGGTTTTAACCCCTGTGCATTTTCATAACCGTGCTTCAGCTGTTTCAGCGTTGCTTTATCATATTCGACGGCCAGAACTTCCGCCTGTTTTGCCATTGGAAAAGTGAAGGTTCCGGTGCCGCAAAAGAGGTCAGCTACTTTTTTTGCATTACCAATCGCCTGCAATATGATTTCAGTCATATTGATTTCTGCTGCCTCAACAGCCTGAAGGAAACCACCTGGAGAAATCTCGACTGCTACGTCTGAGAATTTCAGGACAGGGGGAGACTGTACAAAGAGAGTTTCGCCATCGACTGTCAGGCGGACGATACCAAATTTACGTGCACTCTGGCCCAGTTCTTCGCGAAGCTCGGCACTCAGTTCCTTATTTACATTATCAATTGAAAGGTCCAGACCATTTAATGTGGATGTCATGTGGAGGCGGCTGGTGCCTTTGCGGGACAGCAAGGGGCGAAGCAGGTTTTTGAGGTTCGGCAATTGTGAGTGAATGGTCTCGTTGATGATATGGCATTCCTCCAAATCAACGATGTCATTGCTTCTTCGGCCATGAAATCCAAGCTGGATGGTCTTTTTAGTCCGGCGAATATCCATGGTCGCACGTCTGCGGGATTTCAGAGGTACGGACTTTACCGGTTCAGGGTTTATATCCAGTCCTGCTTTTGAGAATGCCTGTATTACGACATTCCGTTTCCACTCGATATAAGCTTTTTGCGAGAGATGCTGAAGACCACAGCCGCCGCAGGACTGATAGTGCTTACAGATTGGTTTTACCCGGTCTTCTGATGGAGTGATGATAGACAGAAGCTCACCACGATCATCTTCAATATCGGCTTTTACAGTCTCACCCGGCAGCGTTAAGGGAATGTAGATATCACCCTTATCACTTTCCGCAATTCCGTCACCCTGGCGGCCCAGTTTTGTTATCTGTATTTCTCTGGTTTCAATCATCAAACTGCGCCTTTAGAAGGAATTCCTGGTTTCCACCCTGCCCCGTTATGGGTGATGGAGTTACGTCTATGACCTGCCAACCGGGTTGTGCGTTTACCCAGTCCCGCACATTATCAATTGACGCTATACGGAGTGCGTCGTCTCTTACAATTCCGCCTTTGCCAACGCCCTCTTTTCCCACTTCAAACTGAGGTTTGACAAGAGTTATGAGATAAGCCCCCTTATTCGCGAATGTCAATGCCGGGTTGAGTGCTTTGGTCAGTGATATAAAGCTCAGATCAGAGGTGATGATATCAACGGGTTCAGGGATCATCTCTTTTGTCAGCTTTCGGGCGTCAGTGCCTTCGAGACAGGTTATTCGGGGATTTTCTCTCAGGCTTTTATGGAGCTGATCATGGCCGACATCGACTGCATAGACTTTAGCGGCCTTGTGATCCAGCAGTACCTGACAGAAGCCGCCTGTGGATGCACCAAGATCAACTGCAATAGAGCCGTCAAGATCTATCGGGAAATCATCAAGAGCTGATTTCAGTTTATGAGCTGCGCGGGATACATATCGCCCCTCGTTACCTGTAAGTTCTATGTTTGCATCTTCAGGGGTTTTTGCTGCAGGTTTATTTATTATAACGCCGTTTACCTTCACTTTATTGCGTTTAATAAAGTCGTTGGCTTTGGAACGTGTTTCAACGAGGCCGCGCTGTACAAGGAGGTTATCAAGACGTGTGGAAGGCATGAGTTATATAATATCTGTAAATTGCAAGAGAATATCTGGTCAGAACCTGACAGTCTGCCCAAAGACTCTCAATTTATTCTTAAGCCCGTTTCACCCTTAAGCCCGTTCGCCACCGAACTCATTGCCTTGCTCCAGGCCGAGCGCAGAAATTACAGTTTCAACGATACCGGGTGCGTTCAGACCTACCTGTTCGTACATATCTACCTGCTGACCGTGATCAACAAAGATATCAGGCATAACCATTGACCTGACTTTCAGGCCTTTGTCCAGAAGGCCGGACTGAGCAAGATATTGAAGGACATGAGAACCAAAGCCACCAACAGAGCCTTCTTCAACAGTAACCAGAACTTCATGGTTCTGAGCAAGACGGCGGATAAGATCTTCATCCAGCGGCTTCGCGAAACGTGCATCTGCTACTGTTGCAGACAAACCGAAAGTTGCAAGCTGGTCGGCTGCTTTTCTGCATTCCTGGAGGCGCGTACCGAATGACAGCAGAGCAACCGCTGTACCTTCCTGAACGATACGACCCTTTCCGATTTCCAGCGGAATTCCACGATCAGGCATTTCAACGCCGATTCCCTCACCACGAGGGTAACGGAATGAGCAGGGACGGTCATCAATCTGGACCGATGTTGCTACCATATGGCGAAGTTCTGCTTCATCTGCGGCTGCCATAACAACAAAGTTAGGCAGAGAAGCCAGATAACAGGTGTCAAAAGATCCGGCATGGGTCGGGCCATCAGCGCCAACAAAACCTGCGCGGTCGATTGGAAAGCGCACTGGCAGCTTCTGAATGGCTACATCGTGAACGATCTGATCATAAGCCCTTTGCAGGAAGGTAGAGTAAATTGCAACGAAAGGTTTGTAACCCTCTGTTGCCATTCCTGCACCAAAGGTTACTGCATGCTGTTCAGCAATTCCAACATCAAAGCAGCGTGTCGGGAATTCTTCCTCGAAAATATCAAGACCTGTGCCAGAAGGCATAGCGGCTGTAACAGCTACGATTTTTTCATCGTCATGAGCTTCCTGTATAAGGCTGTGGGCGAATACTTTTGTGTAGCTCGGCGCATTTGGTTTTGACTTTACCTGAGCGCCTGTAATGACATTAAATTTTGATACGCCGTGATATTTATCGTCCGAATTCTCTGCCGGAGCGTAGCCCTTGCCTTTTTGAGTTACGACATGAACAAAGAAAGGACCATGATCTGCATCTCTGACATTACGCAGGATAGGAAGAAGGTGATCAAGGTCGTGGCCATCAATCGGGCCGACATAATAGAAGCCGAGTTCTTCAAACAGGGCTCCGCCTGTCCAAGATGTTCTGGTATATTCTTCTGCACGGGCCGCGCGTTCTTCCCAGCTTTTTGGAAGATGCTGCGCAATCTGCTTTGCAAACTGACGAAATTGCAGATAGGTGCCACTTGAACTGATACGGGCAAGATATGCTGACAGGGCGCCTGTTGGCGGGGCAATAGACATATCATTGTCATTGAGGATAACTATCAGGCGGCAATTATCCATTGCGCCAGCGTTATTCATGGCTTCATAGGCCATGCCAGCACTTAAAGCGCCATCACCAATGACAGAGATCACATTCCGCTTTTCGCCATTCAGGCTTTTCGCGACAGACATACCCAGGCCAGCGGAAATTGACGTCGATGAATGGCCTGCTCCAAAGGAGTCATATTCACTTTCGCCACGTTTTGTAAAACCGGACAAGCCGTCTGGCTGGCGTAAAGTTCTGATTTTATCCCGGCGACCTGTGAGGATTTTATGGGGATAGGCCTGATGGCCGACGTCCCATATTACCCTGTCCTCAGGAGTATCAAAGACTTTATGCAAAGCAACAGTCAGCTCCACGACACCTAAGCCTGCCCCCAGATGTCCACCAGTCTCTGATACTGCGCTGATGGTTTCATCGCGCAATTCCCTGACTAGTTGAGGGAGGTCCGCATCTGGAATTTCACGTAAATCCGAGGGTGATTTAACCTGATCCAGTAACGGGGTGCTAAGCTTCTCGCCCATTTCAATGTCTACCCTGTTTTACGTTTACTTCAATAACCGGAGAGAATATGAGGAATTCAGGAGATTTTTTAAGTATAATCTCAAGTCTATTCTGTCCAAATTCGGGGGCCAACAATACGCTATGTTGCAGAGTTGTACAGCCCTGATCATAGAATATTACGCCGAACAAATCAAAAGGTTGAGTTTCTTATGGTTTTTCCGATGCGTTAATTCGCCTCAAGGGGTTCTGTACCCTGAATATTACCGGAATTATTGACTGTAATCTTCTCAACTTTGGCTTCCGCCTGTTTCAACAAACTATCGCAATGGTTGCGAAGAGATTCACCGCGCTCATAGATTGCAATTGATTCTTCAAGTTCAACATCACCACGCTCCAGTCTGGCCACGATCTGTTCCAGTTCCTGCATTGCGCGTTCGAAGCTCATTTGCTTGATATCGTTATTCTTTTCGCTATCTGACATATTACTTTCTCCCCGGTGAAAATTGATAGTCAGGCCGTTACCCTGAACAGACTCGCACAAAATAGATCTTTTAAGAATAATATCAAGAGCCAGATCCTGTCCCTGCTTCCATCAGCGCTTTTACATGGACGGCTACTGATTGTGATAACCCCTGCAGATCGTAACCACCTTCAAGCATGGAAACGATACGGCCGCCAGCAGTTGTATCACTGACCTCCATTAATTTGCGCGTTACCCAGTCGAAATCTGCTTCAATTAATTCTGTTGTGCTCAAAGGATCGAGCCTGTGAGCATCAAAGCCCGCTGAAATAAATATGAATTCTGGACCGAACTTTTTCAATGGCTGCAGAATTTGCTCCTGCATCGTCTCTCTGAAAGTATCGCTGTCACAGTGATTAGGGAGCGGGGCATTGAAAATGTTCCCTGCACCAGTTTCATGTTTTGCACCAGTCCCGGGATATAAAGGCATTTCGTGAGTGGAGCCGTAAAACATGTCAGGCTCATTCCAGAGGATATCCTGAGTGCCGTTGCCATGGTGCACATCGAAGTCGATAATGGCGACACGATCAAGATTGTATTTTTCTCTGGCATAATATGCTGCAACAGCAATGTTATTGAAAAAGCAGAAGCCCATCGCACGCTCTTTTTCCGCATGATGCCCTGGTGGACGAAGTGCGCAGAAGGCATTATTCACCTCGCCGGACATTACTCTGTCCACGGCTTCTGTGCCTGCCCCTACCGCATGGAGTATTGCCTGCCAGCTTTCCGGGCACATAACAGTATCGCCATCAAGGAACGTATATCCCTGTTGGGGGATATTATCCTGAATACTATCGAAATGGCTTTTGGGATGGGCACGCAGAATATCACTTTCGCGCCCCTGCGGAGCTTCATCTCTTACAAGAGCAGAGAAATCTTCGTTTGCAAGTATTTGCTCTATGGTTCTTATACGATCAGGGCGTTCGGGGTGTCCCTGCCCCATTTCATGATCAAGGCCTGATGCGTGAGTTAGAAGTAAAGTTGACATAAAAAGACCCCCGCGAGCTGACAGCTTAACATACGAGGGTCTTTATAGCTTATATTACAGCAGGCTTGAAGCCCCCAACAGTATACTATCGGCACCTTCAGTTACCGTCGTTTCGAGAGCAGGCGCTTCAACGCACACATTTTCTGCAAAATAACGGGTTGAGATGATTGAATGATCAGGAGCATCACCGGACTTCATTGCAGACAGGCAACCCTTGGCGAGATAAGCTCCGCCAGTCGCCAGCGCAAACAGTTTCTGATATGGAACTGCTCCAGCCATTACGGCCTGAGAGTTGGAAGCCAGATTTTCAAAGATCCATTTTGTTGCATTTTCCAGTGCAGTGATTGCGGTATCTATCCGCTCTGGTGCTTTTCCAAGCTCTGTCCTGTTTGAAGCACGAAGGTCATCAGCTATGGAACGCAGCTCTGCTATGTGGGCCCTGATTGCCTTACCATCTTCCATCGGTAGCTTACGACCCACCAGATCCATGGCCTGAATTCCGTTTGTCCCTTCATAGATAGGTGCAATACGGGCGTCACGCATATGCTGAGCAGCTCCGGTTTCCTCGATATAGCCCATGCCACCGTGAACCTGCACGGCTTCTGACGCGACCTCTACACCGATATCAGTACTGTATGCCTTGGCAACGGGCGTCAGTAGTGCAACTTTTGCATCTGCAATAGCTGCCTGCTCCGGATCTTTCGAGTTTTCTGCGATATCAATATTTTTTGCGACTGTGTAACAGATAGCCCTTGAAGCAGCTATCTTTGCCTTGCTTTCCAGAAGCATTCTCTGAATGTCCGGGTGCTGAATGATTGGTGCCATTTCACCAGCAGGCGTATCCTTGGCGCGCCCCTGCTTGCGGTCTTTAGCGTAATTTAATGCATGCTGAAATGCACGTTCGGCAATTGCGACACCCTGAGCACCAACGCCGATGCGGGCTTCGTTCATCATTTTGAACATTGCATTCAGGCCGCGATTTTCCTCACCGACCAAATAACCCACAGCTCCGCCTTCATCACCCATATTCATGACACAGGTCGGACTGGCATGAATACCAAGCTTTTCTTCCAGCTTGGTGCAATGAACATCATTACGGGCACCTATGCTGCCATCTTCGTTGAGCATAAACTTGGGCACGAGAAACAGAGAAATGCCCCTGGTGCCTTCGGGTGCACCTTCTATACGGCCAAGAACCATGTGAATGATATTATCAGTCAGGGAGTGTTCACCATAGGTTATGAAGATTTTTGTTCCTGACAGTTTGAAGCTGCCATCATCCTGACGAACTGCCTTAGTCCGGATATGTCCCAGATCAGACCCGGCCTGAGGTTCTGTCAGCAGCATGGTTCCTGTCCATTCCCCGGAAATCATCTGTGGCAGATAGCGTTGTTTCAGTTCATCATTACCATAGTGTGTCAGGGCATTTACGGCGCCCTGTGTAAGCAATGGACACAGTCCGAAAGCCATTGCGGCCGAGTTCCACAGCTCACTACAAGCCAGCGACAGTGACATTGGAAGGCCCTGCCCTCCATATTCAGTCGAACCCGGAAGGCTTGCCCAGCCACCTTCGGCCCAGTTTTTGTATGTTTCAGCCCAACCGTCTGGCAGTATTACCTTGCCATCGACAAGTTTTGCACCATGTTCGTCACCTTTTATATTAAGTGGTGCAAGTTGCTCATTGGCAAATCTTCCAGCTTCGTTTAGAACGGCCTCCAACAAATCCTGATCAAAGTCCGGAAATAAGTTGCTTGAGATAATCTCATCGACCCCGGCAATGTGCTTGAGGGTGAAAAGCATCTCATCTATAGGTGAAGTAAAAGTCATATCTGGGTCCCTTGGCTTATGACTAAAATCTTGTGTCTGTATATTTAGATAAACAATCTGAACATATGGTCAATTATTACTATTGATAAAGCAATTGGTGAACGAGAGCTATGGCGCGCATCGTCAAAAATCGAGAAGGCATTGAAGTTGCTGCTAAAAAGCTTCAAACCGGGCATGTTGTCTCATTACCGACTGAGACCGTGTACGGGCTTGGTGCTGATGCACGTGACGGTGTTGCTGTGGCAAGTATATTTGCATTAAAAGGGCGCCCGCAATTTAACCCGCTGATTGTTCATGTTGAAAATATTGAAGAAGCTGACCGTATTGGCGAGTTTAACGAAATATCGCGAAAACTGGCCCATGAATTATGGCCGGGGCCGTTAACACTTGTTTTACCACGCAAATCAGATTGCGGGATCTCCGAGCTTGTGACTGCAGGGCTTGATACGATTGCCCTGCGCGTACCGCAGCACCCTGTTGCTCAGGAAATACTGGGGCTGGCCGGATGCCCGATTGCTGCGCCAAGTGCGAATCTCTCCGGGCGTATAAGCCCGACAACGGCCGAGCATGTCGCTGATGATTTTGAAGATGTGGATTTGCTGGTTGTTGATGGCGGGCAGACCGGGCTGGGGCTGGAATCAACAGTCGTTACCTGCACTGATGAAGGCATATTTATTTTAAGGCCGGGGACTGTAACTGCAGAGGATCTGGAAAAGGCTACAGGGGAAAAAGTCATTATTGCTGAGGCGGATGAACTCCATCCGGTTTCTCCGGGGCAGCTGCTAAGTCATTATGCGCCCAATTGTAATGTCAGATTGAATGCTGCAAGTGTTACCCCTACAGAAGGCCTTCTTGCATTTGGACAGAATATTCCTGAGGGAGCCAGGGAAACACTGAATTTAAGCGAGAGCGGAGATCTTAAAGAAGCAGCCGCCAATTTATTTGCCATGCTGCGAGAGCTTGATGCAGAAGATCTGAGCGGGATTGCCGTTATGCCTATCCCTGAAGAAGGGTTGGGAGTTTCTATAAATGACCGGTTGAAAAGGGCTGCTGCGCCCAGAGATTAGCCTGCCTGATTATTTATCCATAATAAGAACTGTGATAGTCTGGGGCCGATTCAACTGCGTATAAGTACACTCATTTTTTCCTTTTATAGAAACGATTGAGCTCAAGCTATGACAGACAACACGCAGAGCCTGCACCAGGCTCCCAGCGCAGAGGTCCTTGACCGTTTTGCTGGTATTGTTGGTGATAAATTTATTATTCGCGACGAAAAAGAGATGACGCCTTATCTGAATGAATGGCGTGACAGATATGTGGGTAAAGCGGCCTGTGTATTACTTCCCGCAAATACCAAAGAAGTCTCCAAAATTATGGCGACGGCCTATGAGCATAATATAGCCGTGGTTCCCCAGGGCGGGAATACCGGGCTTGTTGGCGGGCAGATACCTTATGAACGCGGCAATGAAATTGTTGTCAGCCTTTCACGTATGGACAGAATTTATGAGGTCAATACCCGCAATAACAGTATGACTGTTGAAGCAGGTGTTATCCTTGAGAATGCCAGAAGAGCAGCTAATGATGCAGGGAGGCTCTATCCCTTAAGTTTTGGCTCCAAGAAAAAGTGTCAGGTCGGGGGGAACCTTGCTACGAACGCTGGCGGGCTTGCAGTTCTGCGATATGGCAGTGCGCGAAATCTGGTGCTGGGGCTTGAAGTTGTGCTGGCTGACGGACAGGTATGGGATGGTATGCGTGCGCTGCGCAAAGACAATTCCGGCTATAGCATGAAGGATATTTTTGTCGGTTCGGAAGGAACGCTTGGCATTATAACCAAAGCGGTATTAAAGCTGGTTCAGAAACCGGCTGAAACGGTTACTGCGCTGATCGGGGTTGATAGCCTGCAAAAGGTTGCTGATCTTTATTCATTGGGCACGGCTATTGCTGGTCAAAAACTGACTGCATTTGAAATGTTGCCGCAAATTGCCATGGAATTACTTATCAAGCATTCAGAAGAAAGTACCTACCCGCTTGAGAACAGGTATCCCTGGTATGTTATGATTGAGCTTTCAGGTACAATCACGAACGGGCAGGCCGGGAAACTTATCAAAATGATATATAATGAGGCCAAGCAGTCCGGGCAGTTGAGCGAAGGCTTTATTACCGAGACGGAGGAGCAATCCCAGCAGTTATGGGATATGCGCTCGAATATGTCTCTGGTACAGAAGCTTGAGGGGGGGAGCATCAAACATGATGTTTCGGTTCCCATAGCCAGAATTCCTGAATTTATTGAACGTGCCAATGATATGGTTGAAATTATGGTTCCGGGTGCGCGCCCTGTTCCATTTGGCCATTATGGCGATGGCAATGTGCATTATAATATCAGCCAGCCGGTTTCCATGGACAAGAAGACTTTTCTTGCCCAATGGGAATGTCTGAGTGCGGCGGTTCATGAGATTGTTATTGATCTTGGTGGTTCGATCAGTGCGGAGCACGGCATAGGCCGGATGAAGCGTGAACTGCTTAGTAAAATCAAGACGCCTGTCGAACTGGAAATGATGCACAGGATCAAGAAGGCTCTTGATCCCAAAGGGATATTAAATCCCAACAAAGTGCTGTAGCAAAATATCTGTTCAGGAGAGTTGCTGATTTTGTCAGCTCTCCTGCTCCATCAGCTTCTTTATTTTATCTTCTTCTTCAGTGGATAGTGCTGTAGATGTTTTCAACTGTTTTCCCTGATTTGAAGAGAACATTCTCCATATAAAAAACAGGCCCAGAAGAATGAATATTACGGGGCTGAACCATAACAGATAAGTTCTGCTATTGAAGCGGGGACGCAGAAGTACAAACTCTCCATATTTTGATACGATATAGTCTATTACCTGGCTGTCTGTTTCACCGCTGGTCAGGCGCTCCCGAACGAGTACGCGCAGGTCTTTTGCCAAGGATGCATTTGAATCATCAATTGACTGGTTTTTACAGACAAGGCAACGAAGCTCCAGAGATATTTTCCGTGCACGGGCTTCCAGTTTGGGGTCTTTGAGTATTTCGTCAGGCTCGACAGCCTGCACCTGCGGGAATGGTGCAGGCATAGCTGTTACCATAAAGACCATTAGTATTAACCAGAGTCGTTTTTTCATGTGTCTTTACTCCGCTGCTGCTGGAATTGCAGAAGGTGCCTTGTTTTTTCTGGGAGCTCCAACACGCAGTCTTCTGTCGGAAAGGGACAGCAATCCACCAAGGAACATGATTATTGCTCCGATCCAGATGAAGCGAACGAGTGGATTGAAATATACCCGGACCGAGAAACCCTTATTTTTAAGAGGTTCTCCCAACACAATATAGAGATCACCTGCTATAGATGCATAAATTCCGGCTTCTGTTGTCGGCTGTCTCTGGGCAAGATAAAGCCGCTTTGACGGGAAGAGTTGCAGTTTTTCAGCACCACCCTGCCGCACAGAAAATACACCTGTCAGTTCACGATAGTTTTCTCCATTGCCTTCTCTTAGGCCTTTGAACTGTATATCGTAACCAGCGACATTTACACTTTCACCGACCTTCAGGGCGACGACTTTTTCGCTTTGCCAGGCAGAAGTTCCAACGATACCAAGTACCATAATGCCAACGCCGGCATGAGCCACTGCAGTTCCCAGAATTGAGCGGGGTAGATTGACAAGTTTCCGGAAGGTATCAGCCACAGGAACTTTGCCAAGCTTTGTGCGGAAGGTCAGGTCATTGATTGCTCCGGCAATCAGCCAGACTCCAAGACCAACACCAATGGGAGCCATAGTCGGCCCTCTGTTATCCAAAGCATAAACCAGCAACACTGCAAATACGGCTATGGCGAAAGCAAACATTATGCGCTGATATACAGCCACCAGATCTCCCCGCTTCCAGGCAAGGAATGGCCCTAATGGTACCAGCAGGAGTGTCGGGATCATGATAGCGCCGAAAGCTATATTAAAGAAGGGAGCGCCTACTGTAATTTTGAGGCCGAAGAATGCTTCATAGAATAGCGGGTAAAGCGTTCCAAAGACGACAACACCGCAGGCCGCTGTCAGGAAGAGATTATTTACCAGCAGGCTTGCTTCACGGCTGATTGGTGAGAACAGGCCACCGTTTTTCAGTGCTGATGCTCTGGCTGCAAAGAGGGTCAGGGCGCCACCGATAAAGATCATCATGATCAGAAGGATAATCACGCCACGCTCAGGGTCAACGGCAAATGCGTGTACGGAGTTCAGGACGCCTGAGCGTACAAGGAATGCTCCCATCAGGCTGAGCGAGAATGTTAGGATGGCGAGGAGGATCGTCCAGATTTTCAGGGTATCACGCTTTTCCATGACAACCGCTGAATGGAGCAGTGCAGTGCCTGCCAGCCAGGGCATGAAGGATGCGTTTTCAACCGGGTCCCAGAACCACCAGCCACCCCAGCCTAGTTCGTAATAAGCCCACCAGGACCCCATTGCGATACCAACTGTGAGAAACATCCATGCAACCAGTGTCCAGGGACGCACCCAGCGCGCCCATGCGGCGTCTATTTTGCCGTCCAGCAGGGCGGCAATGGCAAATGAGAAGGCCATAGAGAAGCCCACATAGCCGACATACAGGAATGGAGGGTGGAAGGCCAGTGCGGGGTCCTGAAGGATCGGGTTCAGACCCTGTCCTTCTGCCGGTGTCGGGAATAATCTTGCGAACGGGCTGGACGTTACAATGATAAACAGAAGGAATGCAACGCCGATGGAAGCCTGTACAGCGAGAACGTTGGCTTTGAGCTGTTTTGGAAGGTTATTGCCAAATGTTGCGACCAGAGCGCCGAAAAGAGCGACGATCAGCACCCATAACAGCATAGAACCCTCATGGTTACCCCATGCACCCGATATTTTATAGATAAGGGGTTTGGCTGAATGAGAGTTATTGTAAACATTCAGGACCGAGAAATCTGACACTACAAAGCTATAGATTAATGTTGCAAAGGCCAGTGACAAAAGCAGAAACTGCATTTGTGCTGCCGGAACAGCAACAGACATTAACTGTTCGTCTTTTTTGTATGCTCCCCAGGCAGGTATTATCATCTGAACCAAAGCGATACCCAGTGCCAGTATCGTAGCGAAATGTCCTAATTCGATAATCACCTGATTGTCCCTTTTATTTATCTGCCAACAGTAACCTGCTTATTTCAGCTGCCAGCCTTGGCTTCCTGGCCCTTCCAGACACCCTGTTTTCGCAGTTCATCCGATATATCTTTCGGCATATAGTTTTCGTCGTGCTTTGCAAGAACCTTTACAGCGAGAAAGCTGCCATCGGGAAGAAGCTTTCCTTCTGCGATTACGCCCTGCCCTTCTTTGAACAGGTCAGGCAATATATCATTGAAAGCAACATTAATGACTTTATTAGCATCTTTAACGGCAAACAGGACTTTAGTTCCCTCACCGCGAACAACACTGCCTTCCTTGACCAGACCGCCAAGACGGAAACGCACTCCGGGCTTCATGCCTCTTTCTTCTATCTGACTAGGCAGCAAAAAGAAGTCTGTCGAGTTTTTCAGGGCGAAGAGCGTAATACCAACAGCCACACACAAAATAGACAAGCATGTCGCTATAAGAATTCCGCGGTTTTGTTTTCTTGTCATAGCCATGATCTGTACCCTTTAATATAAGTTACGTACCCAATCATAAAAAGTGTCATGATTTCAGCCCCAGCTGGCTGGCAAACTGATCAAGCTTTTTAATATCATCAACATTACTCTTCAGATTTTCTTTTGCGTCTTTCAGTGCTTTCAAAGCCTGATCTTTTTTACCAAGGACATTATAGGCTCTTATCAGACGCATCCACTCCTGCAATGTACCACCCTTTTCAGACAGTCTCTCTGCCAGTCCACTCACCATATTCTGTATCATGGCGCTGCGGTCTTCAGCAGACATTTCTCCAGCGGCTTTGATATCTTCAGAAGACGGGTTCGCCAGAGTATTTTCCTTTTTTTGGGCCTGCTTAATTCCGCCGTCCAGCTCTTTGCCCGTCAATGCCTTATACCGCATCTGTGCCATTCGCTTCAGAGGAATACTGCTATCTTTTTCTTCGTAAATTTTTGCCCAGGCTTTTGCAGCTTCCTCTTTTTTACTGTCCTGCTCGAGTGCCATGATTAACCGGATACGGGGCAACATACGACCAGGCTCAAGTTTTAAGGATCTGCGAAATGCGGATTCCGCCTCAGGGGTAATCAACCCTTTATTTGCCCGGACAACAGCTTCACCATATTCAGCCAGAAGCTCTCCGTTTATACCTTTCAACTCCATAACCTTTTTGTAGGCATTGGCTGCTTCTTTATAACATTGCAGCCTGAGGTAAATTGGAGCGAGAGAGAACCATCCGCGCGGGTCATCCGGTTGCTTTGCCAGGTGTCCCTCTGCTTTCGCGACCAGCTCCAGTACGTGGGTGAGCTCTTTTGTCTGCTCAAACCGTGAAGCCTTCTGAATGCAGGTCAGTGGAGGTGGGGGAGTTGGATAACCAAATCTTATATACATGCCAAGGCTCAGAACCGGAACCAGTATAAGGCTGGCAAATATTGCTAATTTAGGTGGTATATTTCCGGCTTTCCCGGAAGTGGTGTTCTTTTCCAGCTTTTCAGCACTTTTCAGAAGTCGTCTGGAAATCTCGGTTTTGGCTGTGCGGGCTTCCTGCTCACTGATCAGGCCACGTTCAATGTCCTGCTCAATTTCCCTGAGCTGATCCTTGTAGACAGCAACATCGTAGAGGTCACGGTTTTCATTGACTTCGGGCTGTCTGAACAAAGGTCCCAGAACGGCACCCAGAGCCCCCGCTGTTAAAATTGCGAATAGTATCCAAAGAAGCATATGCGGTCAGACCTGATTTGCCGAATTTACAAGTGGTTTCACGAAACTGACATATGGATAATGCCATAACAGCTTTCGCACAAGCGATAGTTGTTAAAAATGGCGTGATCTCTCACGCCATAACCACTGTATTTGCTTTATGTCTCAAGACATTGATACAAGTCAACCGAAGGGAGTTATCAGCCCAGGTTTTCCCACGAACCATCACGGTTACGGCAGGCAAATCCACGAAGAACCTGAGGACGGCCACTTATGTAGACAGTATGTGTGTATTTTCTGCAATAAATATTGTTCTGGCGGAACTTATCGCTGGTAACAACAGAACCGTATCTGCCATTTTTAGGGTTACGCCATGGAGTAGCAACACCCGGCTTGCCATATTCAAGTGCCTGATACTCTGCTTCAGATGCTGCACTCAGATCTGCGGAGTTGAGCTTCTTACCAATAAGGCTTTTAACAATACCGCCGGTAATCATAGTTCTGCGAGGCTTGGCTGCAACTCTGGTAGGGCGACTTTCCTGTGTTGTTGAGGTTGTCGATGCCTGCTGCGTACTTGAGATACTCTGTGGCTTTCCATCCTGTTTGGCCTCATCGCTACTTAACAAGGAACCAAAAACGGAGCCACCGCCTCCAAAACTACCCTGACTGCAGGAAGCCAGCCCCAATGTGATGACCATTACCAGAAATATCGACGCCTGTTTCATTTCAAACTTAAGAGCCCTTTATATTTGAGCTCTACCCCCAACTTTGCGATGCGAAATCAATTAACCAGATCTTTTATTGAACTGTTTTTTCGTATTGCAGATTGCACAACTGAACATAAATAACAAGGTCATGTGATTTGGGCAGAATTAGGGCTAAGCCTCTATTTTACTTTTTATTACTATGCTTATTACTGCACATTAACTTATTGTGTCACATATATATTAACTAAGCTTTGGGTAATTGTAGTACTGCTCGTAATCCGCCCAAATTAGATTTTTGAAGAAAAAACTTACCGTTATAAAGATGTGCTAATTCAGCAACTATGGAGAGCCCCAAGCCTGAACCTGGTTTACTTTCATCCAGCCTTTGCCCCCTCTTTACTGCCTGCTTCATCTGCACCTCTGATAAGCCGGGCCCATTGTCATCAATATGAATATGGAGCATGGCCTTTTCTTCTTCCCCTTCTTCAACGACCTTAACCTTCAGCTCAATTATGCCGTTGGTCCATTTACAGGCATTTTCCAGAAGGTTACCGACCATCTCTTCAAGGTCCTGCTTCTCTCCCTGAAATTTCAGAGTACCTAAATATTTTGTCTCAATGATAATATCGCGATCTTCATGAATACGCTGCAATGTGCGCACCAGAGCATCCAGTGTTGGCCCTATTTCTGTCAGCCCGCCAATTACATTTATTCTGGCGGCCATTCGTGCCCGGTCCAGATAATGGGTTATCTGGTCTCTCATGATCTCGGACTGCTCAATTACTTTTTCAGCATAGTTGGGGTTTTGAGCATTTGCCTCGTTTGAAATAACGCTGAGCGGGGTTTTCAAAGCGTGGGCAAGATTGCCAACGTGCATTCTGGCGCGCTCTACAATTTCTTTATTTGAGTGAATAAGAGCGTTCAGCTCTGTCTGCAGAGGCTGAATTTCTGTTGGCAGCTTACCAGTCAGTTTATCTGCCTTACCTGATCTGATGTCAGTGAGGCGGCTACTTATGACCCTTAAGGGCCGCAAGCCAAGGTTCACCTGCACAAAGGGGGCTATAACAAGCCCCAGCCCCAATACGAACAGAGCCCAGCTCAATTTTATGGTAAAATCATCAACTTCTGCGCGTATGATATCCCAGTTAAATGTTACGACCAGAGAGTACCAGCGCCTGTCTTCTCCCTCCCCTATCTCCAGATTTGTCTCGGCAGCATACAAATTCTGCTTTTCCGGGCCACGAATTTCACCGACATAAACACCGTTGTCGTCGGGTTTTTCGATGCTATTGCTTGGCAAATCCAGCAAGTCTTCTGCCTGAAGAGATTCGGAGTGATAAAGTTCAGCCTCCCCCTGTTTGGGGTTAAGTACGCGGGCCTGCCAGTATCGGCCAGATAGCGGGAAGCCATACTCAGGAGATAACAGCTTTATTGAAAGTTTGCCCTGAGCATCCTTTTCGGCCGATGCAACCTGCCCGGCCAGAGCTGTCAGTTCAGACAGCAAAGTGCCTCTGAAGTTCTTTTTGACACTATCCTGATATACATAGCGCAGGGCCAATGCTGTAACGGGCAAAACGAAGAGCGACCATGCTGCAGAAAGGACAACCAGTCTGAACGCAAGGGAATTAAACCTGATCATTGGGAATGACAGAGAACGAAAGTTTACCCCCTGAAAACCAAGGCTATTCCATCTTATCTTGGGAAAACTGAGAGATTTAAACCTTATCATCAGGCGCTGCCAGGCAATATCCAAGACCACGTACTGTTCTAATTATATCGCCGGATACTTTTTTACGCAGACGGCCTATAAATACCTCGATGGTATTGGAATCACGGTCAAAATCCTGATCATAGAGGTGTTCTACAAGCTCAGTACGGGAAACAACGCGTCCGCGATGATGCATCATATAGGCCAGCAACCTGTACTCATGAGATGTAAGTTTTATTGGACTGCCATCAATGGTCACACGGGCAGAACGAGTATCCAGACGTACGGGCCCACATTCAATTTCATTGGTTGCGTGACCTGTAGACCTGCGAAGCAGAGCGCGTAATCTGGCCAGAATTTCTTCCATATGAAATGGTTTGGAGACATAGTCATCTGCACCGGCGTCAATTCCTGCCACCTTGTCGCTCCAGCGATCTCGCGCTGTCAGGATAAGAACCGGCATTACCCTGTCATTTCTACGCCATTGCTCCAGTACACTTAAGCCATCCATTGTCGGGAGGCCAAGATCGAGCAATACTGCATCATAAGGTTCAGTGTCGCCAAGAAAATGCCCTTCTTCTCCGTCATGAGCTGTATCAACTGCATATCCGGCGTCAGTCAAAGCTGTTACCAACTGTCTGTTTAAATCAGGATCATCTTCAACAACAAGAAGTCTCAACGTATCTGCCCTTATATTAGTTTTGACGTTTCTTTATCAGTTTAATCTAATTATTTTATGCCGTAAACGCATTAAGGGAAAGGTTTTATGCTTTCCCCTAATGCTTATAATAATTCTGTCGCCTTTGATATCGTTTGGACTTTTTAGTATCCAGAACGTTTGCGCTTAAACAGCTTCAAAGACTTTCGAACACTGCCGCCAACTCCAGCGGGTAATGAGCTTCTTCCGTCACTACGCCCTAAAGTTGCTCCTGATGCAGCATCCACAATCATTTTGTTAACTCTGCCTGGCTGCATAGTTACAACTCTGTAGACAAAACGTCCGCCTATCTTACAAAGTTTAAATTCAATCATGCGGCCACGAGAATGATTTCTTCGCACAGCTCCAGCGGCAACCAGCCCGTTCTCCTTGATCACAGCTCTCGCTGTGTCCCAAGAGTAACATTTCGCCATTACCTGAGATGCTCCGCCAAGGCCAATCATCATTAAGGTCATTACGGTTACTAAAACCGTATATCTAAATAGCCTCATTGTCACCACTTCCTATCATTGACCATAATCCTATGATAGCCAGTCTGAACCAGGTATGAATAATGGCTTCATGAAGCTGACAAGTGTTTATTTCAGACATATACCCTCTAATCTGAATGATGTTATTATTGTTTTATATTCAGATATCAGTTCAAAAGAGTAAGTGCAGGAATTATCCATAATTTTACTCTATCAAAAATCACTCATTTTGCCGAGGACAAACAGATTGCCAGGCGGCATTATGAGCACGAATTTGAGTTATTGTAACACCAGAATCGCGTTTTGAGTAATTTATTGGTTCAAAAACCTCACAGGAGGTGTCAATCGCGCTGGAAGGGGTCTTTTTTGCGCAGGCTGTCAGGGTCAGAATTAAGGCTGTCAAGGCGAGCATTTTTTGCCTTTTTGATACGGTCATTTTGTATCCTCTTTGCGGTTCGGTTGGCTTGTTCCTCCCCCTGTCTGATGTATTTTCGTTTTTTGTAATTTTCATAGAGCCGTGACAGAAGACCGATTACTGACAAGCTCAGGCGAAAAAGCAGCATCACAGATCCTCATCTTCGTTATTTTTTTCTTCAAGTACGACTGCTGCCAGACCTGCCAAAGCGGCAACGGCTCCGAAAAATTCATTCCACTGACTTTCCGATAAATCCAGTAATCCGAAGCTGGCGAACACTGCGGCTATTCCGGCAAATGTTGACGGCTCTTTCAGGCGGTTAAGAATGAAGTTCATGGGGTATCTCCTTTTGATTGATTTCGATTAGTGACTTTGAATGGACATCGCTGAGACGGCGGGACCAGCCAAGGCCGAAGGTTTTAAACAGAGTTGAGAGGCGGCCGTAATGATGCATACGGCGTGCAATGAATTCATTGAGTATGTCCAAAGGGGGCTGTCGGTTGATTGCAGCCAGAGTGATCGGGCCAATGGCTCCATCGGCTTTTGTGGACACGGCATGCTGTAAAAATCGTATGGCGCGGGGCGGGCCCTGATTTACTGCACAGTCAAACAGGGCGATATCCAATCCCGCCGGCATCAGGTCACAGCAACAGGGGTGCCAGTAGAAATTGCGGTAGATGTTTGAAGCTTCTTCAAAGGTGAGATTACGGACATCCGCTCTGGTGACTTTTGTTCCTCTGTAGCGGGACAATGTTTTGTGGGTGATGCCCATATTGGTTGCACCGCCTGGATCGAGCGGGTGATTTACATATCCGCCTTCATAGAGGAGGACGTGTTTCAGGGCAGTCGGGAAAGTGTCTTGCATGTGTGGTCCTGAGTTCTGGATGGGACGGTTTGGTGGTGTGGGTTGCAGATCGTGTACGAAGGCATATCAGTGCGGCTATCAGGAACAGGAGCAGCGCTAACAGTGATGTGGTTATGATCATGAGGCTTCCCGAATGTTATGGATGAACCTGGTCAGGCCTGTGAGCAGAATTGTAACTGGCAGTGTGTAGAGAAGGGGATAGTTCCGCGTTTCAGAGTTTGTGTGGTTGCCAAAGTGGATCGCTCCGATAATCAGGTGGAGCAGGATTAACGAGAAGCCGAAGTGGAACAGGGTCTTCAGGGTTTTCTCATATTTATTGCAATTTGCAATCAGCTCCATGCTATCAAACAGCGCTAATACTGACAGGGACAGACTAAAGAATGTAAGTTCGCTGTAATAGTTCAGCCAGGCTTCCGGTATCAGAAGGCTTTTCATGTTTGTGAGATTTTCTGAAATGGCCAGAGGAACTGGCAGTAATGCTATTATTACACCCGTGAACCAGGTGATCAATTTTTGTATAGCAGTTGAGATATTCATCAGCTTGTATGGATGGCTGGAGTACCGCGACCTATCGTGGCGCTTATCTGGTATATGCGGATGGCATAGGAGGACTGGATTGTGCCCCAGTCTGTAAGCTGCTCGGCTTCTGCATAGGTTACTTGCTGAATGGTGGAAGACATAAGACGTATTACATTTTCTCCGTCCATGATTTCTATTTCATAGAGTTCTATTTCTTCTCCAAGAGGAACTTCTGATAATTCCCAACTGTCCCCACCAATACGGGTTCGTCGTTTCCATGAGATGTGCAGATCATTGCTGATGAAAGTTGTCTCTATATGAACCGGACTTAAGGGTTTATAGGAGTGGCCAGAGAAAGCGTGGATTTCTTCCGAGTAGGAACTATGGCCGATATCCCTGTTTGCAGGGCCATATTTCCAGTTGTAGGGTAGCCCGATATCATTGATACCAAGAGAAACGCTGGTGATTGCATCATCAAGGAGTATAAAGCTCGCACCTGCTGGGTTTATGTTTTCCATATAATTTTCAGTGCCGCCCTGCCCTCTCAGCAGGGTTGAGAGGCGGTATGTTTTTTCGGCTATGAGTTCGGCATTTTTGAACTGGATAACTTCCCATTGACCATTGGTATTTTGTACTGCTGCAAGGTTACCACCATTGAACAGAGACAGGTCTTCAAGGGACGTGAGCTGACCATCTTCCAGTTGCACATCAAACTGATTACCCAAGTCCCAGCGGCTTGTTGGGCCGAAAGAAAGGTCTGTTAGCGTTTTGCCTACGGGCTTTGTGATCTGGCGTGTATAGGGAGCGTAAACCGTTCCGTAGGTTTTGATGAGCTGAAATGTATCTGTTGCGCCATCTCCTGTACCGATGATCTGGTCAGTATCTGATATGGCCTGGCTGGGAGGGCAGGATTTGTAGTCTGTGTGGTCTTTCCATCTGAAACCATAGAGCCTGCCTCTGCGTTCTTCAAAGAAGTCTATAACCGAGTGCAGATCATCAAGCGATTTTATGCCGTAGCCAGCATTATATTTACGTCTGGAGTCTGCCCATCGGGTATTGCGCTCTTCATGGCCTGAACCGAGGGTTACTATTTCGGTGCGCCGTTCAGGACCACCTTCGGAGCCAAGCGAGATACTGGTGGGGAAACGGATTTCGTGGAAAGACATGATGTTACAGGTTCCTTGTGCCTCTGGATACGGCCCGGTTCAGCATGGCAGAGATTTGGGATTCGGACTGGGCGAAGCTGGCTGCATCTGTGGCTGTGACATGGAAAGTGATATTGATATTCTGCCCCGAAGCGGATGCTATACCAAGCCTGCCATCTGATCCGCGAGATAGGGGAAGTATGGCTTCGGGACCAGCTTCACCTGCGAGACCTGTTGCACCATGCATTGGGAAATAGGTTGGTGTATTGATTACTCCACCGCTGGCGAATGGTTTTACAGGACTGTTTATGATGTTTGATACTATCCCTGATACGGCCTCATTTACCGGACGCAATGCCTGACGTAATGTCATGCGGGACATTGAGAGTGCCAGAGATTTCAGTACTGAGTTCAGGTCTTTGCCTTTTACAGTGGCATCTATAAAGGCTTTGGTCAGTTTGCTGCCAAAGCGTTCGCTGATCGTTGTGAGTTCTGCCAGTTCTGTTCTCAGGTGATCGGTGTTGATACTGGTTTCAAATGGCATTATTTAATCCGGGAATTTACTGATTAAAGACTGGAGTGTTTTTCTGGTTGGTGGTGTTGATAAAACAGAAGGGCCGTATAGACCTTTTATTGCTGCATTCAGTTCATGTGGTGTCATTTTCCAGAAGCTCTCCGGGGAGTGGCGTAATATGCCAAAGCCAATGGCCATCCATTGATCCCAGGGAAAAACAGACTTTTTATTCTCCATGAAATGTTGCTTTCAGAAGCCTGACAGCGATATTGATATAACCGACAGCTCCGTCATCGACTTTCATCCGGGAAACTTCATTAATATCGACGTCATGACCACCGCCTTTCAATCCTGCACAGATTATGTGGGTGATATCGGATGATTTCATGCGGCCGTTTTCGAAACGTTCGGTCAGGGCGATGAGGTCGTCAGCTCCGAGGCAGTTTTCCAGTTCTGCCAGCGCACCAAGTGTGAGACAGAGTGTGTAGGTTTTATCATCCAGTATGGCTTCTATTTCGCCGCGATGGAGGTTGGGCATGGTTTTGTCCTAGACTGGTGAGAATGTGAGCTGTCCGGCAGATTCAAGGGCAAGTTCGAAGGTTACTTCGTTGTCATGCTGGCCCGTGAACTCAAGGGCAGTGATCTGGAACGGGCCCTGCACTATTCCGAAATCCGGGATAATGATCTGCCAGTTTCGGATTGTTCCTGCGAAAAAATATGTTCGGATAGTTTCATCGGAAGAAGCATCTTTAAATATTCCGGCTCCACTGATACGGGCAGTTTTGATACCGGCTCCTTCCAGGAGTTCGCGCCATTGCCCAGCGGATTCTGCATTGGTGATGTCAACGGTTTGCGCATTGAAGGCTATGCCACGGCTGCGCAATCCTGCGACCGTTGCGAATGTGCCAAGACCATCCTCGTCCAGTTTCAGGAGCAGGTCTTTGCCTTTTTGTGCTGTCATATTGTGTTCCTATTGGGGTTCTGTTACTGCGCGAAAGCGGGACTGCATCTGGTAGAGCTTGCTTTGTTTGTCCCGCCTTGCTTCTGAAGACAGAAAGTGCAGGTTGATAAGGTGATGGTCCTCAAGGGACAGGCTCGTATCATGTAAACCCGCGCGGATGCTTTCGGATATTTCCATTGCCTGTTTGCGGCCCGGATACTCTGACCATGTTGTCAGGGTTATGCTGTGTTCCTGCCCGTTTGGTGGCCATTCTTTTGTGGTAATCTGTGATATCACAACGAATGGCAGAGATTGGGATTGCGGAACATGGTCGAAGATATTCGGCCCATTGAGCAATGTTGTGAGTTCCGTATCTGCAATGAGGGCTGAGTAAATGGCTTTTTGCAGTGACAGGGTTGAAGACTGAGGCATTTGTTTTTCCTCATGATTTTATTTCTTCGCAGATGCAGATCAGCCATTCTTTATAGCCGTCTTTATCGAATGCAGAGAGAATATTGAATTTGCGACTTCCGAAGATGATACGCATTTGGGGAGTAATATCGGTGCGGTGACGGATTGTTATTTCATAGATTATCGTGCTTTGAAGCTGTTCGGCGTTGATCGTTTCTTTTGAGTATTCGCGTGTGCTTTTTGGCCGTAGAGAAGCCCAAAGGGTTGCGATCTGTTGCCATGACCTTGTCTGTCCACCAAATCCATCATCCGTAAGAATGAGAGCCTGAAGGGCGATGCGGTGTCTGATTTGTTTTATATTCTGTGGCATATCAGAGGTGTACCTGTTTGAAGGGAGACAGGAGAGCCATAGCGTTTTCAGGGACACTAATGGGAGTTTCGCCGAGAATGACCGGTTCCCGGTTTTCAAACCAGTGGGCGACCATAAGGCGTAAGGCCTGCCTGACTGGTTCAGGTATGTCTGACGGATTATTGCCGTAACCAGCAGTTATCTGAATTTCGATGCCGTTGACTGTATTTTCGGGATTTGGCCAACCTGTATTTTTACTGATAATTTTTGCTGCATCGGAATAGATATCTGTCTGGTAATTTTCAGCAGGCCAGGTGGTGGGCATCCCTTCTGCATCATAGGTCTGAATTGCATCGACAGACTGCACCGGGCTCAGGGGCAAAGTGAGTTCTGGCTTGTCCGGCCATCGGCTCAGATACCATGACCAGCTCTGGGTTATGAGCTTGCGGTTTATTTTCTGCTCGATATGAATTCGCCCGGCTGTAATGAGGCTTGATATCAGTATATCTTCATCATCATTATCGACACGCAGAAAGGTTTTTATTTCAGCGACTGTGAGTGGTTCGAGCAGTGGTCCGGATGTCAGTACTATGGGCATTTCATGTTTCTCCAATGGAAAAGACGCGGCCTCAGGTGGGCTGTGGAGGGTAAAGGAACCTGAGACCGCGCCTACGCAACAACTGATTGGGGGCGGGGTTGTTGCGTATCAGGATGTTCCGAATTTCAGGAGTTTGATGGCGTCAAAGTCCTGCACTCCGCCACCTACACGTTTTGTGGTGTAGAAGAGGATGTAAGGTTTTGAACTGTATGGATCGCGAAGGATGCGGATGCCCTGACGGTCAACGATCAGATAAACGGAGATTTTTATTATATGCTGCGCCCAACCATGCAGACAGGCCCTGTGCGGTTTTGTTGACGAGAGGCAGGATTGTCTGTCGCCAGAATGTACGGTTTGCTTCGGCATAATTGGCATAGGTGTTATCGCCGGGAATACCAAGAAGCATTGGCGGTACACCGAGAGCAAGCGCTATTTCTCTAGCGGCTATATGTTTTGCATCTATGAAATCCATATCCCTTGGAGATAGTGACATTGTTTTCCAGTCGAGGCCTCCGTCGAGCAGAAGAGGTCTTCCGGCATTTGCCGCACCCTGAAAACTATTTTCAAGTTCTGATTTCAGGCGGTCGAACTGGTCTTTGGTGAGGTTGCCGTCTTTGGCCTGATAGACCAGTGCACCGGATGGTCTTGCGGAATTATCGAACAGAGCTTTGTTCCAGGCGCTGGCGGAATTATGAATATCAATAGCGTAAGCAGCAGCTTCCAGTGGGCTCATGCCATAATGGTCATTGACCGGATGGAACAGAGAGAAATGAAATATCGGGTTTATGCTATTGCCCTGCTCTGCCGGAAAGATGATTTTCTGGCCGTTAGCGGAATATTCGTATCCTTCCGGCCAGCCGTTGTTTCCGGGAACCACTTTCATACGGTCAGGACGAAGACAATGGAGTTCACGGAGCTGACCGTTAAGGGTTACTGCTTCCATATAGGCGTTGCCAGAGACCATCAGGAAACCGTACCAGGATTCGAGAAGGTCTTATCCGGCCTGTGCGTTGTTGGGGGCTTTCAGCAAATCAAGAAGCGGGTGACTGTTCAGTTCATTCTCACCTTCTGACAATATAAGCGGAACACTTGCGGCTGCTTCTGCAATCATGCGTATACTGCGGTAGACAACCGGGTTCTGCATAAATCCTTCTCGTGAAAGATTTGCGTAGTCGCGCGGTGTCCATACAGGTTGCCCGCCAGTGTGGATTGCGATCAGTGGTGCTGTGGCGGAGGCTTTTTGTTCAGGTGGTCGCGGCTTTCTGAACAGGCCGGTCAGTTTTTGAATGAGGGGCATGTGGTGTTGGCTTTCGAATAAAATAGATCGTTTTTTGCTGGGGCTGTCACCCCCATCCCCCGCTTTGCGGGTACTTCCCCCGTCAAGGGGGAAGGAAGAAAGTGCACTGATTTTGCTATAGAATTTTCAGGGTTGGTGTTGTTTCTGTTCCAAGAAGAAGTTCTGTTACTGCCCATACCAATGAGTCCAGTCTGTCCGGGCTTTGACCGCTGGAGAGACCGTTGCGGGCGAAGTCGCACATCTGGTCTTCGAGTTTTTTGAACTGTCCAATATGGGCTACACGGGATTGTTCGTAGAGTGCTGCTACCGGTTCGGCACGAAGCCATTTACCACGGGAAGCCCTGACTGATTTTATGGGTATCAACGGATCTATCTGACGAATGACGGATTCGACCATTTCACCACCCTGATTGACTTCAACGAGGATCGTATCAGCTTCATGTTTGTGGAACATATTGATAACTGTCTTTGCCCATTGCAGGGGTTTGACCTGTTCTATCGTTGCATCTTCCAGTATATAGGCCCTATCATCTGTTTTTCCTGCTATTATAATTCCGCAGGCATCTGATTTTGTTGAACTGGTTACAGGTGGATCGACTGATACGATTATGCGTTGCAGTGGAGGCGTTGATTGCAGTCTCAGTTTTTCGAGCTGATCGCGTTGCCAAAGTGCGTCTGGTCTGTCCATTAAAATTTCGCCGTCGAGTTCTTGACGACCGAGCCGCGTATCTCTATAGCGTTTGACTATTGCCTGCAGAAATGTTGGTGCGAGGTTGTTTGCATTGGCATCAGTGCCTGCTCTTGATATTCTTGTCAGATTGTCTTTTATGATATTTTGTAAAAGCGCTATTGGCTTTGGTGTTGTTGTAATGACCTGCCTTGGCAGATCTCCGAGGCGCAATGCGAATTGCAGCATATCCCAGGTCAGTTGCGGCTGTCTCCATTTTGCCAGTTCATCACACCATGCAGCCGTAAATTGCGGGCCTCGCAGGCTTTCAGGATCATCGGCTGAATACATCTGGGCGATTGATCCGTTTGGCCATATGAGCTGGCGTTTTGATGGTTCAAACCGTGGCTGCTCTCTTTGCGGATGAATTGAGAGAAGGCCCGATATGCCTTCAATCATGACAGCCCGAACATCGTTCAGAGTTTCACCGATCAGGGCAATCCGGCTTTTTTTAGTGGTTGCCTGTGCACGAACCCATTCGGCTCCGGCCCTGGTTTTTCCGGCACCTCTGCCGCCAAGGATCAGCCATGTGGTCCAGTCATTATAATGTGGTGGCAACTGGTCATCGCGCGCCCATAATGTCCAGTCATATTGTAT
>JBOEGA010000022.1:0-14277 GCA_050633205.1 Methyloligellaceae bacterium | reverse complement strand
GGGGACAGAATTTCGATTGATCCGTTTGAACTGATATGCGGAAAAAACATTCGCGGGACATGGGGTGGTAACTCTTCTCCTGACAAGGATATTCCGTTGCTTGATCAAATGTATGCGCAGGGGAAACTTAACCTGGAGCCATTACTCAGCCATCGCTATCCTCTTGAGCAAATTAATCAGGCTTTGAATGACCTTGAAAGCCGAAAAATTGTCAGAGCCCTTTTAGAAATTTCTCCGGAAGATGCCTAGATGCCAGTACGCAACCAGAACAGTAAAGCCGCAACAGTATTTGTTTATGGCATGTTTAACATCCTGCATCCGGGACACTTCAGGTTTCTGAACTTTGCAGCAAGTCTTGGGAACAAACTGACCGTTGGTGTATTTTCTGACGAACGGGCACCTGAGGCTACGGTTAAACAGGATGAACGACTGGAGAATATAAAGGCTCTTTCATTTATTCATGATGCTTTTATTCTGGACTACCCTGTTATCGAATATATCAACGAATACAAGCCGGATATCGTGGTTAAGGGGTGGGAGTATCATGATGAGGCAACACCGGAAAAGGAAGCGGTGGAGGCTTATGGCGGACGACTGATATACAGCTCTGGCGAGATCGGACTTTCTGATTTTGAAGATAATGGTGCAGCTACTGGCAAAGCTTCAATTTCCAGGCAAACGCAATTCCTTAAACGACATGATATATCGACACAGTCTCTTCAGGATATTCTTGGCAGATTCCCCACACTGAATGTCTGCGTGCTGGGAGATATTATTGTTGATAATTACCTTAACTGCACGGCTGTGGGAATGTCTCGCGAGGACCCTACTATTGTTGTTCGTCCTGCGAAATCAACACTGTATCTGGGGGGTGCAGGCATTGTTGCATCTCATGCGAGAAGCCTCGGGGCTTCAGTTCATTTTATATCGGTTACCGGGAATGACGATGCCGGAGAATTCAGTAAAACTCAGCTAGAGCAATCCAGGGTCGCCAGTTATCTCCTACAGGATGAAACGCGGCCGACAACGCAAAAGACGAGATACAGGGCGAGTGGAAAGACACTATTGAGGGTTAATGATTATTCGGAACATGCGATTTCCCAGGCGTTGCAAAAGCAGGTTACCGATAAGCTGGAGGAGCTTCTTCCTGAACTTGACGTGATTATATTTTCCGACTTCAGCTATGGGGCTCTGCCGCAAGACCTGATTAATGCAATTTCAGAAAGAGCAGCAAAGAATGAAGTTGTCCTTGCTGCTGATAGCCAGTGTTCCTCACAGATCGGAGATATCAAACGTTTTCAGAATATGTCTCTTATTACACCGACTGAGCATGAGGCCCGTGTATCTCTCAATAACAGCACTGATGGTTTAATCAAACTTTCCGAGAAAGTCAGAGAAGGTACGAATGCCGAGAATATTGTTATTACTCTGGCGGAAGAAGGGTTGCTTATGTCGGCTGTTGAGAATGGCAATATTGTCAATGACCGTCTGCCCGCATTGCAACCATCAGCTGTTGATCCGGCCGGGGCTGGTGATGCGTTTCTCGTAACTTCATCTATTGCACTGGCTGCAGGCGCAAATATCTGGCAGGCATCCTATCTTGGCTCGCTGGCGGCTGCAGTGCAGGTTTCGAGAGTTGGTAATATCCCTATTCAATCCAGTGAAATAACGGCGGCATTATCAACATGAAAGCACTTTTACTTGCGGCAGGGCTTGGCGAACGTCTTAAGCCTATCACGAATACAATACCAAAATGCCTTGTGCCTGTTAATGGCAAACCGTTGCTGGGCTACTGGCTTGATCTTCTGTCTCTGGCGGGCATTACACATTTTTATATTAACCTGCATTATCATGCAGACGCTGTCAGGACTTTTATAGATAGCAGTCCTCATAAAAAGAATATTACCTGCATTGAGGAGGAGGAGCTTCTTGGTACTGGTGGCACATTGAAAAAGAATGCTCAGCATTTTCTTGATGAACCTTTTCTTCTCGCCCATGCGGATAACCTGTGCCTCACTGATTTTCCGGCTTTTATTAAGGCACATAAGGAACGTATGGCAGGAACCGCGATTACGATGATGACATTTATTCCGCCTGATCCAAGGCAGTGTGGTGTGGTTCAACTTGACCATAACAATCTGGTTACAGAATTTTATGAAAAGGTAGAGAACCCACCAACGAACCTGGCTAACGGGGCTGTTTTTATTATGGAACCGGAAGTCGCGCTCTATGCGATGAGCATCAATAAAAAGCATTTTGAAATTTCACTGGATATTATTCCTCAATTTACGGGGCGCATACTCGCCTGGGAGAATGCTGATTACCATCTGGATATCGGCACACCTGAAACCTATCAAAAAGCTGAGAATGACAAGCATCTCGTTCAAAGCCTTTACCACCAATTCGGAAGTTAAAATGACAGAACAAGAATTCAAAAAAGGTGTTGTACTGGGAAGCACTTCATTTGCCGGGGCCTGTTTTGTCCATAAAGCTCTAGAACAGAATATTCAGATAATTGGCACCAGCCGCTCGGAGGAACCGCAGGATATTTTTCTGCCATACAAGAAAAGCTCCAGGCTTTCAAACTTCAAATATCATAAACTTGACCTGAATACAGACAATAGTAAAATTATTGATCTGATAATGTCTGAACAACCTGATTTTATTGTTGATTTTGCAGGCCAGGGAATGGTTGCACAGAGCTGGGACTGGCCCGAGCAATGGTATAACTCCAATATTGTTGCCAAGGTAAAAATTCACAATGCGCTGAAGAAAGCTTCATTCCTGAAACGTTATATCCGCATTTCCACACCTGAAGTCTATGGGCATACTGACGGGTTGATTGCCGAGAGTACGAACTATAATCCATCAACTCCCTATGCGGTTTCTCATGCAGCGATTGACATGAGCCTGATGGCTTATCACAGACAGTATAATTTCCCGGTTATTCTGTGCCGCTTTGCCAATTTTTATGGAAGCGGGCAACAGCTTTATCGCATTACACCGCGGGCAATTTATTGTGCTCTTACGGGCGAAACACTTCCGCTTCATGGTGGCGGAACATCTATTCGGGCATTTATTCATGGCAAGGATGTCAGCAGCGGAATCCTGAAAGCAATGACAGATGGCAAATCGGGGGAGATATACCATTTTTCTACCAGCGAGTTTGTTACTATCCGTGAGCTAGTGGAGCAAATTGCAGAAAGCGCAGACGTTGATATAAACAGCTTTACTGAAATTACTGCAGACCGCCCGGCGAAAGACCCTGCCTATTTTATGGATTCCAAAAAAGCTGAAACAGAGCTGGGCTGGACGCCTAAATACAACCTCGAAGACGGGATTGCTGATACCTATAAATGGGTACAGAAGAATATTGATACTATTAAAGCTCTCCCCAAAGTTTACACTCACAAGAAATAGATTGGTCAAGGCACATGGCAAATGAAATTGAAAACTTTCTTCCGGATCAATATGATCAGACGGATCGTTGTGATATCAGTCATAACTATCTGAAAGAGCAATTTTCTGATTATCAGAAAATTCTGGATAAGGTTGGTGAGGTTGTACAGAAAGGTGACTTTACATTAGGTCGGGCTGTGGATGCTTTCGAAGCGCGTTTTGCAAAACAGGCCGGGGCAAAATTTGCGGTGGGTGTGGGGAGCGGGACGGATGCCCTGTTTCTCTCTTTGAAAGCTATTGGTGTTGGGCCGGGTGATGAAGTTATAACAACTCCATTTACTTTTTATGCCACCATTGGTGCGATTGTTACTGCGGGTGCGAAGCCAGTGTTTGTTGATGCCCGCAATGACTATAATATTGACCCCGAATTAATTGAAATTGCCATTACAAAAAATACAAAGGCTATTCTGCCTGTACACTGGTCTGGAAAACCGTGCGATATGGACCCGATACAGCAGATCGCCAAAGATAATGAATTGCATATAGTTGAGGATGCATGCCACGCTATTACAGCTCAGTATAAAGGTCGTCCTGCAGGTACTTATGGAACCGCCGGCTGCTTTTCCATGCATCCCCTAAAGAATTTGAATGTATGGGGTGATGGAGGCGTTATCTGCACCAATGATGAGGACTTTGCGAATAAAATACGGCTGTTGCGCAATCATGGATTGAGGGACAGAGACCATTGTGATGTCTTTGCCTATAATTCACGTCTTGATACTGTGCAGGCTGTTGTTGCGGATCATTTGCTGGATAAACTGCCAGACATTACAGACAAACGGATTTCGAATGCCCTGTATCTTGATAAGCATCTGACAGGCATAGATGGTGTAATGATCCCGCCTCGTGAGGCTGATCATATCAGGCAGGTTTACCATATATATTCTTTACGGTTTGCCAGAAGAGATGAGTTGCAGGCTTATCTTGAAAGCAGAGGCATTGATGCAAAGGTGCATTATCCAATTCCAATGCATTTGCAGCCGGCTGCAAAAGAGTATGGCTATAAGGCAGGCGATTTCCCTATGGCTGAGGCTATCTGCAATTCAACTTTGTCGCTTCCTGTTCATGAATTTATTACAAATGATCAACTTGACCAGATGATTGCAGCAATTAAAGAGTTTTATTCATGAGTGTAAAAGTTCCGTTTGTTGATCTGTCACGTCAGTATCAGGCTTATAAGCAGGAAATAGACGAGACTTTCCAGCGTGTTGCTTCTTCCGGGGCTTATGTTATGGGACCAGAGGTGGAACAGTTTGAAACTGAACTGGCGGCTTTATGTGAGACCGAATATGCACTCACGGTAGCTAACGGGACAGATGCGCTTATCCTTGCCATGAGAGCGCTTGGCATTGGTCCGGGTGATGAAGTTATTACGGCTCCCAACTCTTTTATTGCCTCTGCGGGGGCGATTGCTGCAGTTGGTGCAACTATACGATTTGCAGATATCTCGGAGGATTATAATATTAATCCCGAGAGTATTGAGCGAGCTGTTACCAATAGAACAAAAGCAATTATGCCGATCCATCTTACTGGCCGGACCGCCAGAATGGATCAGATTAATGATATTGCCAAAGCGCATAATCTGTATGTGATAGAGGATGCGGCACAGGCTATTGGTGCAAAATATAAAGGTCGTCCGGCTGGCAGTCTGGGAGATATTGGCTGCTTTAGTCTGCATCCGCTCAAAAACCTGTTTGTGATGGGGGATGGCGGTTTTATGACTTTCTCTGATCCCGAACTTTATGAAAAGCTGAAAACCATGAGAAATCATGGGCTGGTCAATCGTAATGAATGTGCATCATGGGGACTGAACTCAAGGCTGGATACTATGCTGGCAGCGATGGGGCTGCTTAAACTGAAATATTTTGATGATATTACCAATAGCTTCAGGACCATTGCAGGGCTCTACCAACAGGGGCTGAAAGATATAGTGACTGTCCCAAGGGACAGCGGTGATGAATATGCGGTGTATCATAACTTTGTCATAAGGACTGAGCGGCGAGATGAATTGCAAAAATTTCTGACTGATCGCAATATAGGCTGTGCTATCCATTACCCTATCCCGCTACACCTGCAACCAGCTGCGAAAGATCTAGGGTATAAAGCCGGAGACTTCCCGGTTACGGAAAAAATCATAGCTACACAGTTAAGCCTACCTATATTTCCGGAACTGACACGTGAGGAAATTAACAGTGTCACTGGTGCCATAAGAGCATTTTTTGACAACGCAGGTCAGGAGCAAACGTGAACTGAGATCTATTTTACCGGACCACAAGACCCTGCTATCACCAGCTCCATGGGTTTTACAATATGATGCGGCGCAGACCTTTCTCCAGAACTTATCCGATCCAGTATTAAATCGGCAGCCGTGCGCCCATAGTCCTCAAGGTCAAAACGCAGCATTGTCATGGGAGGATAGGCAAATTCAGCTGTATCCGGAGTTCCTATTCCAACAATGGACATGTCGCCTGGAATGGTCAGACCTGCATCGTATACGGCCCTCATGGCAGCAGATAAAATCTGCGTTCCCAAACCTATAATGGCTGTTGGAGGCGCTTTGGATGTGAGTAGCCCCCTGACATCTTCATAACTGCTTATCAGGCGTGGATTGATTGCCCTGATAAGGCTGGGATCAACTGCAATGCCAGCTTTTTTATGGGCCTCATAATAGCCTGTTATTCGTTCACGGCCGGGCCGGATATCAGTCCCCGGAGTCAGCAATATAATTCTCCTGTGACCGAGAGAAAAGAGATATTCCAGCACCTTTTGCACTCCTCCACTGTGGTCGATGACAACTCTGTCTCCAGGGGCCTCCATATCACGGTCAACTATTACCAGTGGAAGCGGGCACCGGGTAAATATGTCAAGCTGCTCCCCTGTCTCCTCACGCAAGGGAGCAGCGATAATGCCATCCATACTGCGGCTGATAAACAGATTCATAAGCCCCTTTTCACGTAGCTGACTACCCTTGCTACTACCGAGCAGGAGCATATAGCCATCTTCCTGCAGGCGGTCCTCAATAGCAGATACATGTGCGGCATAGAGGGGGTTTGCGAGATCCGGTATCAGGCAGCCAATGGTTTTGCTGTGACCCATGCGCAGGTTGCGTGCGTTGGCATCGGGCTGGTAGCCCAGTTTTTCAACTGCACTCATAACTTTATTTCGAAGGTCCGTACTAACATAGGTGCCGCCATTCAGCACACGGGAGACACTGCCGATTGAGACACCAGCTTCTTTTGCCACATCACGGACAGATACTTTTCCAGCCATTTAAAAATTCTCCCCGGAGCCAGATCCCATAGAAATATACAGGCAATACTATTGAATATATTGCATCCTCTATATAAAAACGTTTTTATACAATCTCATAAAGATGTCGTAAAATATAGTGATATTATATAAAACTGTTCAAATTTGGCTGATTTCCGACTTGTTTTCAATCCTTTGTCGGAGTTTTGGCGTTGCAGCTTCCTCCCTGTCCATGAGGTGCTGCCGGAGGTAAAAATGGCAAGAATTCCCTATCATGATCTGAATGACCTTCCTGAAAAACTGGCAGAAACAATTAAAAAGGCACCCCCACTAAATATTTATCGTATGCTGGCACATGCTCCCACTGTTGCTCCCGGTTTTTTAAAAATGGGCGGAGCCATTCTGACCGCTTCAGAGCTAGACCCGAAATTGCGGGAACTGGTTATTCTCCGTGTTGGTATTCTCAGTGATGCAAGTTACGAAATCTATCAACATCGCAGAGTTGCTGCTTCTGTTGGGCTGGATGAGAAGAAGGTCGCTGCCGTTCTGAATGAAACAGATGAACCTGTACTGGATGATCTGGAGCAGCTTTTAGTCCGTTTTACGGATTCTGTTGTGAAAGATGTCAAAGCGCCTGATGAACTGTTTAACGAAGTTTCGGAGAAACTGTCTCCCCGGCTTCTTTCCGAGCTTCTGCTAACTATTGGTTTTTACATGATGGTCTCCCGTTTTCTTGAAAATACGGGTGTTGATATCGAAGAAAAGCCGGCTCTGTAAGGCCAGAAAGAACGTAGAATGAGCAATCAAAAAGATATAAAAGTGGCGGCGCAGTTATATGCGCCTTCACTGGGGACAGAAGTGGCTCGTGGAAGACTTGATGGCCGCCGTATCCTTGTTGTTGGCGCCGGGCAGCGCCCCTGTCCTGATGGTGAAACGATTGGCAACGGCAAGGCCATGAGTATTCTGATTTCCAGGGAAGGAGCTAAAGTCGCCTGCGCAGATATTGATCTGTCTGCAGCTGAGGATACTGTTCAGGAGATATCAAAGGCCGGAGGTGAGGCAATTGCTATTCAGGCTGATGTGGTTCAGGAGCAGCAAATTCAGGAGATGGTAAAAACAGCCAGCTCAGCTTTTGGAGGTCTTGACGGACTTGTCATCAATGTTGGTATCGGGAATGGGAAATCTCTCTCACAGCAGACGGCAAAATCCTGGGATGAGGTGATGGATGTCAATCTACGGGGACATGTTCTGACTGCCAGATATGCGCTGGAAGTACTGGAGCCGGGAAGTTCCATT
Source organism: Methyloligellaceae bacterium (assembly GCA_050633205.1). GTDB lineage: Bacteria > Pseudomonadota > Alphaproteobacteria > Rhizobiales > CBDHHC01 > CBDHHC01. The sequence goes on along the minus strand of JBOEGA010000022.1, from coordinate 6,273 downwards.
GTCTTTATCTCGTCTGTTGCATCCAGATCGCCTTTAAGCAGACAGCCTGCCTATGAAGCTTCCAAATCTTCCCTTATATCCGTTTGCCGTGCTGCTGCACTTGAGGGACAGGCCAGAGGGATACGGGCCAATATTCTGTCTCCGGGACTGATGGATACGCCGCTTGGGCGTCTGGCCAGCGCGGGACGTCCCAATCGTGCAGCAAGGCCGTTGCCTTTTGGACGGCAAGGCACGGGCTGGGAAGTCGCTTATCCTGCACTGTTCCTGCTTTCTCATGATGCATCTTATATAAATGCAACTGATCTGGTTGTTGATGGCGGGCTTACAAGCAGTATTGTGCGGGTCGGATAGCCTATGCTTCCAGGAGAGTGAATTCTGCACCGCAGATTGTTACAGTTTTATCTGATACCGGGAGTGATAGTTCCCGGGCTCTATCCAAAGCGCCGGAAACATCGCTGAGGGCAAGCGTGAAACCCGAAAGTGCATTACCTGATGCACTTTCAAAGTCCAGCCTGCCCCCAGTTACAGGAATGTGGGGGGAGTCGCCTTCCTGTCTGTTAACTTCTGCTCCCAATATGAGAGCCCAGTGTTCGGCCAGATTAACCGGTTCAGTTGCCTCAATTTTTGCTGTCAAAATCTGTTGAGCGCCCTGATCTGATGAATATTCAGTCCACTGCTCTCCTGCCCATGGCCATGCTGCGGGAACAACAGGCTGGTCCAGTGAAACAATAGCTGCTCCGATATCTTTTGGATGAAGATGTATCGCACTGATTTCAGGATGAACAGATTCCCATACAATACGGATACCAAGTCTATCTATTCTCGCACGATCTTCAGCAAGGTCATCTGTTTGCAAAATCAACATATAACCAGAATCGCCAAAGCGCTCCAGGTGCCTGCCTGCTGCCGTTTCAGGCTCCGTCGGAGAGACAACTTCGAGGAACTGGTCTCCTATAGTCATTAATGCATTCACCAGTCCGAATTTGGCAACAGCCGGATCGCGATAGCAGACTTTTACTCCCAGTACATGAGTAAGCTGCTCGACTGTTTTTTCGAGATCTCTTGCTGCTACAACAATCTGGCGAATTCGTAATGACATGGAACAGACCCTGTATTTATGAAATCCAATATAAATTGGAGGGCGGGCGAATACATCGCCCTGCCCCGTACTACTCAGAAAAGTTTACACTTTTTCCTGCGTATAGTTTCTCAACTCGGCACGAGCAATCTGGCGACGGTGTACAGCGTCTGGTCCATCTGCAAGACGCAAGGTACGTGTTGCTGTCCAGGCTGCTGCCAGTTCCGTATCCTGAGATACACCGGCACCACCGTGCATCTGCACTGCTTCGTCGATCACTTTTACGGCCATACGAGGGGCAACAACCTTGATCTGACTGATCCATGGAGCAGCAGCACGCGGGTCACCCTGATCCATCATCCATGCTGCTTTCAGGCAGAGAAGACGGGCCATTTCGATTTCCATACGGCATTCTGCAATGATGTCATAGTTAGCACCAAGCTGAGCCAGTTTTTTACCGAATGCTTCACGCTCAAGAGAACGGCGGCACATGCTTTCAAGTGCTTTTTCAGCTTTACCGATTGCCCGCATACAGTGGTGAATACGGCCAGGGCCCAAGCGACCTTGTGAAATTTCAAAACCGCGACCTTCGCCAAGAAGAAGATTACTTGCAGGAACACGGACATTTGTGAAACAGATATGCATATGACCGTGAGGAGCATCATCCTGACCGTAGACTTCCATAGCGCGCAGAATTTCAACGCCTTCTGCATCGGCAGGTATCAGGATCTGGGAATGCTGCTGGTGTTTAGGATCTTCATCAGTCCCGGTTTTCACCATCGTGATATAGATTTTACAGCGCGGATCACCGGCACCGGATGACCACCATTTTTCGCCATTCAGGACATACTCATCGCCATCACGAACGCAGGACATATTAACGTTAGTTGCATCTGATGAGGCTACGCCCGGCTCTGTCATAAGATAGGCCGAACGAATTTCGCCATTCAGAAGCGGCTTCAGCCATTTTTCCTTATGCTCTTCATTACCGTAACGCTCCAGCACTTCCATGTTGCCGGTATCAGGAGCTGAACAGTTAAAGACTTCAGACCCAAGACGGGCTTTACCCATTTCTTCTGCAAGGTAGGCATATTCAACTGTTGTGAGGCCATAACCTTTTTCTGAATCTGTCAGGAAGAAGTTCCAAAGCTTTCTTTCTCTGGCTTTGGCTTTCAGACCTTCCAGAATTTCTGTCATGCGCGGGGTATATTCCCAGCGGTTACCATTTTTTCCGATTTCATCATGAAACTCTTTTTCCAGAGGAAGAATTTCATTTTGCACCATGTCTTTAACGGCTTCGTAGATCGGCTTCAGCCGTTCGGTCATCCCGAGGCTCATTTCCGTCATAGCAGTATCCTTTCTTTGTCTGCTCCAAGTCCTGTAAGCGCGAAGATTACAGTCTCCCGCGCTATGTCTTCAATTTCGTTATCTGTTTCTATTGAATAATTTGATGTCCTGTGTGCGGGGGCATTCAGAGACATAAAAATAAGCTGAATGGCTATGCCAGCCTCCTGATACACAAGCCTGCCATCCTGCCTGCACTGTTCAAGCACATCCCTAAAGAGGGATGCGTATCTGAGGCGGCTTTTGACAACCTCTTCCAGCTTGCTTCTGTGGTCAGGCGTGGTTGCCATACGAAAGTGCATATCAATGCCTTCTTTCACAACTTTATGAAAAGGCAGGGTTCGTATTATTGCTTTCGTATGCTCCAGGGACATTCTGCAGAGGCGTTCAAACGGGGGGGAGCCGCTTTCGTATATAGGGGTTATAGCCTCAAACACGGTTTCCATTGCCTTCCAGTGGACACCAAGAAACAGATCCATTTTGGTAGGGTAAAAATGGTAAATCCTGCCGATAGTACAACCCAGACGACTGGAAATTGAATCGAGTGTGGTTCCGCAATATCCCTTTTCTGCAAAGCACTTAGCGGCCATAAAAAGCATCTCTTTACGGGCATCCTGCTTATGGTTTTCTGCAGCTTCAGATTGCATCTTCATCATTCCTGTCATTTGTCAGTCTGATTGATAAATAAGGACATTCCATGACCTCATTCTTCAATTTTTCCGGAAAACAGTAAAACATACTACTGGCTATGTTGTTATACTAAAGAAAACATACTAGTCACTATACTGTCAAGCAGATGAGTATTATTTTGACTAAACAGCAATGATATAGATCAAACTCCTGGAGCAATATATGAGCACCGACCCTAACGCCCTGGACATCACGAAACTGGCGCCTGAACTTGAAAAAAATGTTCCGGATTTCTCAGGATTAAACAAGATTTCAAAATTTGATACGGGTCAGTCTAATCCTACCTATCTCCTTGATGCGGATAGTGGAAAATATGTTCTGCGCGCTAAACCTCCCGGGAAACTTCTTAAATCTGCACATCAGGTTGATCGTGAATATCGCATTATGAATGCACTGAAAGATACGGATGTTCCTGTGCCGGAAACGCTTTTTCTGTCTGATGAGGACAGCTCAATCGGGCGTATGTATTTTATTATGAAATTTGTTGAGGGACGTGTACTGCATGACTTTCACCTGCCTGATTTCCCGAAAGAGGATCGTGCTAAATATTATGATTCCATGAATGATGTGCTGGCAAAACTTCATTCTGTTAATGTTAATGCTGTGGGCCTTGAGGATTTTGGCAGGGCGGGGAATTATTATGCCCGCCAACTTTCGACATGGACCAAGCAATACCGGGCTTCAGAGACAAGTCTGGTGCAACCAATGGAAGATCTGATCCAGTGGCTTGGGGAAAATCTACCTGCAGATGATGACAACCTGACACTTGTGCATGGCGATTATAGCCTGCGAAATGTGATGTTCCATAAAGATAAACCGGAAGTTGTGGCTGTGCTCGACTGGGAGCTATCAACACTTGGGCACCCGCTTGCTGATCTGGCTTATCAATGTATGTACTGGCGCCTTCCACATAAAAGTATGTTTGTGGGGCTGGCGGGCATGGATCGTGAAAGCTTCGGGCTTCCTCTGGAAAAGGACTATGTTGCAGCCTATTGTAAGCGGCGTGGTATTCCCGGTGTCCAACACTGGACATTCTGCGTGGCTTTTGCCGTATTCAGACTGGATGCAATTATTCAGGGTGTTTACAAGCGCTACCTTGATGGCAATGCCTCCAATCCCGAACAGGCCCAGCGTCTAGGCGAAGCTGTTCCTGTTCTTGCAGGCATTGCAATGGATATGATCAGGTCTGAATGAAAGACAGAAGGTCTTTATTGACTTCTTCTGCAGCCTCATTCTGAATCCAGTGGCCGTATCCCGGCATGACTTTTACAGTCAGGTCGGGAACGCGTGAACTCATCATATTCTGCAGGTCTTCGCTGCTGGCGCGGACTATGGAGATATCATCACTGCCGGCTATGAACAGTACCGGGCATGTAATTTTCTGATCTGCATAAGAGTTCATGATTTCCCAGTTGCGATCAAGATTTCTGTAGTAATGAATGCCTCCCTCAAAGCCACTTTTCGTAAATGCTTCAACATAATAGTCCAGCTCTTCCTGCGTCATCCATGATGGCAACTCTTTCGTTTTACCAAGCCTGTCAATCCAGCCACCGCCAAGTTTCCATGAGCTTCCCAGTATGGCCTGCTCACGAGGTGTATCAGGAGAACACAAAAGGCGACTGATAATTCCATGGGGGTCTGCGTCGAACTCTTTTTCTGCAACTCCGGGCTTCTGAAAATAGAGCTGGTAAAAGAAGCGATCTCCAAAAAGATCACGATAGACCTGTGTCGGCGGCTTTGTTCCCTGCGGGCGCAGAGGAACACTCATGGTGATAAGTCTGGATACCGCCTGTGGATGCTGCAATGTAAAGTTCCAGCCATGAACGGCCCCCCAGTCGTGAGCCACAACAATAGCGTTTTTTCCGGCTTCACTTTCAATAAGTTCCAGAATAAATTCACCAATCCGTTTTGTATTATAGTCTTCGATTTGCGCAAATTTTCCTGTCTCCCCAAACCCCGGCATATCCGGTGCAATGGCCTGGAAACCGTTATTCGCTACTGCAACCATCTGCGAGCGCCATGAATACCAGCTCTCCGGCCATCCATGCAGAAAAACGACAGCGGGCCCTTCCCCAAGACTGGCGACACGTGTTTTCAGGCCGGATATTTCCGGGTATTTGAACTGTATATCATTGACGGAGTACATAATTGCGTGATCCCTTATTCTTATGGCAGACGGTGGGAGGTGGCCGCCATTAAAGCATTTGCTATACTATTACGAAGTAATATGAGTTTGCCAAGTTAGTCTATTGGGTGGTTTTGAGGGACAGGCTGCTACTTCATATTTCGGAAATAATCTGTAACCCATGTGTCCCGGTTGAACACAGATCTGGAGGATGGATGTACGCCTCCACGATCTGCGTCACTCTTTTGCCAGCCTTGCTGCTAGCAGGACTTCATTACCATTGATTGGGTAATTACTCAGACATACGCGACCTCAGACGACTACACGGTATGCCCATCTGGCGCATGATCCGTTGCGAGAGGTGAATGAGCAGCTTGGGGAGAGGTTGAGTGAGGTGTTGGGGTTGGGGAAAAAAGCTTGCCTCATATAAGAATAATGCTGTTTCGAGGCTAAGAGGAAAACCCTCAGAACATCACAGATTAACCTGCGCCAGCGGTTTTTATACCGTCTCTCTCAATCTCCTCATGCCAAGATCAGCTCATAGGCCTTGCAGCCACGTGCAATGGTTATCGGCTTGTCAAAGGCCGAAAACTGATCACCCCGCCCGTCACCAGAGGTCATATTGCCGTTGGCGTCGTAACAGTGACGAGTGCTCCAATTATAACCGGATTATATGGCCGGGTGATAAATTTTGTGATCAGGTTTCGCACAATGCTCCAATGGCAAAAAATAAATTATCCCCCTGGAGAATTCCTGTGATTTACCCGCAAAATTGACTTATCCTCTCACGTATCATTCACCACTTACCCCACTCAATTCACGCTTCACTCACCTCAATTCACCGGATATTCACGTGGATTCACCTGCCGTTATTTGAGGCTGATGATTTTAACCTGTTTCACTATAAAATCCGATCCACTGCGCAGAGTTTTGGACTGGGAACCATAATATTCATCAAGATTGCTACACTTGCATATATTACCATCATCATATGACAATGGCTGGCGAGAATAAGTAACCGTCCGGCCTGACACGC
>JBOEGA010000021.1:0-12016 GCA_050633205.1 Methyloligellaceae bacterium | reverse complement strand
ATCCAGACCAAGGGCTGTGGCAAAATCCTTTGGACGAAGCAAACTCATTATCCCGGTATAAAGAAAAAAGGCCCCTGTTATCGCGAGCAGCCCAGATAATATGATTTCTTCTGACATGTTTCCTCCAGTGTTATATTTCGTCAGCAATACATAACATAATTATGTTATGTTAATGGCAATTCAATAGATATGAGCGAGAAAATCTGGTAACGGTAGGCACACCAACGATTTTTTCTGGAATTATGGACCCTGCCAATGGCTACCAAAGCGGAAAAGAGCAATCAGACCCGCAGCACTGTTATCGAAGAAGCGCGTAAAATCTTTGCACGGGATGGCTATGCGAAGGCTTCACTGAGCGAGATTGTAAGAAATGCGAAAGTAACAACCGGGGCGATCTATCATCATTATGGTGATAAAAAAGGCCTGTTCACTGCTGTTGCCGAACATCTGGAGCAGGAAATACTGGCTATTATTGCTGACAGGATTTCGACGATCTCTTCTGACTGGGAGCGGCTGGAAAAGGGCGTTTACTACACGCTTGATGTCTGTTCCCGGCCTGATATACAGCGGATCGTCTTTCAGGATGCGCCGACGGTGGTTGGCCTTCATGAATGGCGGGAAATCGAGATGAAATATTCCTTCGGCATTATGATGCAGAATATCCAGTCCCTATCAGAGCAGGGAAAAATCTCCGGCGGTTCGCCTGAACTTGTTGCACAGATATTGCTGGGCACTATTATTGAAGCGGCTCATGCTGTTGCTCTGGCAGAGGATAAAGAGCTGGCACTCAACCAGGCGCGGGAGACGGTGCTTACCATGTTGCGGGCTATCAAGGTGTCATAGGCTCAGGATTTCGGGAGATGGAAAGAGGGGTTATCTCTTTCGATGAAAACTTTTTAAAATCCCTCAGGGCATCTGAAGCATCCTCGGACCGTACAATGATATCTATTGAGAATGGAATCAGTTCTATAGTCGGGGTTTAAATAACTCCCGGGCTTCAATTTCTTACTTCCGCGCGTTTCAGAATTTCTCCAGTTCCCTTTGTAAAACGCGGCACCTGTTTTTTGCTTTAACTATACCCTGTCGCTTACTTAGATGCACATGCACAAACAAACCAACGGCGGCCTTGTCTTCGGGTGATGAATTATTTTAAACAGGTTTGGTCATATAGTTTAATAGGTTGCTGCTTTGCTTGAGATATCCGGATCACTATGAGGAGAGACAAGTTATATGATCAAATTCCTTGCCGGGCGAGGGCGCCCTGCCCGGCTGGGGCTGAGCACAATTCACTATTTTCTTCATATCATAGCTCAGCATACTCCTTCCATGCGTCCGCGATCATATCATGCTCAAAATAACAAATAGAGAATTACAAGAGAGATAATTATTGCAAGGATTGAAGAGTCTGAAACGGTAAAATTATTGATATTAACCCTGATGTCGACCCCGCCATTTGTAAATTTACTTATTGCGAACACCACAATCATGATGCCCAGAAGATAGTAATAGTAGGACTGCATTGCTTAACTTCCCTTAAAAAAGTTCTAACGATTCATCGGAGGGTAAGCATCAATTTTCGGACATTTCCAACAAAACAATGAATGCATCGCACACACAAAACTGAACAACCAATGATCACTTTTTGTTCCTTAAAAATAAAAAAACATATCAAGTGTCCCCGAAAAGAACTGAATCGAATGAGGATGTTTTCCGTTTTAAACGGCTATAAAACAGGTATTTTAGAATTGAAAAAGAATTAAATTGAATTAAAGTAGTATAAATGCAAAAACTACTACAGAATAATTGCAATAAAAGAAATTGAATACTATAAAATATTATGGCAGAAACCAAAGTTCGGATGCTATTATTCTTTGAGGATCAACATTATCTATGTCAACGGGCTGGGAATCAGAAGTTAACAGTAAAATTATAGCTGACCTTACCAGCCAGCTGTATCCTCACTTCAATGAACCAGACAAGGTGAAGAACATCTGCAAAAACATCAGAGCCTGTCTTGATGGATTAGAGCGTGGATTACCTCAGCAGCAAGAAAATGAAGAAACGGGCAACTGCCATTCAAACGTGGTCAATATGCCTTCCAAATCTCAACACCCAGAAAAGCAAATTCCAAAATCTCCTGACCTAGGGCGCAATCAATTAAGTAAGCTAAGAGAACTTGTCATTGTGCAATTATTTTTTCATTCAGAAAGTGCTATTTCCCTAATAGAAATAAAGCAGGAACTGAAAGAGCAAGGGTTTATATCATCGGATTCTGCCGTTAACTCTCAACTACACCGGCTTGTGGAAACTAAAATTATTAAACGCGTTGATACAGGCATCTACCAGAGAACTGAGGCAACCCTCGCACATTGTTCCAAATTGCAAACAAGCTTCGGAAAATTTCTTGAACGATTCAATGCCTGAAATGAAGAGCACCATATTTTGTGTTACCATTTTGCGATAGAGATTGGGGGGGCGGTGGCGCAATGCTGAAATGTTACTTTGGTTATCGTTGATTATGAGGTGCGAATTTTGACATACCTAACGCTGGTGGTTACTGGGTACCAGATATTTTTATGGAACTGAGGCTTGGGCAGAAATTGAAATTGTGGCCATAAAAATTCTGGTATGACAGGAGGTGGGGGTGTGTTTTTTTGGTGTAAGTTTTGTCTCTCATTATCCAAGAGCGGCATTATTTTATTTATGCACTCACCACACTATCATTACACGGCTTGTCCGGGTAATCCAGTAAACGTTGTCGCTGGTTGTTTTGTGAGAGCTTTAACAATCAAAACTATTGCAGGGTGTTGTTAGAGGGATATAGAGGTCATTCCAGTCGGGATTCTTTTCTTCGATTAATTGCGTTTTCTATTTTCCTGGTCATTTCTTCAAAGACTTTTCCCTCCGGATTGCATCTCTTATATATTGGTGTTCTTCATAATATACCAACTGATCAACACCATATTCTGCAATGAAGCCTGGGACGATTTTGTTTTTGTGTTGAGACACACGATAGTTTCTTTTGCACTTTTATTTATATGGAACGTTATTTGGCATATGTAACGCTGGTGGTTACTGGGTACCAGATATTTTTACGGAGCTGAGGTTTGTGGAGAATTTAAGGTTGTGGCCGATAAAAATTCTGGTATGACAGGTGTTGGGATTGTGTTGTCGGTGAATCTGTTGGAACTCTGGTTGCAATGTATGTGATTTTTTATACACTTTACGTGAATACGGGTGACTGAACGGTGCTTTGCGGTGACCAGACGGTGACGAAAATTTCCTTTTTTGGGTGTAATTTATTTCTATCTGTCAAGAAAATGCTGGCCTGCACTGCCGTGATCTTCCTGTAACTTATTGACTTCTAACGCTTTATTTTTGTTTGAGATTTTATTTATCCCCCTGTCTATGGCCAATGCTACACTTTCCACTCGCCTGCGATGTCAAACCGGATGCATTCGAAAGGAAAAAAAACGAAACGGCGAAGATTACGATTGTTACTATCTTCGACCGAACAGTTTTTCGATGTCGGCCAGTCTGAGTTCTACGTAGGTGGGTCGGCCGTGGTTGCACTGGCCGGAGTGGGGGGTGGCTTCCATTTCGCGGAGGAGTGCGTTCATCTCCTGACCGTTCAGACGGCGACCGGAGCGGACGGAGCCATAGCAGGCCATAGTGGCGCAGACATGTTCGAGGCGTTCTTTCAAGGTGAGGGCATCGTCTCCCTGAGCGAGATCGTCGGCGAGGTCTTTGACGAGGCCCTGAATATCTGTTTCGCCAAGAAGGGCCGGAGTCTCGCGGACGACGATGGCTTCCGGGCCGAAGGCTTCGAGCACGAGGCCAAGCTCTTCCAACTCTGATGCGCGCTCTGACAGGCGCTCCACGTCATCGGTGTCAAGTTCCACGACTTCGGGGATCAGCAGCATCTGGCGGTTTACGCCACCGGTGGCGAGGGCCTTTTTCATGCGTTCGTAGACGAGGCGCTCATGGGCTGCATGCTGGTCTACAATGACGATACTTTCTTCGGTCTGGGATATTATATAATTCTGGTGCAGTTGTGCTCTGGCTGCTCCCAGCGGTGTTGAGAGGTCCTCAGGCTTCGGGGGCTCGATATTAGCGGAACTATCGGCACTTGGGGCATCAAGGCCTTCTATGGCCCTCTGAGGGGCTTCCGAGAGGCCAGCAGCATAAAAGCTTTCTGCTGGTCTTGATGGAGCATAGGCGTAGTTTCCGCCGCCCTGCGCATTATTTTGAGCTGGTGTATGGTTTTGGCCTGTTCCGCCCGGAGTGAAATGGCGATAGGTATCTGTGCCGAGTGTATTGCTGGCCCGGTGGCCGGATTCTGTCAGGGCCTGCCGTAGGGCCCCGACGATAAGACCCCGGATGTGCCCCGGATCGCGGAAACGGACTTCGGCCTTTGCCGGATGGACATTCACATCGACATCATGAGGCGGCAAGGTCAGGAACAGGGCCAGGAGGGGGTGTCTGCCTGAAGGCAGGAAATCGCCATAGGCTCCCCGGATCGCCCCTACAAGCAGCTTGTCCTTGACTGGTCTGCCATTGACGAAGAGGAACTGAAGCTGTGCTGTCGCCCGGTGGAAGGTGGGGACACCTGCGAAGCCCTGAAGGTGGGCATTGTCGCGTTCGGCATCTATTGGCAGGGCATTTTCGGCGAATTCATCGCCCATGATACGGCCGAGACGGGCAAGCCAGTCATCCTGTTCAACGAGGTCGGTTCCAGACAGCTTGAGGGAGGCGCGTTCGCCAGTTGTCAGCGAGAAACCGACTTCAGGGTGGGCCATTGCAAGGCGCTTGATTACATCGTTTATAGCGCCATTTTCTGCCCTTTCGGACTTCAGGAATTTGAGACGGGCGGGGGTTGCGTAAAACAGGTCCTGTACTTCGATTATGGTGCCGTTATTGAGAGCTGCCGGTTTGATATCGTGCTTTTTTCCGGCGTCAACCTGAATGGACAGGCCTTCGCCATCGCGGGTTTTGGTCTGGATGGTCAGTTTGGCGATGGAGCCTATGGAAGGCAGGGCTTCGCCGCGAAATCCAAGGGTGTTGATGTTGAGGAGGTCTTCGCTATCAAGCTTTGAAGTTGCGTGACGCTCTACGGCCAGAGCCAGATCTTCAGCGGGCATACCAGAGCCATTATCGCTTACACGAATTGAGGAAAGACCGCCACGGGTTGTGACGATATCAATCTGATCCGCGCCAGCATCAATGGCGTTTTCGACCAGTTCTTTTACCACGCTTGCCGGGCGTTCAATAACTTCACCGGCTGCAATACGGTTGATCACAGCCGGTGGTAATTGGCGTACTGCCACTTTAAGACCTCTAAAAGCTTATTTTTTCTCTTCAGCTTTTGCCGGTTTTGCCGCTGTTTCGTTTTCCGGCTTACCAACAATTGTAATGATGAGATTATCAGGCTTCAGAAGCTTTTTGGCAACCCGTTTCAGGTCATCCAATGTTATAGCATTAACACGTTCGTTGCGCTTTTCAATGTAGTCCATACCCAGATCCTCGATTTGTATCCAAAGGAGCTGAGATGCTATTTTAGGACTGGTGTCGAAGCGCAGGGCGTATGAGCCAGTCAGATATTTTTTAGCGTTTTCCAGTTCTTCTGCAGTCGGGCCGTTTTTAGCGATGTCGGACAGAACTTCCTGAATAACTTTTACAGACTGATTGACGTGCTTGTTAGCTGTTGCCACACCACCTGCATAAAGACCTGCATTGGTCATTGGAGACAGGTATGTGTAGACAGAATAAGCCAGACCACGCTTTTCGCGTACTTCTTCGGTCAGACGTGATGAGAAACCGCCACCGCCGATGATATAGTTCAGTACATAAGCTGCAACGAAGTCGGGATCATTACGCAGGATGCCTTCATGTCCAAACTGGACAACGGATTGCGGAATATCCATTTTGATGACTTCTTTAACCGGACCGGGGATTTTTTCCACTTTTGCAATGGTTTTCAGGTCAGGCTTGTCAGGAAGATCGCCAAAGACCTTATCAACGAGGATGCCAAGTTCTTTTGCGTTGATATCTCCAACAACTGCTACTTTCAGGTTGCCCTTGGTGAAGTTCTTTTTAACAAAGGTACGAAGATCATCGGCAGTTATGGTTGCCATTGATTTTTCGGTGCCCTTTTTCTCGCGGCCGTAAGGATGATCACCAAACGCAATTTCACGCCATTTTTTGGCTGCAACTGTGCCCGGATCGTTTGCATCAAACTTGTAACCACTCATGATCTGGCGACGGACACGTTCGATTGCATCCTGATCAAAACGTGGTTTTGTCAGAGCCAGACGCAGCATATCGATGCTTTCCTCACGATATTCTGTAAGGCTCTGAAAGCTGCCGGAAAATACATCCCTGCCTGCATTAAAGCTCATACGGAAAGCAAGATCCTTTTTGCGCTCCTGATACTGACTTGATGTCAGATCACCTGCGCCTTCATCCAGCATCCCTGATACGAAATAGGATACGCCTTCCTTACCGTCGGGGTCCTGCGAAACTCCGCCTTTAAAACCATATTCCATAGTTATAAGCGGAATTTTATGCTCTTCGACTAACCAGGCTTCAATACCGCCCGGGCTTATGACTTTTTGAATTTTCATGGCGTATGCTGAAGGCCCAATCATTAAAATAGAGGAAAATAAGATAGCAACCGCAGTGAAGGCGGAAAAGATATATGATTTGCTATCGGAGTTCCGAGTGCGTGTAAAACACATTTTCATCTTCTTTTACGTCCCTGCGTTATTTCGTTTTCTGCTTTTCTACTTTTGCCTGTTTTTCAGGTGCTTTTGTCTCCGGAAGCAAAATACCTGTTACCGAGTTTTTGATATTGAAGTATTTTTTTGCAACTTTCTGAATATCTTCGACGGTTACCTTTTTCAGACGTTCCGGCCATTCATTGATATCCTTGACAGTACGCCCGACAACCAGGCCCCAGCCATATCTGCGTGCGAGGGAAGTCTGACTATCAGAGCCATAGACATAGCTTGCAATATAGGTTCTGCGCACCCTGTCCAGTTCGCTTTGAGTTACACCGTTCTGAACGATGTCATTGATAACTTCATCCCATTTCTTCTCAACGGCTTCTACGCCATCTTTGGCTGTGCTAACGCCATAAATACCAATACGTCCGCTATCCAGACTTGAGCCGGAAAACCAGGAGCCTGTGCTGTCAGCGATTTTGTCTTCCACAACCAGCTTTTTGTATGCGCGGCTCGTGGTGCCAGATCCTGCAATGTTCATAAGAAGATCAATAGCTTCTGCTTCACCCGGTTCGGCAGATGTATAACTTGGGGTGATGTAAACACGCTGGAATATAGGCTTACCTGCACGCGGGTCTTTAAGCATAACGCGGCGCTCTGCCTTATGAGGGGGCTCAGTTACCCGCTTGCGTGGAGGAAATGGCTTTCCGCCCTTAACTTTTCCATAAGTGTCTTTTGCGAGCCTGAGAACCTCTTCTGGTTCTACATCACCTGCTACGACCAGAATGGCATTATTAGGTGCGTAGTATTTTTTATAGAAGGAAATTGCGTCTTCGCGGCTTAGCTGCTCAATCTCGTGATTCCAGCCAATGATAGGCTTGGCATAGGGGTGATTCTGATAAAGCGCAGCCTGGATCTGTTCGCCCAGAATTGCTGAAGGGTCATTGTCTGTTCTGGAGCGGCGCTCTTCAAGAACGACCTTGCGCTCTGTTATGACATCTTTTTCCAGAAGGCGAAGGTTGATCATGCGATCAGCTTCCATTTTCATCATCATTCCAAGGCGGTCCTTGGCAATGCGCTGATGATAAGCAGTTGCATCCTGTCCAGTGAAAGCGTTGTCCTGACCACCGTTACGGGAAATTATTTTGGAAAACTCGCCCGGGGCAATTTCTTTTGTTCCCTTGAACATAAGGTGCTCCAGGAAGTGAGCAATGCCCGATACTCCTGCCGGTTCGTCGGCTGCTCCGACACGATACCATACCATGTGAGTTACCACCGGTGCTCTGCGATCCGGTATGACAACGACCTGCATACCATTGTCCAAAGTGTATTCAGTTATGTCTGTTTCCGCTGCTGCGGATAAGCCTGGTAATGCTATCATAATGATTCCGAGAACCAACATCAGGTGAGTGATTGAAAGATTATAGAAATTTTTAGATTTCTCTAGCACACGCATCGTGATCCCAATATGTTGAATTTGTTATAAGTTGCCCTTTGTCTAGCATATATTTCTCAATATGCTCCTAAATCTGTTATTCACAGATCCAGTAAATACAAAGACCTTATACTGATCCAGAGGATGTGTAATTGCAATACTAGTTTCATTAAGAAGTTTTAATGAAACAGCTTCACTGATTAACAAGTTATCCCAAGGTATTCGTGATTTACAGGAAAGATTTCAGAGGGTTTTTTATTATAAAATCTGTCAGCACAAGGAAGGTTTATTGTGAAATTGAGTTATCTTAATGGCAGATATTAGAAAAGCCCTGTAACGGGCTCCCTGGTCGCGTAAGGTGACGGAGTTTCTACTCGTCTTCTTCTTCATCTTTCTTGAAGATTTTCCCGCTGATAATTTTATCAAGAAGTCCTGGCTGTCCGGCTCCACCGTCGGCCATGGCATCGAAATCCGGGTTGCCGTCTTTATCCAGACCACCGCGGCGGCTTTTGGCTTCCTTCCTTTTCAGAGCGGCAATTTTCTTTTTGCGCTCATCTGGATCGTCAGGCCATGCCTGTTCCTGCTGCTGTTTTCTTGCAGCTAGCTGGTTTGGATCGGGCAGTTTTTGTGTGGAAGGAGGAATAACAAGACCTCCGCGAGCGGCAATTTTTTTCTCTTTTGCCTTTCCACCAAGTTTTACCCCTCGAAGTCCGGGAACGTTCAGTTCTACATCTGTGCCTGCACAACCGCTTAGACCGATGCTCGCAATAAGAACACCAGCTAAGAATACCGGCATCTTCAGAAATTGTAAGAGCTTGAACTTCATGCCTTTTTCCTGGCCCCTGTTTTATTTTTACTCATTCTTGTGAGTAGTAAACCAAATTGCTGTAGGAGTCTTATGACGTTAATTAGACTTTTTTGCGATTCCCAAATGAAATTTGTACAGGAGTCACAGCCGCCATGCAATGATGGCGACTGTAAATTGTTAAGAACCGTAGACTGAACAATATATTGATCTTGTTACGGAAACTATGATTTTGCGTCAAATTCCTTAACAGCCTGAGCGTCACGGGGGCTCAGGTCCGGATATTCAGGGTCTGAGCCGACATCAGGCAAGATTTTCCAGCAGCGCTGACACTTTTCACCCTCAGCTTTAACAGGCTCGGTAGAAACGCCTTTGACTTCATCCAGTCTGAAGGCACTTTCGGGGCCCTCAGAGGACAGAATGTTGATCTGTGAGGTGATGCATATCTCGGCAAAGTCCAGGCCTTCCAGAGCGCCTAGAAGCTCCTTATCTGACACATAAACTTTGGGAGCAGCTTCGAGAGAGGAGCCGATGCGTTTTTCGCGACGCTCAATCTCAAGGGCACCTGTTACAACCTTACGTACGGTTTTCACTTTTGCCCAGCGCTTTGCCAGTTTTTCGTTAAGCCATTCTTTCGGCAATTCCGGGAACTGCTGGAAGTGGATTGAGTCGTCCTCACCCGGATATCTGCTGATCCAGGATTCTTCCATAGTAAATGGCAGGATTGGAGCCAGCCAGATTGTCAGGGTATCGAACAGTTTTGATACTACAGTCAAAGCAGAACGGCGTGTGTTGCTGGCAACCGGATCACAATACAGTGAGTCTTTACGGATATCGAAATAGAATGCTGACAGTTCGATATTCA
Organism: Methyloligellaceae bacterium; assembly: GCA_050633205.1. Classification (GTDB taxonomy): domain Bacteria; phylum Pseudomonadota; class Alphaproteobacteria; order Rhizobiales; family CBDHHC01; genus CBDHHC01. Next base: position 2,189 of record JBOEGA010000021.1, on the reverse strand, counting down.
TAAAGTTGGCGATTGTTGTAAATACACGTTTGTAGTCAAAGTCATGATAACCTTTTTTGACGACAGGCTCCAGTTCTGCCAGACGGTGAAGCATGAACTGCTCCAGTTCCGGCATATCCTTAAAGGCAACATCCTCACCATTATAATGAGCAAGAGAACCCAGCATCCAACGAAGTGAGTTACGCATTTTGCGGTAGGCATCTGCGTTGGTTTTCAGGATTTCCTTACCGATGCGCTGGTCTTCGGTATAGTCGCATGACGCAACCCAGAGACGAAGAATATCAGCACCATACTGATTGATCACATCCTGAGGAAATGTTTGATTTTTCAATGACTTAGACATTTTTCTACCGTCTTCAGCCATTGTAAATCCGTGCGTTACAACAGTGTCATAAGGAGCGCGACCGCGTGTACCACAGCTTTCAAGCAAGGACGACTGGAACCATCCACGGTGCTGGTCTGACCCTTCCAGATAGACGGCTGCAGGCCAGCTCAGATCTTCACGGTCTTCCAAAACAAAAGCGTGTGTTGATCCGGAGTCGAACCATACGTCAAGGATATCGCTGACCTGTTCCCACTCGTCTGATTTGTAGTCGTTGCCAAGGAAACGTTCTTTGGCTCCTTCAGCGAACCATGCATCTGCTCCCTCTTCTTTGAAAGATTCCACGATGCGTTCGTTTACCTTTGCATCCTCCAGAACTTCCTTTGTGTCTTTGTTATAAAACACACAGATAGGAACACCCCAGGCGCGCTGGCGAGAGAGAACCCAGTCAGGCTTTGATTCAACCATAGCACGCAGGCGGTTCTGTCCTGTCTCGGGGACAAAGCGGGTTTCCCCGATTGCTTTCAGAGCACGGTTTCTCAGGGTATCCCCTTTTCCTTCAAGGTCTTTGTCCATATGAACAAACCATTGCGGGGTATTTCTGAAGATTACAGGCTTTTTGGACCGCCATGAATGGGGGTACTGGTGCTTTACACGCCCACGGGCAATCAGGGCATCAGCCTCAACCAAAGCGGCGATGACTACCTTGTTTGCATTACCTTTTTTACCCTTATCCGTGATGACCTGCTCACCTTCGAAGCCAGGTGCTTCTTTTGTCAGGCGGCCATCTGCTTCTACCGTGTACGGGATTCTGGTTTCAATACCACGCTCTTCCAGCGCAGGCCTTGAAGACATCCAGATTTCAAAGTCATCACGACCATGCCCCGGAGCAGTATGAACGAAGCCAGTACCGGACTCGGAAGTTACATGATCGCCATCAAGCAACGGTACATCGAACTCGTAGCCAAGATCTTTCAGCGGGTGCTGGCAGGTGATCTGAGACAGGGTTTCGCCAGAAAGTTCATGGCGCTTTTCAAAACCGTCAACGCGGGCCTGTTTCATCACATCGGCCGCGAGATCGTCTGCAAGGATTATTTTGTCACCAGTTTTTGCCCAGTTATCTTCTGCAGCCTCTGTCACTTCATAAAGGCCGTATGAGATACGGGAGGAGAATGACACTGCCCTGTTGCCGGGGATGGTCCAGGGGGTTGTTGTCCAGATAACAACGCTTGCATCAAGAAGATCGTTTATAAGGCCTTCCTGCTCGTCTGTGCCGCCAGCTTCAACTACCGGGAATTTACACCAGATTGTGTCTGACTCGTAATCCTCGTATTCAACTTCGGCTTCTGCCAGTGCTGTGCGCTCTACCACTGACCACATAACAGGTTTTGAGCCCATATAAAGCTGACCGGAAGTTGCAAACTTCAACAGTTCTTCGGCGATTTTTGCTTCTGCCGCAAAAGTCATTGTTGTGTAAGGCTTTTCAAAGTCTCCCTCTACACCAAGACGGCGGAACTCCTCTGCCTGCACGCCAATCCACTCACCAGCGAATTCACGGCACTCCTTACGGAATTCGTTGTCGGGAACTTCGTCCTTGTTTTTACCCTTTTTGCGGTATTTCTCCTCAATCTGCCATTCAATAGGCAGGCCGTGACAATCCCAGCCGGGAACATAGTTCGAATCGAAGCCCTGCATCTGCATAGAGCGGACAACCATATCTTTCAGAGTCTTGTTCAGAGCGTGGCCAATATGAAGGTGGCCGTTGGCATATGGAGGGCCATCGTGAAGGGTGAATGGCTTACGGCCTTTGGACATTTCACGCAGGCGCTTGTATACGCCAATTTTATCCCAGCGCGCCAGAATTTCA
>JBOEGA010000020.1:0-73078 GCA_050633205.1 Methyloligellaceae bacterium | reverse complement strand
AGATTTACTCAGATTGTTTGCCTGAAGTGCTTTTTCAACGAGCTGATCCTGAAGCTTGCGAAGCTTTTTGTAGTTTGATGCAACATCGTCAAATGTCTGAAGAACTTTTGGTTTCAGCTCGGCTTCCATAGCTGCGAGAGATATGTTGTTTTCCATATCATCGTCGTCTTCTTCGCTGTTTTCGCCTTCTTCACCTTCTGCGTTCTCAGACTGGGAACCCTCTTCACTGGTTTCTGTTTCTGAGCCGGGCTGTTCTTTTACTGCAGGTGATGCAGCATCAACAGCAGCTTCTGCCGAACCTTCGGTCTGAGCACCTTCTTCACCGCCCTCGCCTTCAGCGTCATCTTCGCCTTCAACGTCCGGACCTGCATAGGTTGCCTCAAGGTCAATGATATCTCTGAGAAGGATACGGCCTTCATTCAGCTCGTCACGCCAGATAATAATTGCCTGGAATGTCAACGGGCTTTCACAAAGCCCCGCAATCATAGCCTCGCGACCTGCTTCAATACGCTTGGCGATTGCAATCTCGCCTTCACGTGACAGCAGCTCAACAGAGCCCATTTCACGGAGGTACATCCGCACAGGATCGTCTGTGCGGTCTGTGGGCTCGCTTGTCTTTGTGCTTTTGACAGGAAGCTGGGTTACAACAGCAGGTGTTCCTGCGTTGCTCTCTTCTTCCTGCTCTTCGGCTTCTTCTGCCTCAATTACATTGATGCCTTTTTCAGAGAGGGTCGTCATGACATCTTCGATTTGCTCCGAGGAAAATTCTTCGGAAGGAAGAACTTCATTCAGCTCATCATAGGTCACGTATCCTCGTGCCTGAGCAGTCTTGATCAAGCTTTTCACAGCCTGATCAGACATATCCAGCAGAGGACCGTCTGAATTCTCGCCTTTAGATTTTACTTTATTCTCGGATTTTGCCGTCGTCGTTGTCGCCATTTCTTACTCCGAACGGGTCCTGGAAATCAAACTATTAGGAATGATATAATCCGGGACGAAGCTCTGTGTCACGTATTTATCTAGCTCTTACAGCCGGATAGAACTTTCTATTAAGCGTTGTGTTGCTCTTGACCCACTATCGGAACAGCAATTTAACGACTCAAATCATCTAAATCATTAAACCGACAGTGTTAAATCAAAATTAACTACAGCCAACTTTTTTACGAAACTTCCACCGCTGCGCCAAGGCCAGGTTCTGCCATTTCAATCTCTTCAGTCTTCAATAATTCAAGCCTGATGTTGCATAATCTCTTGTAGTTTTCTTCGCTATCTTCCTGATAATACACACGCTCTGCATCTTCAAGGTCTCGCCGTAACCCTAATAATTTGTGCTGCATCGAGAGCAAATGTTTCCATCCTCGCTCCACTTCTGTCTCAGAAGCGCCGGGTTGCACAAACGAATCAGCTTTGTGAGTTATTGTACGATCCATCAAATTGAGAGTTCTATCAAGGCCCAAACGAATCAAATGAGCATAAAACTGCTCTCTGTCAAGGGGTATCTGCATATAGAATGCTTCCAAAAGCTTGTCCCGGACCTCCTGAAGTGATTTATTTTCGACCGGAAGCTCGGAAATTTCTTCGGAAAAGTGTTCCAGCAACCAGGGATGATTCAGAATGGTCTGGACGAGCAATGTTTCCCTGAGGGACATATTTGCTTCATCTGACATCAATAGAGAGTTTGCTACCAATTCATCTGATACTACAGCACGTTGGGATAAAGACACGGCACGGGTTTTCGGGTTATTAAAGGCTCTTTGTCTTGTTCGCCAGTCAACCTGAGTATTGTTTCTCCGCTGACCATTACCATACTGGCTGAGTGATCTCAGCGTCTTGCGTTCAAGCTGGTAAAGTGACTGGCGCATCTCTTTCTGATAATTTTTCCGGACAGATTCATGTTTAATCTGGCCTGTTAATTCAAGAAGCTTCTGTTCAAGCAGAGCACGCTTTTCAGGGGTATCGGTCTGGATGGCATCTGTTTCTTTTTTCCAGAGCACGTCAAACATAGGTTTGGCCTGATCGAGAACTTCTCCCATTGCACCAGCACCGTGGGCGCGAATCAGGTCATCAGGGTCCTGTCCTTCGGGCAAATATGCAAACCGAACGCTTTTTCCGGGGGCAATGTGAGGCAGAGCTGTTTCCAGTGCGCGGTAGGCGGCTTTACGTCCGGCTGCATCACCATCAAAACAGAGAGTTGGTTCATCAGCCATACGCCATAAAAGCTGAAGCTGGTCTTCTGTTAAAGCGGTTCCCAATGGTGCTACGGCATTTTTGAAACCGGCACATGCCAGGGCGATGACATCCATATAGCCTTCAGCGACGATAATTTTTCCGGTGTCATAGGCCACTTTACGGGCTGTGGCTGCGTTAAACAGTATCCAGCCTTTATGGAACAACGGCGTTTCCGGTGAGTTCAGGTATTTCGCAGGCTGGTCAGGATCAAGAGCGCGGCCACCAAATGCGATCACTCTGCCTTTAAGGTCAGTAATCGGGAACATGACGCGGTTGCGAAATCTGTCATAGGGGACAGGTATATCCTGACCGCCAATCATCAAACCGGTTGTGATAAGATCTGATATAGAGAAACCGCGGGATGTAAGGTATTCTTTTAACTGGGTTTTGCTGTTTGGGGCGTAGCCAATACGGAATGTATTTATGGCCTCTTCGCCAACCTGACGGCCTTCAATATAGCGGAGTGCCTCACTGCCCGAGCGGGAATATAACAGCTCCTGAAAATAGGTAGCGGCTGCTTCCATTGCAGCATAGAGGCGCTCTTTTGCATCTTCTCGCTGCTGCATTGCCGGTTCAATGGCCGGAAGTGGTACGCCTGCTTCTGCCGCGAGCTGCTCAATTGCTTCGTAGAAGGATACACCTTCTGTTTTCATGACGAATGAGAAGATGTCTCCATGTTCGCCTGTGGCGAAGCAATGGTAGAAGCCTTTCTGGTCATTGACTGTAAAGGATGGGGTTTTCTCGACCTTAAACGGACTCAGGCCAATAAACTCACGTCCAGCGCGTTTGAGCTTAACGCGACGTGAAACTACCTGACTGACTAGCAGGCGTTGCCTTATTTCTTCAAGAAAACTTTTGCTAAAGCGCATATATGTGCCAACGATCTCAGTACAATAAACAATATGATCTGCGTGACCAGACAAAGGGAACGCTTACAGGTGTTCACACATGACTGCTGCACTCCCTTATATAGGAAGTGCAGATCAAACATGGAACATCCATATCGTAGATTTAATCACGAATCGGGGTGAGCAATAGTGAAAAATGTATATTTCAACAGGATATACAGATTTTTTTATCCGGCATGCTTCTGCCAGTCACCGCCACTGATTTTATTTACCGCAATTACAGCCTGTGTACGACTGTCAACTTTCAGCTTTTGCAGAATTGCTGATACGTGGGCTTTTACTGTTGCTTCAGATACGCTGAGTTTATAGGCGATCTGTTTGTTGAGAAGGCCATCTCCTAGCATTACAAGAACGCGAACCTGTTGTGGTGTCAGAGTTGCAAGACGCTGAACCAGCTCTGTGGTGTCACTGTCCTCGATATCATCCAGCTCAAGATCAGGTGGTGTCCAGATTTCACCAGCAAGGACAGCTTTTACGGCTTCCCTGATAGATTCAACCGGCACTGACTTGGGAATATATCCTGATGCACCGAACTCTATACTCCTGCGAATGGCCTCAGGCTCTTCTGTGCCGGACACGATTACTACAGGAATTTCAGGGAATTGTGCTCTCAGATACATAAGGCCCGAGAAGCCCTTTACACCTGGCATTGCCAGATCGAGCAGAACAAGGTCTGCAACTGTTGATTTTTCGAATTTTCCGGTCAGCTCATCCAGTGAGCCTGCTTCAGAAATTGTAAGGTCTGCTAAACTTCCATCCAGTGCCTGCCGCAAAGCACCTCTGAATAATGGATGATCGTCAACAATATAAATCTGGTATCCCGCCATAATAACCGCCTGTATTCATGAGAACATACTGCAAACAATACACTGTTTTATCTCTATCTTAAAGTGCACTATTGGTATTAACATCAAGATAGAGAAACAAAAACTAAAATAGTTTGAATATTATTTACAAAGTCTCGAATTTCCCCCCCTTGCACGATCCGGTCGCGAGACAAATCCACAAGGAATTTCACATAATACTAATGTCGTATCCTAGGATAACCTATATACGCTATTGCATTGTACTAATACATTAGTACAAAAGTATAGAACAGGTTATGACGCACTTGAGGTAAAAGAACCNNTGGGAAACAAACCCGCAGACTTGGCATGTTGATGATGGGCTTTGTGGCCCTGATATTTTTTCTGCTACCGTTGTTAAGTTATATGGGTGGACTGTTTTTCTTCGGATTTCCCCTTGATTTCTATTTGATCGCGCAGGGACTGGTATTATTGTTTATCGGTGCTGTCTTCTGGTTTTCACTGCGGCAGGAACATATGGACCGGGTTCACAGGATGAGTGAAGACCTTTAGAAGGTTCAAAGCTGTACCGAATTCTGGATATTTTTTTCAAAGGCAATGACATATGGTGATGCAAGCTCGCTTTCCCTCAGTGAATCCACGTCTGGCTACTTACTACGCTATTTTTACGAGCGCAGTAGTCTGTCTGTTTTTTGTGCTGGCGGTTATTGAAAGCCTGGGCATTTCCCATACCACACTTGCCGTTATGGCAATATTTGCACCGATCCTGGCTGCATGTGCGATCGGACTTGCAAGCTCGAACAGTGATATAATTGATTTTTACATATCAGGGCGGCGGGTTCCTGCATCCTATAACGGGCTGGCAATTGCTGCGGGCAGTATGGGAAGTGCAGGAATTATCGGCCTGACAGGGTGCGTATTTTTTCTGGGGTATGATGCACTGGCACTTGGCTTCGGCTGGATCGCAGGAATACTGGTTCTTGGCATCCTGTTTGCCCCATATCTGAGAAAAATGGGTGCCTATACTGTTCCCGGCTTTTTTGCCCAGAGGTTTAACAGTAATTTTGCACGGCTTATAAGTGCCTGTGTTGTTATCATTCCTATTGCTCTGCTTCTGATTGCCGAGATACAGATTGCTTCCCTTGCTGCGTCTACGATTTTTGATATGTCCAAGGGGCTGCTGACATTTATTATTCTGAGCCTAATCTGTCTTGGGCTTGTAGGTGGTGGTATGCGTTCGCTGACATGGAGCCAGTGTGCGGTGTATATCATTGTGATATGCGGTTTCCTTGCGCCACTGATTATTACCTCCGTTCAACATACCAATCTGCCACTACCACAGATGAGTTATGGCAGTGTTCTGGATGATCTGTCGCGCATTGAAGCTGTCGGCGGTATTGGCCCGGCACAACCAATACCTCTCAAAAGAGCAATGCCTTCAAATCTGCCGGATTTTACTCAAAAGCCCTTTACGCAGCCATTCGGCCTTATTGGTTTTATGGATTTTATGTTTCTCGGCCTTTGTTTTATGATCGGAGCGGCAACGCTTCCAGGCACTTTGACCAGAATGAGTACGACACCTAATGTTCTGGAGGCGAGAAAATCTGCGGCCTGGGCTCTGGTATTTGTTGGAGTGATTGTTATTTCGATTCCTGCCTATGCAGTATTTACAAAATTAACACTTGCGCAGGCGTTGCCACAATTTGCGATTGACCAGCTTCCCCGCTGGATTACCAATTTTGAGGCTCAGGGAATTTTCTCATTCGGTAATTCGGACAAGAATACTCTGGACTTACAAAATCTTGGAATTAAGAGGGATGGTGTCTTTCTTTTACTACCCTATGCAGCACAATTTCCCTATGTGCTTGTTGTACTGTCCGTGCTGACTATTGTTCTGGCAGCGATAGCTGCCGCCAGTGCACAGCTTATAACGCTGTCAAATATTATCAGCCATGACATTATCTCCACATTTTTTATTCGTGGGGCGTCTGAGAAAATACAAATCCATATTGCCCGTATCTGTATTCTATTCATTGCGATGCTGATTGGCTGGATATCGGTCAATGGAAACTATGACAGCTTCAAGCTTCTCGCATATGCATTCTCGATCTCCGGATCGGCTATATTTCCGCCCCTGGTGCTGGCTATCTGGTGGAGATCCTGTAATAAATCAGCTGCGATAACCGGTATGCTGGCAGGGTTACTTACTGCACTTCTGACAATCTGGCTTGCTGAAAGCGGTATGCCGCTGCTTGGTGTTGATGGATATGTAGCTGCAGTACTTGGCTTCCCTGTTGGTCTGGCCGTTACTGTTGTTATCAGCTTCACCTCTGCTGAACCCATCAAAATCCATAATGAAATTATTGATGATATCAGGATTCCTGGTGGTGAAGCTCTTTATGACAGGGCGTTGCGAAATAAGCAGAGACGATTACAGAAAAAGCTGGCACTGAAAAAAAACTGAGTTCAACCATCAAACTGGTTGCCATTAAAATGCAGGGCAATTCTTCGGATATGTGGCTGGTCTCTGTGCTCAGCCAAAAAGATGCCCTGCCAGGTTCCCAGAACCATACGCTTATTCTGAACCGGAATGCTCAGGCTTGTTGACGTCAGCATTGAACGAATATGTGCGGGCATATCATCGGGTCCTTCACAACTGTGCAGGTAATTCCTGTTACGGGGGGCCAGAATGTCCAGAGTATCTTCCAGATCTCTGACGACATCCGGATCTGCATTCTCCTGAATGATCAGGGATGCCGATGTATGGCAGATAAAAACCACTAACAGGCCATTATTGGCTCTTATAGAATTCAGCCACCCTGCAACACTGTCTGTAACCTGATAAAACCCTTTACCAGAAGTCTTTACAGTGAGCGTTTCACCCGATTGTCCTAAATTATTTTCCCAAAAAGATGGGATATCGCTTTGTATCATCTATTCGTTTGCCTTATGTTTGCCCAGAAGTAAGTAGAGTAATTTATTATGTGACATGCTCATCGGGATACAAGAAGTATATTCGAAGCCGGCTTAGATAGAATAATATTAAGAAATAAGCCTGGAGTGTCCTCAAACAGCAGCAGTAAACGGGATGGTGGTTTAGTTATGCATTTAATTGTAGCGATAGGAAAAGGCATACTTAATGTAGTGCTCTCAGTTATTATTGGCGGAATAGCTGTTGTATATTGTGACACCTATTACCCTGATGTGATGGATAGCATTCAATCTGTTTCTACTATCCTTAAAAGCATTCTTGGTTTTGTTGGCATTATTCCCAGCCAGCCAAATACCCTTCAATCGCTGTTACTTGATGATAATCAGATGGCCTTTATCGCCTTTGTAATTGCGGCGAGAGTGATCCTGGCAATTCTTTCCACAATATACAGTGCTATTTTTGGGGGTGAAAAAGTTCCCTACGCGAACTACAATTCACGTCCTCAGCAACAGCAAACACATACTCCACCCCAAAACCCCAATGGCTATCGTCAGCAGCAGACATATAGGCAACCTCCTCCGCAAAACCGGCAGCCCTATTCCAATAACTACCGATAGTTTAAAAATCTTTTGGGGAAACTCCAGGGATAATGGTTCAGTTAATCTGTTGTTAATTTAGATTGCATTAGTCTGGGTGTGTCTAAAAACAAAAAGAACAATGCTCAAGATTCAGGAAGTGGATTTTCACAATATAACCGAGTGCTGTTATGCCTATCCGTCTCATATGGAAAAAGAAGGATGAACCAAAGCAGCCAGAGGTCTCTGAAAGTCCCACTGAAGAACCCAAGCCTTCCGCTCCCCCGAAAAGAAAACGCCGCTTCTTGCGAATAATGACCTATTGGCTGACTGTTCTGACCATATGGGGTGTTGTCACATTTCTTGGTACGCTCAGCTATTTTGCACTGACGCTTCCTGATCCTGTACTTGCAGGAAAAAATAAAAGGCCTCCCAATGTTACGATACTATCAACTGATGGTTCGATTATAGCCAGCCGTGGGATGAGAAGAGAGCATATCCGCATTGAACATATGCCCAGGCATCTGGTCAATGCAGTGCTGGCCATTGAGGACAGCCGTTTTTATGATCATTTTGGTATTGATCCTTATGGGCTTATACGGGCTGGCTGGACAAACTACCGGACCGGTCAGGTCGTTCAGGGCGGATCGACCATTACCCAGCAGCTTGCAAAGAACCTGTACTTTTCCTCAAAACAGTCTGTAAGCCGTAAATTAAAGGAAGCCATGGCTGCAATATGGATGGAGATACGTCTATCCAAAGAGGAAATTATAGAACTGTACCTTAACCGGGTTTATTTTGGTGCAGGCGCACATGGCATTGAAGCAGCCGCCTATCAATATTTTGGAAAAACGACCGGGGATCTGACCCTGGGAGAGTCAGCCCTTCTTGCCGGACTGCTAAAAGCTCCTTCGAGGTATAGTCCAACACAGAATCCCAAAACATCAAGAAGGCGAACCCAACTTGTTTTAAAGCGCATGATGGATCTGGACCTTGTTGACAAACGTCTTGCCCGCAAAATAATTGTCAACCCGGTCAAGCTTCGGCGTACAGCGATTGATAATGATTTCAGCTATGTCGCTGACTGGATTATTGCTCACAGGCTACCCGGCTTTTTAGGATATAATGAAAAAGATCTGGTTGTCGAAACAACTATAGATAAAAAACTTCAGGCTATGGTGCAGCACAGCCTTCGTAATATTATAACCAGAGAAGGAAGACGCAGTCGTGCCAGCGAGGCGGCTGCTGTAATCTATGATGCCTCAGGTGGTATCAAAGCTCTTTCAGGTGGGCTGTCCCATAAAAAGAGCCCCTATAACAGGGCTACCAAAGCAAAAAGACAGCCCGGATCTGCGTTTAAACCGTTTGTTTTTCTTGCTGCGCTAGAAAGCGGACTTACTCCGGGTTCTTATGTTCTGGATACACCGATTGATGTAGACGGGTGGAGACCACGTAACTATGCAGGTTTTTACCGAGGGCGGATCACGATCAGGCAGGCACTGAGAAAATCCGTTAATACGGCTGCTGTCAGGCTGTTTCTACATGCGGGAAGAGAGCGAGTGGTGAGGACAGCCAGACGATTGGGAATATCAACTGAAATCCACCATGAGCCTTCTCTGGCGCTAGGCACTGCGGAAGTGAACCTTCTTGAGCTAACAGGGGCTTATGTGCCTTTTGCTAATGGAGGAAAAGGGATACTTCCTCATGTTATCAAGCGGGTCAGGAACATCAGTGGCAAGATTCTTTATGAACGTCAGGGACAGGGACCGGGGCAGATTATCGAGCTGGTCTATGTAAAAGCCATGAACCGCATGATGAATTCTGTAATTCTTCGGGGGACAGGGAGAAGAGCCTATTTTTCAGGACAGGCACTGGCGGGTAAAACCGGGACAACTCAGGATTATAAGGATGCCTGGTTTGTTGGATACAGCCCTTATTATGTTATGGGGGTCTGGGTCGGTAATGATGACAATACTCCGATGCGGGCTGTTACGGGCGGCAAACTCCCTGCGATGATCTGGCGGCATGTTATGACCAGAGCTCATAAAGGACTGCGGCCACGTGGCCTGCATGGTGTTCACAGATTATACTAAAATAAAATCTGAATCGGGTTGAACTTCGGGCACATCTGACCACATAGTAATATCACAACAATGTTACATATGGGGGGAGCAGGATAATGACTGCGGAGACGGCTGAGCTAACCCAATCTGATACAGACTGCATCCCCGAACATGACTGGGCATTATGGACCTATAGAATAATGCTCGGGCTTGGAACTTCTCTTGTACTTGCAGGGATTGTTTTCTTTTTTGCCTATAACTGGAATGCGATACATCCCTTTTCCAAATTCGGTATTGTTCTGGGTGCAATGATATTGTGTCTGGCCGGGGTAATTGTCATGAAAATCGACAGTCTTCCGGGCAAGCTTCTGCTGCTTTCGGCAAGTGTGCTGGTCGGGGTGTTTATGGCCGTATTTGGACAGGTGTACCAGACCGGGGCTGATGCCTATCAGCTATTTATGATGTGGGCTATTTTAACTATCGGGTGGACGTTGATATCGAAATTTCCCACTCAATGGGTTTTCTGGTTAGTTGTTACAAATACATTTGTATTAACGTACTGGTATCAGGAAATTGGCAGCAGTTTCGGGACAAAACCGCTGCTTTATATGATCCTGCTTGGCCTGAACGGCGTTGCACTTATTCTGAGAGAAGTGTTTCTCAAACTGGATTTTGCATGGCTGAATGAACGCTGGACACGCATTATCGGAGTTCTCGTTATTCTGGGAATTTCACTTATTCCATTGATCTGGTATATTTTTTCCTATGGAGAATTCTCACACCACAGCAAAGCACCCCGGTTTCTTGGCTTGTCGGCTTTAGCGGGGGCTCTGGCGCTTGCAGCCAGCCTTTATGTATACCGGTTCCAGATTAAAGACCTATGGGCGCATGCGATTTCGGTTATTGCCCTATGGGTGGTGCTGGAGGTGGCCGGGGCGCGTTTCCTCTATCTGTGGCTCAATGCCGGCAAGGTTGAAAGTCCGGGTTTCCTTTTCCTTGCACTTTTAATGACCATTGGTCTGGTCAGCGGCCTCGCACACTATCTGCGTAACCTCAAGAGTAATATGCTGAAGGGAGAAGCCTCATGAGAACAGGTGCCATGATTTTCCTTGCTGTTATTATTCTCGGAGTGTTCGGATATACAGTTTATGAAAGTGAAACCCTCAAGAATAATGGAAAAACAGTTCTTCTGGAGCTTGCCCCTATAGACCCGCGCTCCTTATTGCAGGGGGATTATATGGTTTTGGGATTTGCGGTAGAGCGAGTCAAAAAACCTGATTACAAAAAACATAACGGCTATATGGTTCTTGAGGAAAATGCGGAGGGTATAGCCCAGTTCAAGCGTTTTTATGAAGCAGGTGAAGCGCTTACCCCCAATGAATATAAAATCCGTTTTGTCAAGAAGTGGTCGAGATTTACTATTCGTCCCAATTCATTCCTGTTTCAGGAAGGCCACCGGAAACATTATGATAAAGCCAAATATGGCATTTTCAAATTTGATAAAGATCAGAACTATCTTCTTGTTGGCCTGGCTGACGAAACAAAGCAATCCATTTCTCCAAAATGAATGCAGCAGGAGTAATTAACTTATGACAGATCAAAATTCCCTTCCTGCTGCCGAGCACGAAACTCCGATTTATATGCATCTTCTTATTGCTTTCGGAATGGTTGTTGCTTCCAGCTTTTTTATAGGGCTGATATACAGCCTGAAGATTTTTTCATCTTCAAATAATCATCAGCATTTAATCCTGGGCGGAATTCTGATTATTGGATCCGTAGCAATGCTTTATACAGGTAAAAAAGGCCCTCTGGCACATAATGCTTTTTTTATTATCTGTGCCCTGTCGCTCTGGGTTGCGGGCATTACGTTTTATCTTATAGGGCTGGAGCCGAACTCTGTATTCAGAGTTGCCCTTTACTTTACTCTGATCTCTCTTCCCATATATCTGATTACACAACAAAAGCTGCTGGGTTTCCTAACAATTCTAGCATTGTTTGTTCTGCTCAATATCAGTTGCTATTTTGACAGACATGACAACGATATTGGAGGTATGGGGCTGCAGATCATGTTTATCCTGCAGATACTGGGAGTTGGCGTATTTCTTTGCTTTCCAAAGATTGAAAAAGAATATGAACCGATCTTTTATGGCCTGATAGCCTCCCTTTGTGTTGGTTCGTTCTATCTGGTTTATGCGGTGACATTCAGCGCTTTTACATATTCAAAGCCTGCAGTCTATGCCGTAAATGTTGTGTCTATTGCGATGTCTGCCGGATTGATTGCTCTTATTATCTGGGCATTTGGAGGCTTTCATAAGAAATATGCAGAACCGATGATTATTGCGATTGCCGGGGTTATGGTCCTCACGACCCGTCTCGATCCGGGGATTGTGCTGGCAATAAGCCTGCTGATCCTTGGTTATAAAAGGCAGGAAGGGCGTATCAGTATTATTGGCATGATATTGCTGCCAGTTGTGATTGTTTTCTATTATTACAGCCTGAATATTACATTGTTTGAAAAATCCATGCATCTTCTGGCGGGCGGCGGATTGCTGCTGGCAGGCTGTGGTTATATGAAGTTACGCGGATGGGTCGAGCCTGGAAAAGCGACGGGCACGGCCTAAGAGACTCTGCACAAAAGCTGCACATAATTTCACACATATATCAGGAAACCGGCCTCCTATCCTGCAAATAGCACTGCTATCTCTAATTTGAAAAATAAAAACAGGAGATGAAAATGTCTAACGGGTTTGTAGATTTACTGCAGAATATGTTTAGTACGATAGGGAGAATAATGTCTTCTCCTGCGGCCAAGTTTATTCTGATCGGATTTCTTTTGATCATACTGACTATCCCCTTATTTTTTGTCAGTCTTACGAATAGCGAACGGAAGAGCAGCGCATATAGCGCTTTATCAGATATTAGCGGCAAGTGGGGGCGAGGCCAGACAGTACGGGGGCCGTATCTGATTGTTCCGACAATTAAAAGGGAAGAAATAAAGGTCAATACATATGAGGGGCAGGAAAAGAAAGTCACAACCAAAATTAAAGTAACCAAGCGGCTTGCAGTATTTTTACCGGAAGAGCTTTCGATCAAGTCGGATGTCAGGACCGAGATACGCAAGAGAGGTATTTTCTCTGTCCCTGTTTATAAAAGCACCAGTGCAGTGTCAGGCAGATTTAATAAACCTGATACCACCAAGATGATGCGTGAGGTTGACGAGCTGGTCTGGGATGATGCTGTTATGGTGTTTATGATCAGTGATGTTACTGCCATCAAACAGAATATCGTTCTTCAGGTTAATGATGGTGCAGTGAAAATTCCATTTAAATCCAGTATCGGTCATAGTGCCAACAATGGCACTTACGGATTCCATGCTCCAATCAGCGCGGCGCTTGCAAATAACCAGTTTAACTTTTCTCTTACATTGCATTTGAACGGGTCCAGCAACCTGTACTTTACGCCTGTTGCAACAAAAACAACCGGTGAAATAAAGTCCGACTGGCCGCACCCGAGTTTCCAGGGAGCATTTCTTCCAGATGGAAGTAATATTTCCGCAAAAGGGTTTGACGCCAACTGGAATGTACCTCTGCTGGCAACTGGACAATCCAAATCATTCCTGACAAACCAGGTATCTGCATTTATGGGCAACAGGACTTTTGGTCTGGAGTTTTTCCAGACGTCCGGATATTACAAGCTCATTGACAAGTCTCTTAAATATGCCATGGGCTTTATCGCCATTGCATTTTTTGCTGTGTTCATTCTGGAAATACAAAGCGGTGTGCGGGTTCACTGGATACAGTATATTTTTGTGGGGCTGGCTTCCATTATTTTCTATCTGGTTCTGCTTGGTATTTCCGAGCATACGGGTTTTGAGCTGGCGTATGGGGTCTCCTCAGTTTCCACCAGTATATTGATCGCGACATATGTCGGGGGTGCAATGAAGTCTGCCAAACGAGGTTTTGGTATTCTGCTGGTACTGACATTTATTTACGGGCTGCTTTATCTGCTGCTGCGCATGGAAGATTATGCAATGCTTATCGGCTCTATTTCTGCCTTTACCCTTCTTGCGATCGTTATGTTTGCGACCAGGAATGTGGACTGGACAGGGTCTAAACGCGTGAAAAAAGATGTGAAAGAAGAAATTGTATAGTTAATAGCAATCACTGATTTGTATTTACTGAAACGGGGGAGATCTGGCTGATTTCTCCCGTTTTTTAATTGTAAGGCACTGGTAATGTACAAAATAACTCAGGTGAAAGGGCTTGACCTTAAGCGTTTGAGGGTTCAAACGTGCCCATAACAGCTTCAGATTTCAGAGAACCGGAAGAGAAACAATGATAAATACGCTTTCACTCCCTAAAGAACAGATTCCTATCCTGCTTTTGGAAGGTATTTCCCAAACTGCGGTTGATACGCTTAAAGGTGCCGGTTACTCGAATATTACCCATTTGAAAACGGCACTTGATGCAGATGAACTGAAAGATGCACTTAAAGGCATTCGTATGGTGGGTATTCGTTCGCGCACCAAATTAACGGCAGAGGTCCTGCAAAGCGCAGACCGCCTTATCGCTGTTGGCTGTTTCTCAGTGGGCACCAATCAGGTTGATCTTCAGGCTGCACAAACTCTGGGCGTGCCTGTTTTTAATGCTCCGTTTTCCAATACAAGAAGTGTTGCAGAGCTTACGATTGCCGAGATTGTTATGCTGTTCCGCCGTATCTTCCCACGTTCCAATGCAGCTCATGCTGGTAAATGGGAAAAAAGTGCTGTTGGCAGTAATGAGGTTCGCGGCAAAACTCTGGGTATTGTTGGTTATGGTAATATTGGCTCCCAGCTTGCTGTTCTGGCTGAAGCGATGGGGATGCGGGTTATTTATCATGATCTGATGGATAAGCTAAAGCACGGTAATGTGTTGCCTGCCAATGACCTTTATGACCTGCTAGGGCAATCTGACGTGGTCAGTCTTCATGTTCCGCAGACACCTCAGACCAAGAACATGATCACGGAAAAAGAGATCCGTGCGATGAAGCCCGGCTCTTATCTTATCAATAATGCCAGAGGTAATGTGATTGACCTTGACGCCCTTGCAGGTGCTTTAAAGGACAAGCATCTGGCTGGTGCAGCGATTGATGTATTCCCGGTTGAGCCTGGTTCCAATGATGATCCGTTTGAGAATGTGTTGTGCGGGCTGGATAATGTTATTCTGACGCCACATATTGGCGGGTCAACGCAGGAAGCTCAGGAGCATATCGGTTCCGAGGTTGCCCGTAAGTTTGTTGAATATTCTGACGTAGGTTCAACAACGGGTGCTGTGAACTTCCCGCAGGTTCAGTTGCCACTTGCTCCCAATGCAACACGCTTTATTCATATTCACCGGAATATCCCCGGCGTCATCAAGCGCGTCAACGATATCTTTGGCGGACATGAGATTAATATCTCCGGCCAGTATCTACAGACACAGGGTGATGTGGGCTATGTGGTTATTGATGCACAGGGCAGTGTTGCGGATGATAAGGATATTCTGTCCGAGTTGAGAGCAGCAGATGGTACGATCAGGTCCCGCATAGTAAATGGACCAAGTTCATAATCTTAAGGTTTTGTCGAAACAGGTTTACAACCTGTTTCGATATGTGCTAATTGCATACGCATTTATTTTGAATCTCATTCAAATTTTAAAATGCAATTTTTCTTTCCTATTTTCTCTCCCCATTAAATACGGCTTAAATATTTGCGGCTAGGTTGCACTCGCTGTCGGGCATTTCACCAGTTTTATTCCAATTCCGGAGTGGGATGATATTGATACATGTGCAATTTAATAAAATTGCATAACGATACCGCTTGGCCTGCATTCAGTTGTTCCTGTGGAACATTTTCAAACCGTGAGTATGGATCATGATGATCCAATAATAGTATAGGTTATTAAAAATATGAAACGTCACTTGCTTGCTACTACAGCAATCGCTCTTATTGCATTCTCCACTCCTGCATTTGCAGATAATAATTCAGTTGTTAACAGTGCCGGAGTAAATACCGCCACGATCAACCAGGACCTTGGCGGCAATATTACTTCAGTAAATAATTCTACAATTGACCAGATTGGTGCGGGTACAGGTGATGCCATTATCAATCAACAGGCTAATGGGGGGCTGAATGATTCTACTGTTACCCAAAGTACTGATGGCGGTTTTAACAGCGCTACTGTAGATCAGATTGGTTCCTCAGATACATCCAGTAACACTTCAAGTATTACCCAGGCAACTCTGGGTGGAAATAATGATGCCACTGTATTGCAGAATGCTACAGACAATGCTGTTAACACATCATCTATCATACAGGATGGCGATAATAACAGTGCTGTTGTTTTGCAGGATAGCCTGGGTGTAACTGGTAATACAAACACTTCAGCTGTTTCTCAGTTCGGTGCACAAAATGTTGCAATTATAAATCAGAATGGGGAAGCAAATACCAATGATGCAACAGTGGATCAAAATGGAGATGATAATACGGTTGATGTTTCACAAAATGGAACGTTTAACAATAATGTAGCGGCTATTTCTCAGGATGGTAATGCGCAGACTGCAATTGTTGCTCAGGAAGGGCTTAATAATCTGAATGCTATAACTGTTGATCAAACAGGAGAGGCCAGTGTAGCAACTATTCTGCAAACAGGTGACAACACTTCTTCTGATGCTGAGGTTACGCAGGATGGTATCGCGCAAAGCGCTACGGTGACACAGGACGGTACTGGTAACAATAATATCTCCCGCACTACACAAACAGGAGATGGTCACATCGCAGACACGGTTCAGTCTGGTATTGGCAGCACAAACGATTCTGAAATCAGTCAGGCTGGTAGCGCAAATGCCGCCATTATTGTTCAGGATGGAGATTCAACTTCCAACACTTCTCTATCCATACAGCTTGGAACAGGTAATACAACAGCAGTTGCTCAAACAGGGACAGGGGCCTTCAATACCTCATCTGCCTTTATTAACGGATTTGATAATCAGGCAGCTATCCAGCAATCAGCTGATGCTGGCATAAATACTTCCAGTCTTTCGCAGGATGGAGATGTTAATATTGCCAATATTACCCAAAATGGTCTTGCCAACACAAATGATTCCTATATTGGGCAAACTGGTCTCGATAACGAGAGTATCGTAGTGCAGGATAGTGAAAATGGGATCAATATTTCCGTCATACAACAAGATGGGGCGAATAATCAGGCTAATGTTGAACAAACTGGCTTTAGTAATACTCAATCCAGCGATATTACACAGTTTGGCTCCTTGAATGTAGCGAATGTTCTGCAATCAGGTGACAACAATTTCAATAACTCCGTAATTACCCAGGATAATGATAACAATGTTGCTGTTATTACGCAGGGTGGAACAGGAAATCTGAATAATTCCGTCATTAATCAGACTGGCGGCAGCGTTGTTACTTTGACCCAGAACTAAAAAACAGGTCCCGGCGTATACAGTGTTTGCGCCGGGATTTTTCATTTTTTCCGGGGGAGGTGTTTCAAAATCAAACACCCTGTTATGAGCCATTGTCGCAGAGAATGAGGCGCAGCAAGGAAAGCAGGAGATTTTTCGAAAATTTTAGTAAAATTTGCAACAAATTTTATTTTCTACATTTTTAATCTAATAAATCTAAAAGCCGGAATCCAAGCAAGGAAAGTCATCATGTTGTAGGGTAAGAGCATGAGACAGTCATTTCGCAAAAATAAAACCGTATGGTTCATGGCTTTGTGCATGTTTGCCCCGGTTTCCTTACTTGTTTTTGTTGCCGGTTCCAAGTTCTGGGAAGCTCATGCAGCTGCTGTAGAGCGAGCTAATACACCCAAACTTTGCAAAAAGCTAACTCATGCCGGTGGCTTTGCCAAAAGTTCCCGCAGCATGGCAGAAATGAGCGCTGTCGTTTCATGGGCCCGCAAGGTGTCTGCTCATGGTCAGGATTATAATTTCTGGACAAATGCCAGTTTTAAAAGCATTCGCTGCCGGAAAATACGCGGCACTGTAATGTATAATTGCACAGCTATTGGGAAACCATGCAAGATCCTTCATGGAAAGGCACCTGCAATGCAGATGGCCGGATTAAAATAAAGGACTTTTTAAGCATGAATTTATCTCAATTTTACAGCCAATGCGATGCTGGCCCTTCATAAAGTATAAACTGCGCCCCGGGGATTTTTACACCCGCTTCCTATTTTATGCATAATGGAAGATCGCCTAAGAGCATTTACGAGTGAAACATGAGCAAAAATAATTCCCTGAGTTCTCTCAGCCTGGTATTGCTGCCTGCCTTTGCACTATTGGCAGTCGTGGCTTTTACCAAGAATCTTCCTGCGCATTATTTTCAAATGTCAGGATTTAACAAGCAGTGCAAGCCAACATTGAGAGCTGGTGGCTTTGTCAGAGATACATTAACGCTGGCAGAAATGAGTGCTGTTTCTGTGTGGACGAAAAAAGTTTCCAAATATGGTGATGATTATAATTTCTGGAGCAATGCTTCCAGGAAAATCATGCGTTGTAGAAAAATCAGAGGTACACGCATGGTGAACTGCACTGCCTGGGCTGCTCCGTGTAAAAATCTTTATGACACGGCAGGGCATATGCAGATGGCCTTAAAGTTTAATTAAATTATCGGTCACACCTGACATCATAGATACGTCTAACAACATGTAACCTGGAAAAGATTGGAGTAAACATGTTGTTTGAGGTTAAAAATATTGCATTGGCTGTTCCCTATAAGAAAGCTTTTGATTATCTGAGTGACAATAGCAAACTACCTGAATGGACGAACGCCTTTGCGGAAGTTAAAGATAATGGCGAAGCCCTGATGAGGACCGGAGCAGGAGAAGTTCCTGTAAAGCTGGAAAATATTCTGGACCCCAGGACAGGTATTATTGATACTATTATGACTTTTCCAAACGGCGACGTTGGCAAAGCTCATTCCAGACTGATCCCTCTGGATGATCAGAGTTGCGCATACAGTTTTATCCTGACACCACCACCTGTTGCTCTTGAAGAGCTGGAAGGAGCTCTGGCTGAGCAGTCCGGTATTCTGGAGAAAGAACTGGTGAAACTAAAAACAATACTGGAGGGATAAAATATGGCTGCCACCAGTACTCAGGATTATGAAGCGGAACTGGCGGCACTTGCCCTTTCGGGGGACCGTGCCGCACTGGAAAACCTGATCAAACATATTCACCCGGCTATATTCAAAATCTCCCAGCGTTTTCTCCTGTGCCCTACAGATGCGGAGGATGCCACACAGGAAATTCTGATGAAAGTTATTACGCACCTGAGCAGTTTTGAGGGGAACAGCCGTTTTTTGACGTGGGTATACTCCATAGCCAGCAATTACCTGAGAGATATCAAAAGACGCCAAAAACCAGACCATATGACGTTTGATGAATTTTCACTGGACCTCGCTGACGGGCTTGCGGAAGAGGAATATGAGGGGCCTGACAAAATTCTGATGGAGGAAGAGGTTCGCATCGGATGTACTCTAGCGATGCTTCAATGTCTCGATGATGATGCCCGTATGGCCTATACACTTGGCGAAATATTTGAGCTTGACCATAATGAAGCGGCGGCTGTTATGGAATGCAGCAACAGTACTTTCCGCAAGAGGCTTTCCAGGGCCAGAGAAAAGATCACAGATTTTATGATTGCAAATTGCGGGATTGCCAATTCTGATAATAATTGCCGATGCAGTAAGCGTGTCAATAAAGCTATAGAAACTGGCCGGGCGAATCCCAGGCAACCTGCATTTTCGATTTCACTTACAAAAGCAAAGGAATTTCCTGAAGTGCTGGAGACAATTCGCAGACTTGAGGCACAGGCGAGAGTGACAGCAATTTACAGGGCACAATCCCAACCGGCGCCGATGGAGAATTTTACTGACTGGTTAAGGCAGGTTCTTGATGAGCCAGAGATAATCAGCTCATAATTGTTACAGATCTGTTCCATAGCGATGTAACCCAGCGCCATGTTCTCTAAGCCATTCCTGAGCCCGTTCATAGTCAGGCATGGTCCGTTTTACGAGCTTCCAGAAGTCAGGACCATGATTCATTTCCTGCAGGTGAGCGACTTCATGAGCAGCCACATAGTCGAGAACTTTTTCAGGTGCAAGGATCAGCCGCCATGAAAAGGCCAGCGCACCAGTACTGGAGCAGGAACCCCAGCGGCTTTTCTGATCCCGTACAGTCAAGCGTTTTGGTGTAAGGGCCAGCCGTGCTGCGTGGTAATCCACCTGCTTTTTCAGGTCAATGCGTGCCTGTTTTTTTAACCAGTCCTTCAGACGTCTGGGGGCATGGTCTTTCAGACCTGCAACGAAGAGCTTTGGCATCTCATCTGCAACAAAGCTCCGGTATACTCTGACTATCCTGTTATCGCTGTTTTTTTCTACGAAATGGATCTGGTAAGATATGCCGCGCAATGGAATGACTGCCCCTTCCTGAAAAGGAGTACAGGCCGGGAGCTTTTCAAGGCGGCTTTTGACCCATTCGTGATTGCGGTTCAGGAAATCAAGAGCTGCTTTTTCACTGGATTGTTCGGGGATGGTCAGATTTACTTCTCTGCGGCTTTCATTGATGCGCAATATAAAGCGCCTGGCACGGCTATTCCTTTTCATACGAACAGGTGCTTCAATGCCGTCTACAAAGAAGTTCTCATCAAGGGGAACCGTATTTTGCCGGGATCGCGCCAATTTATTCTACCGTGACCATATTTACGATGCTGTGCTTCATTCTCTGAAGAATCGCATCTATTTTACATGGTCACGGCAACAAAAAACAGTCATTTCTATTTTGGCAGTTTGATTGGCTCAATGGGGCGCCATTTATATGTTGAGGCTTTTTTATCGCCCTGATTTTCATAGATGAATTTTGTCATCATAGGGACGATTTCCTCGCGATACCTTGAGCCGTTAAAAATACCGTAATGACCGACACCGGGCTGAACATAATGTTTCTTCAGATTTTGCGGCAGGTTTTTACATAATTTGTGTGCTGCTTCTGTCTGGCCCAGACCACTGATATCGTCTTTTTCACCTTCAATCGTGAGAAGTGCTACACGTTCGATTGCCTGTGGTTCTATTGGCGAAGTTCCACATCTCATGCGCCCATTTGGCAGACTATGCCGGACGAAGACATTATCTACTGTCTGCAGGTAGAATTCTGCTGTGAGATCCATTACTGCGAGATATTCATCATAGAAGGTTCTGTGTTTGTCAGCAGAGTCCCCATCACCTTCTACAAGGTGCCAGAACAGATCTTTATGTGCTGTGACATGCCTGTCCAGGTTCATGGTCATAAAGCCGGATAACTGCAGAAACCCCGGATAAACATTTCGACCTACTCCGGTATTTGGCCAGGGAACATGGGTTATAACGTTTTTTTCAAACCATGCTATTCCCTTCTCTTCTGCCAGAAGGTTTACTGCTGTCTGATTGATCCGCGTATCAATGGGACCACCCATCATTGTCATAGAGTAGGGAACACAGGGATTTTTTACTGCTTCCATTAAGGAGACGGCCGCGAGAACCGGAACTGCAGGCTGGCATACTGCAAGAACATGAACATCGCCATCGAACAGTTCCAGCATCTCTATTACGTAAGCGATGTAGCTGTTCAGGTCAAAGCCGCCCTTATAAAGTGGAACATTCCGGGCATCCTGCCAGTCAGTGATATATACATCATGGTAGGGAAGCAGATCTTCCACGGTGCCACGAAGCAGTGTCGCATAATGGCCAGACATCGGAGCAACAATCAGAAGGCGGGATTTATCTTTTACCTTTTTCTTCCCGACTTCCTTTTTAAAGTGCAGAAGCTGGCAGAAAGATTTTTTCCAGATGATTTCTTCGGTAATATTTACCTTTCGGCCATCGACTTTTACGCTCTCGATACCAAATTCAGGTTTTGCATATCTTCTGGTTGTCCGCTCAAATACTTCAAAAGCTGCTGCTGTGCTTTTGCCAATCGGTGTGTGGAAGAGAGGATTAAATGGATTGTTCAGAATATGCTTATAGGAATCTGCTGCCATTCTTGCAGGTTTTAATGCTGCGCGGCTCATTTCGTACCAAAGGTAAAGCATTACTGCCCCCTGTATCTCTGCATGATAAATGCAGTTCTGTTTGAGGCCTTTAGCTATATTTATTGTTATAAAGGCCAATGACGCCCGGTAGTTATTATTTTATTGTATGCCGACCTCAGGTTTTACCTGATTTTCTCCGCTTACTTTATAACAATAAACTATAAGTACTTAAGAATAGTTTCTTCTATTCTTTCGACCGGCGTTCCATGGTAAAAATGTTCTAAATATTTCCCATTGGCATCCATTAAATACATGTAAGTTGAATGGCTTACGATATATGAAGACTTGCTGCCGGGAGGTGCAGGCTTTCTGGAATAATGCACTTTAAAGCGTTTGATGGCGTCTGTTATCCGGTCTCCGGTGCCGGTCAGGCCGGTGATTTGAGGATGGTAGGCTGAAAGGTAGGATGCGAGCCTTTCGGGTGTATCATATTCCGGCTCATATGTGATAAGGAGTGCAGCTATTTTCCGGTCAGTTTTCTGAATTCTCTCAAGAACGGCAGATATGGTCTGCATTCCGGCAGGGCAGATATCCGTGCTTCTCGTATAACAAAAATAAACCAGTTTGAGTTTGCCCTGATAGTTTTTATCGGTGACCTTTTCGCCTTTATGGTTAACAAGACTGAAAGAGCCTCCAATCTTTACTTCTGCATTCTGCTGTATCAAGGGCCTGGATATATGTGGGGCGTGAATTAACCAGGCGATAGCTGCTCCAAGAAGAAAGCAAATACTTATAACTGCCAGCAATGCAAATCTTTTCATCTTCACCCCGATATAGGAAATTAAATTAATATTGAGCCGCAACAGGAATAGCCACCCGCCTAAAGCTGTTGTATATCAATATAAAAATCTGAAACAACATATAAATAGCAATGTCAGCCACCCAGTCACCCTCACGATTAAGATTAAGAACAATTGTCCGCCTTCGCTGGCTGGCAGTTTTTGGACAGTTATTTTCGATACTGTTTGTGTATTTTGTTCTGAAATTTGAATTGCCGCTTACCGTATGCCTGACCATCGTCGGATTTTCGGCTGCATTAAATGTGGTTCTTCGCTTTCAGTACCCATCGTCAACACACCGGCTCAGGAACCATTATGCCTTTGCGGTTTTGAGTTACGATATTATTCAGCTTGCAGCATTGCTTTACCTGACTGGCGGGTTGCAGAATCCGTTTATTTTCCTGATGGCTGTGCCAGTTACAATTTCCGCTTCGACCCAGTCACTTAATAATACCCTGGCACTTGGGGCTATTGCGGTTGTGAGCACAGTTATACTTGCTTTTTCCGGGTATCCTTTACCCTGGGGGGCTGAAGGTCCTCTGGAACTGCCGGATCTTTATAAGGTTGGTTTATGGGTATCTGTGGTTTGCGGCATTGTATTTTCCAGTTTTTACTCGTGGCGCATTGCCAATGAGACCCGCCAGATGTCAGATGCGTTAACCGCAACCGAGATGGTTCTGGCAAGAGAGCAGAGACTTACTGCACTTGACGGACTGGCAGCAGCAGCAGCCCATGAGCTTGGTACACCTCTTGGTACGATTACCGTGGTTGCCAAGGAACTGCAGCGGGAGTTTCCGGAAGGAAGCCCCCATTATGAAGACGTCAAGCTGATTAAGTCCCAGGCGGACCGCTGTAAGGAGATATTGCAGACGCTTACTCATAATGGTGGCGAAGAAGATGAAATGTTTGCCAATCTTCCGGTTTCACACCTGATAGAGGAAGTTGTCGAGATACACCGTGTCTTTGAGAAAAGCGTCAAGGTATCCGCCAACCCGTCCACAAATGCAGACAAGGCCTCACGGGAGGAGCCTGTCCTCGCCAGAAATCCAGGCATTATCTATGGACTGGGTAATATTGTTGAGAATGCCGTTGATTTTGCCCAATCCGAGGTAATTATCATTGCCCAATGGAATGAGGAATATATCACTATCAAGATTTATGATGATGGTGAGGGTATTCCAACTCACGTTCTGGACCGAATGGGAGAGCCATTTGTTACAACCAGACCCCATAAACTTCGTGCCGGGGAGCAAATTTCCTACCGAGAGGGCTTGGGTTTAGGATATTTTATTGCTAAAACGCTTTTAGAGCGTTCCGGAGCGAAAATTTTGCTCTCTAACAGAAAAGCGCCATATACGGGCGCTAAAGTAGAGGTTACCTGGCGGCGGTCTGAAATTGATATGGAATGGAATAAACGTTCCTGAAACCAGCATTAGATTGCGGCGGTTAATCAAACCTGTAGCTGTAATTTGATAAATTCTGAATATCAGAATAAAATAAGCCTGAAATTTGGGGTAGAAACTGATTCAAGGCACTCACGGTCTGCATTCCTGAATGCGATTTAACCGTAATGAGCATTAATCAGCGACAAAAAAGCGAATTTTCGCTTTATTGCACATCAGTATGTGCTCGGGCCCTAAGGCTGAGAATGCCAGCAGGCCATTTAGGGGCTTAGCCCCTAGTACAATAATTATCTGGAGAATAATATGAACAACCCAGGCGAGGAACCAACGCTAACGGGGGATAAAAACCTTATTATTGTAGACGACGACAAGCCGTTTTTACATCGTCTTGGTCGTGCGATGGAAACACGTGGTTTTAACGTGACTATGGCACAGTCTATTTCAGAGGCTATGGATGCACTCCGCCATACTCTTCCTGCATATGCAGTTGTCGATATGAGACTTGAAGATGGTAATGGTCTGGACTTTGTAGCAGCCCTTAATGAACACAAGCCGGATGCACGTGTTGTAGTACTGACCGGTTATGGAAATATCGCGACTGCGGTTACTGCAATCAAGTTGGGTGCAATTGACTATCTTGCAAAACCTGCTGATGCGGATGATGTTTATGCTGCTCTGATGGCTGATCCTAATGAGAAAGCTGCTCCTCCTGAAAATCCCATGTCTGCAGACCGTGTTCGGTGGGAACATATTCAGCGGGTTTACGAACTATGCAACAGAAATGTTTCCGAAACTGCGAGACGCCTCAACATGCACCGCAGAACACTGCAGCGTATTCTAGCCAAACGTGCACCTAAATAAATTCTATATCGTCTATTGGAGAGCTTCAGATGCTGAAGCTCTCGGATTCCCCCTCCCGAATATTTCCAACGTCAACGGATAACAAATCTGTGAGGCAGTGTAGTAAAAACTTCACCAGTCAATATATTCATGAGTTGATCAGGTCAGACCCTGATATGCACTAGCTACGGATGGATCATATATTTAACGTCCATCCAATGTTATAGTGCCTCATCGAAACGGCTGTTAAAATGGAGTTTTACATGCCAACCGAACAGAAGACTGCTGAAAAAGTTCAGTATTCTGCCCAATCCTTCCGCAAACAATTATTTCAAACAAGAGAACTCTCCTCTTCTCTTGCAGCTCCCTTAAGTGATGAAGATCAGGTAGTTCAGTCAGCTATATATGCAAGTCCAACAAAATGGCACCTGGCTCATACCAGCTGGTTTTTTGAAGCTTTTATTCTATCCCGGTATTTAAAGGGTTATGTCCGTTTTAATGAGGACTTTGAGTATTGTTTTAATTCATACTATAACTCTGTTGGCGAGCGACATCCCCGTCCTATCAGAGGGTTGTTGACACGTCCCGGAGCTCAGGAAGTTCGCAACTACAGATTGTATGTTGATGAGCATCTACATCAGTTACTCAACCAGTATGAAGATTATGTTCCTGCTGAACTTGCCGAGTTAATTGCACTCGGGATCAACCATGAACAACAGCACCAGGAGCTTTTACTGACGGATATACTGACAGTTTTTGCAGTCAATCCGCTGCGCCCTGCCTATAAAAACCCCGCACCACGTGAAGTTGACATGTCATTTGTTGAACTATCCTGGAAAAGTTTTGATGGTGGACTTGTTGATATCGGTTATGACGGGACAGGCTTCTCATATGATATGGAAGGACCTGTTCACAAACACTATATGCCCCCCTACAAACTGGCTAACCGTCTGGTAACAAATGGCGAATGGCTGGAGTTTATCGAAGATGGCGGTTACGATACAGTTTCGCTCTGGCTTGATGACGGCTGGTCTATTGTGCAGTCAGAAGGCTGGAAGACACCGTTATACTGGGAACGTAAAGACGATAGCTGGTTCAAGATGTCTCTTCGCGGGCTGCAGCCTGTTGATCCTAATGCACCAGTTGCGCATGTAAGCTACTATGAAGCCGATGCGTTTTCCAAATGGGCTGGCAAGAGACTTCCTACAGAATTTGAATGGGAACTTGCCGCCAGAAATGTGCCGGTTACTGGCAATACACTTGGTTCCGGGGCTATCCGCCCCTTACCTGCAGTTCCGGGTGCGGATCAGGATCTGCTGCAAGTTTTTGGTGATGTATGGGAATGGACACAAAGCCCATATACACCCTACCCCGGCTTTCAACCTACAGCGGACGCTGTTGGTGAATATAATGGTAAGTTTATGAGCAATAAATATGTGCTGCGCGGCGGCTCCTGTGCAACGCCAGACGGACATATCCGCTCTACCTACCGCAATTTCTTCTGCCCTGAAGAACGCTGGCAGTTCAAAGGGCTCCGGCTGGCGGAAAGCTCCTGACAAAAGGTGTCTAACCTACCTGATCCGGATATTATTTCCTC
This sequence comes from Methyloligellaceae bacterium, assembly GCA_050633205.1. Taxonomy (GTDB): domain Bacteria; phylum Pseudomonadota; class Alphaproteobacteria; order Rhizobiales; family CBDHHC01; genus CBDHHC01. The sequence goes on along the minus strand of JBOEGA010000020.1, from coordinate 46,844 downwards.
CGGGTCAGGCTCACCCCCCTCCCCCCATCAAAATAAAGGCTTCCCAATATGCAGATTTCAACTGACCCTATAACTATACCTATAAACTCTCATGATGATGAGTTTGCGCTGGAGGTCATTAATGGCCTTCAGCAGAAAAATAAAGCTATCCCCAGCCGTTTTCTATATGACTACAAAGGCTCGGTTTTGTTTGAAGAGATTACTGACCTGAAAGAATATTACCCCACACGCACTGAAATCAGTTTATTAAAAACATACTCAGATGAAATTGCGACTATTGCCGGAGGCAATGTTGCGCTTATTGAATTTGGTTCCGGCTCCAGTAAAAAAACCAAATATGTTATAAATTCCCTTGATCAGGTTCATTCCTATGTCCCTATTGATATTTCCTCGTCAGCACTTGATGACGCGAAAGATGACCTGCAGGACTGCTTTCCTGATATAGATATCAATCCAATTCATGCTGACTTTACGCAGCCTTTTGATTTACCCGAGCTTTTAAAAGAAAATTACCATCTGGGCTTTTTCCCGGGTTCTACTATTGGCAACTTTGTGCCTGAGGATGCGATAGAGTTTTTAAAAAGCGCCAAAGAAATTCTGGGCAGCAAGAGTGGTCTAGTTATTGGCGTCGACCTGCTGAAGTCTCCCGATATCCTGATACCTGCCTATGATGATGCCGAGGGTGTTACAGCAGCCTTTAACCTGAATCTCCTTGCCAGGATCAACAGGGAGCTTGGAGGGGATATTGATGTTTCGGCTTTTCGCCATAAAGCGATATATAACTCACAGGCCCAGCGCATAGAAATGCACCTGGAAAGCCTCGTTGACCAGAATGCCAGTATTCTCGGGCAGGATTTCTCCTTTACAAAAGGAGAATCCATTCATACAGAGAATTCACATAAATATACAACTGACAGTTTCTGTGCACTTGCAGAGGCAGCAGGCTGGAAACGATTAAAATATTGGACAGATCAGGCAAATCTTTTTAGCATCCACTATCTCGTACCCAATAACACTAATTAAGAAACTATCGCCGTATGAACAGGAATATGATGATGCAGGCGGGGTCAACAGATCCCCGGCTTCTGACTGAGGCCCGCCTACAGGCCCATAGCGCAACCCAATGGCTTGCGCGTATTACACGATCCTATATTCCTGCAAAACCTGACGACAGCCATACCAGCCTGACCTGGTCCCAGAATGATCAGGCGATGCTGACGCATTATCTGCCTAATAATACAGCATTCGGGCTGGTTATGTCGGAGCTGGTATTGTTCTGCGTTCATCCAGATGGATACAGCCATGAAATTCATCTGGATGACAAGACTGATGAGGAAATCGGAGAATGGGTCGAGGATCAACTGGCCCAGACTGACCTTGATCCGGAAGAGCTGGAACGTGAGCTGCCTTATAAAATTCCGCACCATCCGGTTCAGTCAGGCTCTCCTTACGATACTATAGACTCTGCTATTGCACTTCAGGAGCTTGGTTTATGGTATAGCGATGCTCAGAAGATACTGTTTAATGTAGGTCGGGAATTATCAGCAAAATCCCTTAATGTCTCTATGGTGAGGTGCTGGCCACATCATTTCGATATGGCATTTCTTATTCATCTTCGCAGCCCAAGTCCGGATTTCACTCCGATAATCGGTGTTGGCATGTCTCCGGGAGATAATTTCTACAGCGAGCCCTATTTCTATGTAACACCCTGGCCCTATCTCAAACCTGTTTCCCTGCCTGAGCTTCCCTTTGTCGGGCACTGGCATGTCGAGGGGTTTGTTGGGGCTATTGCACTTGGGACACGCATTATCGAGCATGATTTTCGTGAAAGAGTTCTGGTTACCTTTCTCAAGGAAGCTATCACTGTGGGGCAAAACAGACTGGTCATATGATTGCGCCAGTCACAGGATCTGTATTTAAGAAACTTTCCTGCCTTTAATGGTGCATTTTGTTGCCTGAATGTTTAAAATTACGGCAATCCAAAAAAATTATGTCCAATTAATACAACATGCCATAAACATGCACTATATTTTCCAAATTAATGCTAGCGCTGTCATATCTCAATGGTAACATAGCGCTTAAGAATCATGGGGCAGGCTAACGGTTATTATACTCGTGAATCAGAGCAGAATGAGATTTGTTGCTTCTGGACTGTAACATTAATCATTCCTGAACATAGGCCTGTTTTTTCGGATTTATGCAAAAAAAAGAGCTGAAACATTAATAATTTGCATTTCTAATGGGTGGATTATGCCGAAACATGGAATAAAATCGACCTGTAATGTGTATACTTGTAGGAAAGGTTACATAAGTGGGCTCGGATAAACAGGATTTACGATCTAGAGTTGCTATGGAAGTACCTTACTTGCGTAGGTTTGCGCGAGCACTTACGGGCAACCCAACGTTATCAGATGATTTGGTACAGGACTGTATTGAACGCGCTTTAACGCGATTACACCTGTATGATGAAACAAGGAATATTCGTACCTGGCTCTATACGATTTTGCGCAATTTGTACATTAACGGATTGAGACAGGATATACGACGCGGACCGCACATGAATATTGATGATGTATCAGAGCAGAATTTTGCCCAACAACCGGTTCAGGCGGAACAGGCAGTGATTGTTCATGATATATCAAAAGCTCTTGCTCAATTACCGGATGATCAAAGAGAGGTTCTGGTTTTAATTGCGATAGAAGAGCTTAGCTATGAAGAAGCCGCAAATATCATAGGTACTCCAATTGGTACTGTTATGTCCCGTTTAAGCAGGGCTCGCAGCCGATTGAAGATTATTATGAGCGAAACTTCGGATATACCAGCGAGGCAAAGCAAATGAGTGATGAGCATACAATCAGAGAGACAGCACTTCACGCTTTTGTTGATAACGAGCTTGACGTTGAAGCTGGCCGGGAAGTCGAGACATGGTTGCGGCAACATCCTGATCAGAAGCAGGAAACAGAACTCTGGAAAGAACAGAAAGCAAAGTTGAAAGCTGCTTTTGATCCGGTTCTTGATGAGACAATTCCCTATGCTATCCAGGAAACTCTGAATAAATCGGCACGTCCGAAAAAATCCTTTACGATACCGTGGAGAAATATGGCGGCCTCAATACTTCTGCTGGTCACCGGAATCGGAACCGGTTTGTATATGAGCGGCCCCAAAGCCGAGAAAAGCTGGCCATTATTTGCACAGAATGCAATCAGCTCGCATCTGGTTTTTGCCAGTGATGTGAGTAAACCGGTTGAATTTGCAGCTCCGCAACAAAGTTATTTCCTGGCTCTTGTTAAGGAAAGAATGGCCAGGTCGCTAACACCTCCTGCGCTGACATTTGCAGGGTTCAAGTTTTTGGGAGGACGGATTGTTCCTCATGAAGACAAGCCGGCGGTTTTGTTTATGTATGAAAATGTGAATGGCAAACGTATCACCTTACTTGTTGGACAGAATGATACACCAAAACGAAAAGCCATGAAGCTCTGGACAAAAAACAAGCTTAACTGCTTCTTCTGGTTTGATGGCAAGCTTAGTTTTTCAGTCACGAGTGATATTGAAGATACTAAATTGAAGCTGGTCAGTGAGCAGGTTCAGGAGCATTTTATCAGCATCTGATACTGCCTCCTGCAATATAAATGATTAAGGGTCACCATATTGATTATGGTGACCTTTTTCTTATCCGGTCTGAAGCTGATGCTTAAGATTTCTGATTTCTGCGCTTAACTGGTCAGCAAAATTTCCCAGCTCTTCGTAATGCTGGTCGGAATTATTTGCTGCCTTCAGTTTATCCAGTTCATTTACCAGAGACTTCAGAGTGCGTGGGCTGATTGCGTCCAGGGCTTCGTAGTTTTCTTCTTCTCTCTGACTGGCCAGCGGGAAAAAGTCACTTTCATTTACGGGAAAGTGTTTGTAATCATCAAAACGGTTGTCTGCGATTGATACTATACTCTGCTGGATTGAATGCATGCAGGCATAGATTTTTTCCGCAGAAATATATGTTTCGTCGGCAAGATCTTTTACCTGAACAGCAAGATCTGCACCGCCTTTTTCTGCCTTCATGGCATCAGCAGTAACTTTTAATGCAAAAAGGTTGGTTCTGTTTGCTACGTCATGGAAATGACGGATTACGTCACCGACCTTGGCTGCAGCGTTCAAGAGTGACTGGATTTCATTCTGCACTTCAGGCGGCAGAGCTTTTTCCTGCTGCACTGTGTCTCCGGCATTGGGATATCCTGGGCCGCCGTATATATCTGTCAGCTCATCTGAAATTGCATCAGCAATAGTTCTGATACGATCTTCATATCCATCTGTATATGCGTAATCTCTATCCCGGATTGTATCTCCTCCGGACTTAATGTCCTGACCTGATGAAGTTGCGTAGGTTCGGTCGGTATTCCCGCAGGAATTGGCGGACTGATGACAGAATGAGTTTTCCTGAACCTGATGAGCATGCTTATTTTCGTCAGCAGGCTGCTGTTCGGAAACTGCTCCTTTAAGTCTACGCTTGCGGCGCAAAGGTTTTTTATCGCGTTTTACTGTCATTTACATAACCTACCACTCTTAAAACTCAAGGTTGAGAGTATTCACAACCTACATACAACTATTCCACCAGAGCTTTATCGGACTGTTACTTTAAAATTCTATAAACAAGACAATGTTTTCTGTCTTCTTTTAGTAAGAAGCAATATGGTTAATTTTTTCCAATATTTTCAAATATTTCCTGTCACACCGACTAATACATGATGAACTGGCTTACAGGTTCTCAAGGGAAAGAACTGTTTTTGCCTTAAATTGTTACTATCTATAGGGATCAATCAATGACGTATTTTGATTTTCTTGTTGGTCATGCCTGACATAAGGGAGCGTTACGCATGCAGTTTACAAAATTTCTTTTTGCCTATTGGGGTGTGCTTGCACTGGCGACACCACTTTTTTCTATTTCAGCTCAGGCTACAGTTAAAGTAAAAGCTGAGCCTGGACATTCTGTTCTTCTCAAAAATCAAAAGCAGAAAGCCTATATCCGTATTCACCTTGAGGGGGAGAAACCTGCGACGACAGAAGACCGTCCTCCGGTTAATATTACCATAGTTATTGATAAATCCGGCTCTATGGGAGGGGCCAAGATGGAACGGGCCAAAGATGCCGCGATTATGGCAGTCGGGCGGCTTTCGCCGGAAGATATCGTATCTGTCGTTACCTATGACACTCAGGTTAAAGTTATTGTGCCGGCTACCAAGGTTGGTGACAGCGATTATATCAGTGAGAGAATAGAGAAAATACGTCCGGGTGGTTCAACTGCACTATATGCAGGAACGCAGACCGGCATTCGTGAAGTTAGTAAGTTTCTGGATAAAAACAAGGTCAACCGGGTTATTCTGATTTCTGACGGGCTGGCTAATGTTGGCCCGAGCAAGCCTGATGTGGTTGCCGAGCTGGGAAGAAAAGCAGCTAAGGACGGTATTGCTATTACGACTATCGGCCTTGGGCTCGGGTATAATGAAGACCTGATGGCCAAGCTGGCATTTAACAGTGACGGAAATCATGCATTTGTTAAAAATGCGGATGATCTGGTTGCTGTATTTAATAATGAATTTGGAGATGTATTATCAGTTGTTGCGCAGGATGTGGAAATTGAAGTGATCCTGCATAACAGAGTTATTCCACTCCGCTCTCTGGGAAGAGAGGTTACAATTGATGAAAACCGTGTTCGTATCCGGCTGAACCAGATCTATGGCTCACAGCAGAAGGAAGTTATTCTTGAAGTTGAGGCACCTGAGGATTTCTCTGAGGAGGAGCTTGAGCTTGCCGAGGTCAGGATCCGTTACCTTGATATGAAGAGTAAAGAGCAGAAATCTGACCATTCTACGGTTCAGGTTAAGCTTGTTGAGGACAAAAAGGACTGGGAAGCCAGTGCTAACAAGTCAGTGATGACTTCTGTTGCGACACAAATAGCGGTCATTGAAAATGAGCGTGCTGTTAAGCTCAGGGATGAAGGTAAGGTAGAAGAGGCACGTGGGCTTCTCAGTTCCAATGCAGCTTATTTGAAATCTGCGGCAGATAAATATGGTTCTCAAAAGCTGAAAAAAATGTCTGCTGATAATGAAAAAGAGGCTGATAATCTGGATGGTAATAACTGGGCTGCTACCAGAAAACTTATGAGATCCAGACAGCATCAGGGAAAAACTCAGCAGAAATACTAAAAATAAAATTGTTTTTGGCAGAAATCTCAGTTTAAAAACAAAAACACCGTTATTCTATGTCAGGAATAACGGTGTTATTTTATATGAGGATTTCAATGACCGAGATAATTTATAAAATCTGTTCGCAAAGTGAATGGGATAAAGCTGCAGAAAGAGAAGTTTATACAGGCTCTTCTGATGACGAGCGGGATGGATTTATTCATTTATCCACCTGGGAGCAGGTTCCGGGAACACTGGAAAAACATTTTAAAGGACAGCAGGACCTTCTGCTCATTGCTGTTGATGAAGCTAAAATAAAAGAACATCTTAAGTATGAAGCATCAAGAGATGGGGATTTGTTTCCACATCTGTATGGACAATTGCAGCTTGATGCGGTTATTTGGGTGAAGCCAGTAGACAGGGCTTTGGAGGGTGAGAAACCCTGATCTCCAATCTTCCCGAGATTACCTAAATGTACCTAACACTCTTTGATATAGCGCCACGAATGCTGCGCCTGTTACCTCCTGAAGCAGCTCATGAGCTTACCTTACAGTTACTGGAGAAAGGTATTTACCTTTCACAGAAACAACCCGAAGACCCTAAACTTGCGCAAACAATTTTTGGCATGCGCTTTCCTAACCCTCTTGGCATGGCCGCAGGCTTCGATAAAGACGGACGGGTTCCCAATCAGGTTCTTGATCTGGGCTTTGGTTTTACTGAAGTTGGCACAGTTACCCCCCACCCTCAGGATGGCAATCCGAAACCACGACTGTTTCGCCTGACACAGGATGAGGCTATATTGAACCGTATGGGCTTTAATAATGCCGGATTTACTGCACTGAAAGACCGCCTTGATAATCTGGAAAGAAAAGGTGTAGTCGGGATAAATATCGGTGCAAACAAAAACAGTCAGAACCCGAATGAGGACTATATTGAAGGGTTGCAGTTTTTCAGTAATCTGGCTGATTATTTCACAATCAATATTTCCTCTCCGAATACGCCAGGGCTAAGAGATCTGCAGACTCCTGAACGTTTACATGAGCTGTTATCATGGTTTATGCAGACCCGCAGTGCCATGATGTCAGGAGGGCACCCCTGGAGGCCAATTTTTGTGAAACTGGCACCAGACCTTCTCGATCATGAGTTACCTGTTATTGTGGACTGCCTGGTTGAGAACGCGGTTGATGGCATAATTATATCGAATACGACGATTTCCAGAGACGGAGTTCAGGAAGGCGGGCTTGCCGGACAGGCTGGCGGTATCTCAGGAGCTCCACTGTTTGAGATTGCCACACATATGCTGGCTAAAGTATATTGCCTGACCAAGGGAAGAATACCTTTAATTGGTGTGGGTGGTATAGATTCAGGGGAGGCAGCAGTTGCCAAACTTGAGGCAGGAGCGTCTCTGCTTCAAATTTATACCGGTTTGGTCTATAAAGGCCCGGGTCTAGTTCGAAAGATAAAACGTTATCTTATCGACTATATGGAAGAAAATGGTTTAAACACTATATCAGAGATTACAGGGTCAAATGCGGAGCTATGGGTCAAAGACCCGCAGGAAGCCATGGAGCAATAACTTGATATTGCCCAGATGATCCCTTATTTACACAGCCGAATTAACTAGAATTTGCCCAATTTTCATAGCGAACAGCCTTATAACCTCCGTTTTCAGGGGGGCTGGTTGTGCGGGATGGGTTCCCGTGAGGATTGGTCTCAGAATAATAACAGGTGCCAAAATGGTTACTATTTACCATAATCCAAGATGTACAAAGTCGAAGGCGACTTTGAAACTGCTGCAGAGCAAGGACATTGAGCCTGAAGTCATTGAATATCTTGAAAATCCGCCAAGTGTGGATGAATTGACCGATATTCTACTTATGCTTGATGTTTCAGCCAGAGATATCATGCGTAAGAACGAGGCTATTTATAAAGAACTTGAGCTGGGCGATGAAAGCCTTGACGACACTGCGCTACTTAATGCAATCGTTCACCATCCTAACCTGATGGAACGCCCTATCGTTGTTAATGGTGAAAAAGCAGCTATTGGCCGCCCCCCTGAGAAAGTCCTGGATATTCTCTAGAACCTGACTAGCTATCAGTTCGAAACCTTAAACTTGTCTCTAACGCTGGCAAGCGCCAGGCCAAAGTTACGGCTCTTGCCACAAAGAAAAGCATAAATGCTGCCCAGAGACCATGATTGCCATAGACTGGTTCCAGTAAATACCAGCTTATAAAATAGATGCCCAGGCTGAGGAGCATCATATTCCGCATATCTTTGGTCCGGGTTGCACCGATAAATATACCATCCAGTTGAAAGCAGGCGACTCCGACTACCGGAGCCATTGCAGCCCATATCAGATAGGTTTCTGCTATGTCCCTGACATTCTGGGCAGGGGTAATTGCAGCTATTATCTGCTTGCCAAAGATAGCAAATGTTAAAGAGACCAGAACAGAAATAAATACAGCCCACTGGCTTGACAGTATGATGGCCTGACGAAACTGTTTTCTATTTCCCGCCCCTATTGAATGGCCAACAAAGCGCTCAGCAGCATAGGCAAAGCCATCAAGAAAATATGCTGAAATACTCAACAGACCTAATAAAACGGAATTGGCAGCCAGTGTATTATCATCAACGCCTGCACTTTGTGCGGTTAAAAAGACAAAGGCCAGCAGCAGACAAAGTGTGCGGATCATGATGTCGCTATTGAGAACAAGCATTCGTGTCATTTCTTTTATGCTGACGACTCTCTCCCATAGGCCGGACAGGTTTTTCTGACTTATTATCAGATAGCTAACCAGCAGTCCGGCGGCAACTGCAATTACTTCTGAAAGCAATGTGCCGTAGGCTACACCGGTTACCCCCCAGTCAAAGCCCAGCACAAACCAGGCATCAAAGGCGATATTCAGACCATTTAATAACAGTTGCAGAGCCAGAGCGATATCTGCTCTGCCCAGACCGATAAACCAACCCAGTATGGCATAATTTGCAAGGGTTGCAGGTGCACTCCAGACGCGGATATCGAAATAGGTCTTTGCAGCATTTTCGACCAGATCAGAACCGGGTATCAGATAGAAAGATATTTGCGACAGCGGCCATTGTAATACCCATATGAGAAGTCCGGCACTTGCCGCAATGATCAGGGCCCGCATTAATATTGCGAAAACTTCAATCTTATCCCCTTTACCATCGGCCTGGGCTGTAAAGCCTGTTGTTCCCATGCGAAGGAAACCAAATGCCCAGAATATCATTGTAAAGATCTGGGCGCCGATTGCGACGGCACCAATTAAATGAGGGTCGGCAGACTGGCCCACGACGGCCATATCAACAACACCAATCAATGGTGTTGTGATATTGGAGAACATGATGGGGACTGCAACAAAAAGAATATTTTTGTTTGTTATGGATGATATCGTCAAACAGGAGCACCCTGTTTACGAGCAAATTCTGTCAGTTTCCTATCCATTTCCATGATATATGTTCTCCCGTATGCTCCATCTTCCATATCATCCAGTAATGTATCCGGTATGGTCTGGTCAATATCTTTGGCGCAGCTTCCAACGGCCATTGCTATGGTTGCAGCGGTATCAGTATCACCTCCGCACCGTATTATAGCAGTTAATATATCAGTCAGAGAGTTTTCGGTAACGATGGCTCTCAAAGCTGCCTTCACACTATCAATGCCCAGATGCCCAATTTTCTTTTCCGGATAATCTGACCAGTTCACTACCGGTATATGGGAGTTCAGCATTTCCGGGAGTTGAGATCTGTCTGCTTTATCATACAGCAGGAAATGTAACATCAGTGATGCAGCCTGTGCTGCTGCTATTCCCGCGACCGTGTTATGGGTTACACCTGCCTGAGTTCCTGATATTCTCATGACGTCTTCATGATCTGACAAAATGCCGATACATGGGGCACGCATGGCACCTCCACTTTTCTCACTGTTATTGATGATCCTGCTGGTAAAGTCCTCTGCATTTTCTACCGCCTGGAGAAACTCGTAAAACCTGCCTGCATACCCTTCTCTGGGGTCTCTTTTAAACGCATGTACGAACAGTTCAGTAAATCTGTCGGCGGTCAGGCTTTTATCTGAGACCAGTGCTTCTGCAACAGCCAGGTGCATTTGCAGGTCATCTGTATATCTGCCATTGCCAATATCGTGCTTATGGTGGGAGAAATATTCCCATGTTCCGTTTTTCTGTTCAATTATTGTTTTCGGTGCATATTCAAAGCACGCTCCCCATGCATCTCCAACTGCTGCGTAGAGAAGAATATTCAGATTTTTATCGTTTTTCATTGTCAGTAAACCTCATTATTCATGTGCGATACCAGAAATAAACAAATCAAAATGTATCAATATCACTCAGCAAGGCTATAGCAATTAGTTGTACTTAACCATAAACACTGTAATAGATCAGTGATTTACAGATAAATCTTTACTTTTTTTCATAACTTGATATTTACCACATTTTAACAAATGAAGGCTCAAGATCATCTTCGATGGAGGTGGGAATATGAGTTTAAACGGTTTGCAATTCGATAAAACAAATTCATGGCAGAACTCAAACACGCGTATATTGCTGTGTGGAAAGTCCTTTATTGCTGATACTGCAGGCGCTCTATACTGGCCTGCCGAACAGACATTAATAGTTTCAGACCCTCATCTTAAAAGTGATGAGCAAATTTCCTATCCATCTATTTCTATTTATACCCACGAAACACGTGCCACACTCATTCGTATTCATGATCTGGCACAACATTATGACGCCAAACGCATTATTATTCTTGGCGGGGCTGCAAAAGGGTTTAAGGCAGATCAGAAGCTGGATGATGAAAACCTGCAACGCATCTCCGAGCTGCAAAAATATTATTGCTGCTACTGGGTGATGTCAGAAAAAGCACCAGACTTTTTTGGTGAGCTTGGTTCAACAGTGGCTGATCATTTCTCCCTGAACGGTATTACCTTCAGACATAAACCCACCAGAGCACCTATTGCTAACGAAATTGCGGGTTTTATGAACCCGATTGCGAGGCAGAAGAATGGTGACAGGATGATGGGACAGAGATGCTTTATATCCAGTAATGCCCGTCTGATTATGCCGACACTGGCAGATTGCGGAGCTGGTAATAATATACTGGGAAGAGAGTTTGATCCGATGTTTGCTGCTGGCAAACTTTATGTCTGGATTCTCGGAACCAATGATGTGCACCCGGTTGCTGCCAGGCTGCTTGAGGAAGATTAAAGTTTTTAACCTTCCTCTGTTTTTTTTCTACTTGTCGTCTTTTCTAAGAGGAACAAGCTTTCCTGTAAACAATACCGTAGTTGGCTTGCCGTTTGGCGAGCCACCTTTAGGCTCCAGGCTGATAGCGAATGTTGTATTGGTCAGCACTGCGGGTTGTAAATCTCCCAGTCGCGTTGCTGCAATATTCTGCCCATCATCAACAACACCCAGAGATTCCGGTGCTGCACGGTTTCCGCCTACAGCCCAAAGTTCGTAACTGTGGTTTTGCTCAGGTGCGTTTGCAAGCTGTACGACGTGCACAACTTTCTTCTTAAGATCAACTGAAGCAACGAATGCAGGGGTTCTGTTACCACCTTCAAGGACAGCAACGAAGCTGCCGCCAGTTTCTGCCGGTCTTGTTAACTCGCGCCCAACAATAGTGGATGCAAGGGCAACAACTATGAAACTTGCAGCAATTGCTGTGCGTTTCCAGAAGCGAACAGTCCGTGACAATGTATCAACATTACTGAAATCATAAGTCTGCGGTTGCGGCCTGTCTCCGATTTCCCGCATAATTTCTTCAAATGCCCCTGGAGGCGGTGCTATTGGAGGAATTGCATCCAGCATCGGTGATAACTGGTGCTGCCAGCGCCATGCCAACTGTGCAAAAGAAGTATCCGCTTCTATCAGACGCTCTGCTTCTCTTTTTTCAGCGGGGTTCAGCGTCCCCAACGCATACTCAGCGGCGAGACCTTCGCGATCATTTTCTGTGTCAACGGCCATTGAGACACTCCTTTAACAACGCCAGGCTCCGTCTAAGTATTGTTTTTATTGTATTCACCGGCTTCTCGAATTTGCTACCCAATTCCTCCCTGCTCCAGCCTTCATAATAGGCCAGTACAATCATATCGCGTTTATCTTCGGTTAATTCTCCTAAACAACCTGTTAATCTACGCATTTCATCATTCTGCAGGGCGGACGACAAAGGATCGGCAACTCCAGAAGGCAGATCTTCATCTATTTCCTCGGCAGTTGCTGATATTTTTTCCTGCCTTTGGCGTCCTATATCTATAGCGCGGTTGCGGGCTATGGTAGCCATCCAGGTTATTGGTGATGCCAAAGAGGGATCAAAACGACCCGCCTGCTCCCATATTTTGACATAAGTATCCTGCAAAGCTTCCTCCGCCAGTTCACGCTTTTTCAAGATACGACAGATTACGCCGAAAAGTTTCGCGCTTGTGCGGTCATACAGATTTGCAAAGGCGGATCTGTCCCCTTTCCCTACACGTATAACGAGAAAACTCAGATCCACATTGGCCGGAACATTTTCCATTTATTAATTCTCTACCACCTAAATGTAGGACAACTATAATAAGATCAGGGGTAAAACCCCAGCCCTTTCTACCAGAGCAATATGCACTAGTAACAAATACATATGCTTAATAACAGATTTTTTTGAAACCTTTTTGCGAACGCTGCGTAACTCCCATCAAGCCCGGCAACTACCCCGGGTAAAAAAACACAACGATGGAGATTTCACTAATGAAAATTCGCACACTAGCAATCGCTGCACTGGCAATTGGTCTTGCAGGTACTTCACTTAGCTTCACAGCTGCTACAACTGCAAGCGCAGCTGAGAAAACAGTAACAGTTGGTGGAGCACCGATGTTCCCATCAAAAAACATCATTGAAAACGCTGTGAACTCAAAAGACCATACTACTTTGGTTGCAGCTGTTAAAGCAGCCGGCCTTGTAAAGACTTTGCAGGGTAAAGGTCCTTTCATGGTTTTCGCTCCAACTAACGATGCTTTTGCCAAACTTCCAAAAGGTACAGTTGAAGCTCTTTTGAAGCCTGAAAACAAAGCCAAGCTTGTAAAAATCCTTACATACCATGTTGTAGGCGCTAATGCATTGAGTGATGCAATCAAGCAAATGGTTGCTGATGATGGCGGAAGACACCCGGTAAAAACAGTTTCCGGTGATACTCTTACTGTATCTCTGAGAGGCGACAGCATCTTTCTTACAGATGAGCAAGGTGGCATTTCCAAAGTTACGATCGCTGACGTTAAACAGTCTAACGGTGTGATCCACGTAGTTGATACAGTGCTATTGCCTAAATAAGCTCTGTTGATATTTCTCCCTTATCACCTCACGATCCTCATATCGTGAGGTGAGTTTACAAACACTTATATTCAAAGGACATATTATGATAAACCGGAGAAATCTGATTTTTGCTACCTCTGCGGTACTTGGAGCATCTGCTGTATCCGGAACACTTTCTTTTTCCGGGGCTGCACTGGGCAGCAAATCAGGCAAAGTCTTTGAGATCACCAAGACTGAAGATGAATGGAAATCTATTCTGTCCCCTGACCAGTTCGCAGTGTTACGCAAACATGCAACGGAACGCGCCGGAACAAGCCCTCTTCTGAAAGAAAAACGTGAAGGAATTTATGCCTGTGCGGGTTGCAAGCTGCCACTTTACAAATCCGAGCATAAATATGATAGCAAAACAGGATGGCCGAGCTTTACCCAGGCAATTGAAAATGCCCTTGGCACCAAAGAAGACAATACTCTGTTTATAACACGCACTGAAGCACATTGTCGTCGCTGTGGTGGCCACCTTGGTCATATTTTCGAAGATGGGCCTAAACCTCTGGGCAAAAGGCATTGTATCAATGGCCTTGCTATGGTTTTTGAACCAAAAGCATAATTTTTTTTACAAGCCAAATAAAGTTGCCAGAAGATAGTGATATTTGTCAGAAATTCAGTTCAGCCCCCCAATGAATAAATTTCTGACAATAATATCAACCATGTAGTTTTCAAGGCTATCCTGAAGTTACCATAACCCGTTATTCATTGTTCTTCATTATCGGGTGTTATCTATTCCAGATATATTCTTTCCAGTACATCCTTCCAAGATTTGAAGTTCGGTAATTGTAGACGAAAAGTCTTTTTTTGTTATAAACTTAGAGCAATAATGAAATATCAAAAAACGAATTTGGCCGGGTTATTAAAGTAGTATCGGAATTATGGCATATCCTGCGGATTATCCTCAGGTTTAAGAAGCAGTTTTCTCCTGCAAGTCTTTTTTGCGACCGGGAAACAATTTCTCCTGATCCGCGATCACTGATCTTCTTTATTTTAATATCCCGGCGAATGCAGATACTGAAGCTAATAATTTAACGCGTAAACAAAACAGGGTTAAGACTATCAGCACCGACGACTCAAAATTTGGCACCCGCAAACTGATTTTAACATGCCTTGCCTTTACAGTTTTGCTGTCGATAGCCATGGCCTACTGGGCATGGCTATGGAGCTATAATACGATGCAGCAGACTGCGCAGCAGCGTGTTGAGCTTTATGGTGGCATCTTCTCAGGTGCTCTGGCCAATCACCGTGTTATTCCCTATGTGGTCGCTCATGAGGGGCGTATTATAAAACTGCTCTCTACCTGGGCTGACTATAAAAATAAAAAGAAAAGTCTGCAGGAAGTCACTATTCAGAGATTTCTGGCAAATTCGTTTCTGAAAGAACTGCAGGAAGAATCCCTGACAGCATCAATTTATATTCTCGATAAAGATGGAGAAACGATTGCAGCAGATGACTGGAATAAACCTAATACGATAATCGGAAAGAAATTCAGTACACGGCCTTACTTCCTTGATGCTATATTTGGTTTTAAGGGGCGATATTTCTCTATTGAATATACTGCCGGAAAACCGGAATATTTTCTGTCTGCTCCAATTTACATGAATGACAAGATTATTGGTGTGGCGGCGACGAAAGCAGACCTGACACCTTTGCAGGATCAATGGCTTAAGGGGACTGAATCTGTAATCGTTGCTGACGAATATGGCGTTGCGGTTATGGCCAGTAATAAAAACTGGATATACCGAACTCTTACCCAGCTACCAAAAGATTCACTGGAAGAAGCGCATAAACGCAGGCGCTACAAGGGCCAGAAGCTATTACCGCTGACTTCTACGGAATTAAACGAAAATGGTACCAATGCCCTGATTATCGGAGAAAAAAAATACTATTTTCACTTTAAGGCACTTAATAACTTTGGGTGGAAGATCTATTATCTATCACCTGAAGATATGGTAACCGAGCGTATATGGGTATCAACTCTGATAGCAACCATATGCGGAGTTCTGGTTTTACTTCTGGTTTTGCTGCGGTGGCAGAGACGACAGCGCCAGAAACACAGCGCTATTATTAAAGCTGCTGAGGAGTTAAAAGCTGCCAACAGAAAGCTTGAGCTGGAAATTGTCGAGAGAAAAAGGGCGGAAAAAGAAGTGCAGGCCATTCAGGAACAGCTGATTGAATCCGGAAAAGTCTCTGCTCTTGGACATATGGCGGCGGCAATGGCTCACGAGATTAACCAGCCCATTACAGGCATGAAGATGTCCATGTTTAATGCTCGCAAGTTGTTGATGGGACAGAAGTCTGTTGATGAAATATTGCCTATTTTAAGAGAAATGGAATCTCTTGCCGACCGAATGAGGCGTATTACTGAGCAGTTGAAAGCATTTGCCCGAAAAGAACCGATCAAGCTTCAGCAGTTTGATGTTCGCAAGGTAATTCAGGAAGGGCTCAAGCTGTTCCAGCGCCAACTGGACGCAAGCGGCTGTGAGCTGGTTCTGGAATTAGGTCCTGAACCTCAAATTGTAGAGGCAGATTCCGGCCGTCTTGAGCAGGTTATCGTGAATCTGTCGCAGAATGCAATCGATGCGATGCAAAACAGTGACACGAAACTACTGACCATCAGCACTTCGACAGAACCTGATTGTATTTATATTTCTGTGACGGATACTGGCAGTGGTATTCCAGAGGCTCAGATTTCTCATATATTTGAACCCTTTTACACAACAAAGTCTGCGGGCAAGGGGATCGGTCTGGGGCTGGCTATTTCCAAAAGAATTATAGAACATTTTGATGGTCAGCTTAGTATAATGAATATAGTTGGGGGAGGAGCCTGTTTTGAGATCAGACTTCCTATTCCCAAATCAGTGGAAGCCGAACAAGCCGTAGCGATATAGGTATGACATGACAACTCCGAAAATATTTCTAATCGATGATGAAGGTCTGGTACGAGCTTCCATGCGCCAGGGACTGGAACTGGAGGGAATGGCTGTTGAGGACTTCTCTAACGCCATGGATATGCTGAATGTTCTGCCAAAGGATCATGACGGGATGATCGTAACGGATGTCAAAATGCCAGGCATCAGTGGAGTAGAACTACTTTCCAGAGTGAAGCAGATTGATCCGGACCTGCCTGTTATCCTGATAACCGGCCATGGGGATATTGATATGGCTGTGAAAGCCATGCAACTGGGTGCTTATGACTTTATTGAAAAGCCTTTTGAACCGGAAAGACTTATTGAAGCTGTAAAGCGTGGAATTGAGAAACGTCGTCTTATTCTGGAGAACAGGTCTCTTCGTCACCAGATTGACGCCTATGACAAGCTGGCCGGCAGACTTATAGGTGTCAGTGATCCGATTAAAAGGCTGAGAGACCAGATAGCCAGCATTGCGCCAACAAATGCAAATGTATTGCTTCTGGGAGAGACAGGGACAGGTAAAGAAGTAGCAGCCAAATGTCTGCATGACCTCAGCCAGTCTTCCAATGGTCCTTTTGTTGCTATTAATGGGGCTGCTATACCTGAAACAACCGCCGAAAGTGAATTATTCGGACATGAGCGCGGTTCTTTTACCGGTGCTTACCAAAATCATGTGGGCAGTATGGTACGGGCTGAATCCGGCACACTGTTCCTGGATGAAATTGTCAGTATGCCTATCGGCCTGCAGGCCAAGCTGCTTCGTGCACTTCAGGAAAGTGAAGTCCTTCCGCTGGGTGCCAGCAAAACTGTTAAAACTAATTTCAGATTGATCAGTGCTGCGAATGAAGAGCCTAAAATTGCTATTGAGCAGTCCAGACTCCGGGCGGATCTCTACTACCGCATTAATACCGTGGAATTGAGATTGCCTCCCCTTAGAGAACGCAGAGAAGATATTCCGGTACTGTTTCGCTGCTTTGCAGATATAGCCTCTGATACCTATGATCGTCCCACACAATTTTTAACCAGTACAGAGCTTGCCGGACTTATGGCGCATAACTGGCCTGGAAATGTTCGTGAGCTAAGAAATGTGGCAGAGCGAATGGTTCTTAATGACCTTCCTGAAAATGACAGGCTAACAGCTGCCATGACCACTATAGACCAATCCAATCAAACCCTGTCAGAGAGTGCCAGTCTCGAAGAACAGCTTCATCATTTTGAGCGTCAGATCATACAAAATTCAATCCGCAGGCATGGTGGAAAGATATCTCTTGTTATTGAGGAGCTTGACGTTCCACGCCGCACATTGAACAGTAAAATGGCCAGACTTGGAATTATGAGACAGGATGACAGCCCTTCATGATAAAATGAAATGTCGTGAAAATGTTATTAACTTATTGTAATTAGGTTATATTTTACACTTAACATTCATATTCATACCCCATGCTCAACTTCATACTCTTGATAAATAACCTGAATGAATGCAGGATACTGCCACATTAAGCACATTATTCAGTATAGAGATTTGTTGTATGTAAAAATCCGGGTGATATGGGAGGAACATATGCGCCTAAAATTCAAAACTATCGCACTTGCTTTAACGGCTTTAACTTTGACATCTGTTGAGTCAATGGCGGCAGTTGAATGGAACGTATCACTTTGGGGAAAGCCACGCGTTTTTACAGAGCATATTGAAATGCTCTCAAAGCTGGTCAGCAAGAAAACCAAAGGCACCTTTAAAATTAAGCTGCATTACGATGAAAAACTTTCCAAAAGCAAAGAGAATCTGGATGGTATTTCTATCGGTGCTTTTGAGATGGCGCAATTCTGCGTGGGATATCACCGCGATAAAATTCCGACCCTGAATGTTCTTGAGCTTCCATTTCTGGGTGTCAGCACTCTTGAACAGGAAATCAGAGTATCACAGGCTGTCTATGATCACCCGTCAGTCAAAAGAGATCTTGCCCGCTGGAATGCACTGCTCCTGATGCCCAGCCCATTACCTCAATATAATATTGCAGGCGTTGGCAAACCGATAAAGCGTATTCTTGACTTCAGAAATGCTGATATACGTGCTACCGGGGGAATTGCCAAAGCATTTAAAGCACTTGGAGCAACTGCAAAACCCCTGGAACCAACACAGGTTACAAATTCAATTAAAACAGGAGTTGTAACATCTGCAGCATTTGCTGAACATGCTCATTTGTTTTATGGCACCCTGAAAGAAGCCAAATGGTGGACCAGCAACCTGAACCCAGGAACAATCAACTGTCCGGTTGTAATCAATAAAGATGCTTTTGGGAAACTGTCTGAAGAACATAAAAAAATTCTTCTGGACTCAGTTACTCCGGCACTGACCCATTATCTAAAAAAATACAAGTTCATTCAAAACAAAAAATTTGAAGCAGTTCTGAAAAAGAACAAGATTGAAAAAGTTGTCTTTCCTGAAGAAGATCTTGCCGACTTTGTGAGAAAAGCAGCAAATCCAACCAGAGATGAATGGATTAAGAGCATGCAGGCTAAAGGGATTCCCGGACAGGATCTCTATGATCTTATAAAGAAGACGATAGCTACAACTCCTGTAGCCCCGCCTCCTTCAAAAGCTCCTCCTAAAAAGAGGAGAAAGCGGAAGTAATTCTTTTATACTCAGGCTGCCTCTGCTGCTGCCTGAGTCATTACCCCTGCCAGAGTTCCATAGGTTTCCAGCCATGCATCCCGCACATCCGGAGTAAAACTGTCTCCAAGCCCCTGCTCCAATGTCCAGATTAATGCAGCACCAACAGATTTATAATGTTCGCTTGTGACATTATAACCAACGTGGCGCCTTCCCAGTTCCTGTACTGCCGGAACAATCTGTTCCACCTGATGAAGGTTTCTGACTGCAGTAGCAAGCATACTCATAAGCTTACCTTTCTGCTCACTCAGCTCTTCCGGAAAGAGAGAACGAACCTCGGGGGCAATTTCGAAAAGCCTGCCGTAGAACAGATCTGCGGCCTTCATTGCAATGGGCTCTACCTTCTTAAAACTATCTTGTACAAGCTGTATCTGCTCAGGGGTCATATGTAATTCCTTAACTCAAACTTAATCCGCCAGTTATTGAAGCCCCTTGCTGTGCAAACCTGTACAGGTCTCATCGTAACCGATGTTATTTTTGTAGATTGATAGCAGAGAAGAATTAATAAACACTGTGGTGTTGCTGCAAAAGCGGAGAAACAGAGAAGGGACAACTCCTGATCGGGAGTGCTTAATTCTGGGCGCCCTGACCTGATCTGTTCTGTAACTCTGGTCACGCATAGCAGACAGAGGAATGAGTCCGGCAGACATTCAGAACAGGTCAGTCAGGGCATTGCGTTAACTATATTTCAAGTTCTATGCCAGCTATCACTTTGCAATAGTATTGCTTTGTTTTTACTTGATTATCTGTTTTTTTGAAATAGAAACCGGCTCCCCTACCTAGTCATGCAGGTAACCAAGCTCTGCCCAATGAAGCAGCATATGCATAAAGATTGTATTGCAATCTTATTCTATCGGGCAGAACAGAGTTCAGTGAACCTGGTCAGGAGATTAACTGGCCTGACTCTAGTTATCATCCATTTTAAGTGCAGCAATAAATGCTTCCTGAGGGATTTCCACGCGACCGAACTGGCGCATTTTCTTTTTACCCTCTTTCTGCTTCTCGAGAAGCTTACGCTTACGGGTAATGTCACCACCATAACATTTTGCGGTCACATCCTTGCGCATTGCGGAAAGCGTTTCCCTTGCGATTACCTTACCACCAATAGCTGCCTGAATCGGTATCTTAAAGAGGTGACGAGGAATAAGCTCTTTCAGCTTTTCGCACATTGCCCTGCCCCGTGCTTCAGCACGATCCCGGTGCACCATCATTGATAATGCATCAACAGGTTCTGCGTTCACAAGCACAGACATCTTCACCAGATTGTTTGTTTCATATCCAATCATCTGATAATCGAATGAAGCGTAACCTCTGGTAACAGACTTAAGACGGTCATAGAAATCGAAGACGACCTCGTTGAGCGGCAATTCATAGATTACCATTGCACGGCTGCCAGCGTAGGTCAGTTCTTTCTGACGGCCGCGACGATCTTCGCAAAGCTTCAATACAGCGCCCAGATATTCATCCGGAACAAGAATTGTCGCAGTGATCCAGGGCTCTTCGATACGCTCAACACGTACTGGTTCAGGCATATCTGCCGGGTTGTGCAATTCAATCATTGTGCCGTCAGTCATGTAAACATGGTAGACAACGCTTGGAGCAGTTGTAATCAGGTCAATTTTGAATTCGCGTTCCAGACGTTCGCGGATAATTTCAAGATGCAACAGTCCCAGGAAACCACAACGGAAACCAAAACCAAGTGCTGCAGATGTTTCCATCTCATACTGGAAGCTGGCATCGTTCAGCCGAAGCCTTCCCATGGAATCACGCAGGTTCTCAAAATCAGATGCGTCTATCGGGAACAGGCCACAGAATACAACCGGCTGAGCTTCCTTGAAGCCCTCAAGAATTTCAGTACAGGGGCGCTTATCTTCAGTTACGGTATCGCCAACACGAGTATCTGCAACTTCCTTGATTGCGGCTGTAAAGAAACCGACTTCACCTGGCCCCAGTATATTAGTAAGGTCCTGTTTAGGGCGGAATACACCTACACGATCCACGGGATATACTGCCCCTGTAGACATGAGCTTAATTTTCTGACCTTTACGCAGGTGACCATCAATAATGCGGACAAGCACAACAACACCGAGATATGGGTCATACCAGCTATCAACCAGCATGGCCTTCAGAGGCTTGTCCGGATCTCCTTTTGGGTGGGGCAAACGTGTTACGATTGCTTCGAGGACTTCCTTGATGCCAATACCGGTTTTGGCAGATGCTTCCACAGCATCAGAGGCATCCAGACCAATAACATCTTCAATTTGCGCTCTTACACGATCCGGCTCAGCGGCTGGCAAGTCAATTTTATTGAGCACAGGCACCAACTCATGGTTGTTATCGAGTGCCTGATACACGTTAGCAAGAGTCTGAGCCTCAACGCCCTGTGAAGCGTCGACAATGAGAATAGACCCTTCACAAGCTGCAAGGGAACGACTGACTTCATATGCGAAATCGACGTGACCAGGCGTGTCCATCAGGTTAAGCTGGTATGTATTTCCGTCATCGGCTGCGTAATTCAGGCAGACAGTCTGTGCCTTAATGGTGATTCCACGTTCCCGCTCGATATCCATCGAGTCCAGGACCTGCTCGGTCATCTCACGCTGTGTGAGGCCTCCGCAATATTGTATCAGTCTGTCAGCCAGCGTTGATTTTCCATGGTCAATATGCGCGACAATGGAGAAATTACGTATCAGCTCTAATGGTGTATCTTTTTCTGTGCTCATGTTCTGGGTGTTTAGCAGGCTTTAAAGGGACGTCAAGAAGATTGATGTCCTTGTGTAGGTACTAAAATGTAACGGTTGGCGCCATTAAACACGAAGTTTCCTGTTTCCGCTACAAAAATGGCTGACCAAAGTGTGATTTTCACATAAGAATCGTAAAAAGGTGATTCACATTTAAAATTAAAGTGTTACGAAGCTATGCGATACCGTATCCTTACCGCTCTGGCAGTACTTGTTGTGCTTACATTGAGCGTCTTTTGTTACTTATTCCCCATATATCCAGCTCTTATCTGCCCAGGCTGCTTTGGTTTTGAAAAAGTTTCTGACAATTTTTACATCCAGACAGGTGTTTCCAGGCAGAAACGTAAGGAAATAGTTGAAAACTACGATATTGCGCAAATACGAGTATCTGCCGTTCTGGGGCCTATTCAGAGTAAACCTATTATATTTGCGTGTAATGATGAATTAAAGTTCAGGAGCCTCGGAGGCGGCAAGGAAAGATGGCAGGTGCTGGCGCAGACTGCGATCAACTTTTCTCCGCGCAGCCTTAATGTTTCCGCCATGGGACACTCGCTCAGTCACCTGGAGCTTAAACTTAAGGTAGGGGGATCTCGTGCCAGCAGCGCTATTCCCGCCTGGTTTGATGAAGGGCTTGCTGTACTGGTTTCAAAGGATGCCCGTTATACAGGAGAGCCTAAAGATGGCGAGATGACAGAACTGAATGTTCAGGCGCTGAAATCCCGTATTCAATGGCAAAATGCTATTGCGGAAGGCAAAAAAGTTTATGCTCCTTCATACAGGGTTGTAAAAAACTGGTTCGACAAGGCTGGTCAGGCCGGGGTTAATGAACTGATAGAAAGAGTAAAAAAGGGTGAGCCATTTGCCAGAATATATACAGAACTTGGCGATCGCCCCTAATCAAGACGTCTTGTCGCATTTAAGTTCATTAAAGCTAAAAAATGCCATATTCGGACAGCGAACATGATATTGAGAAATATTATTTCTGATAAAGACAATTTCAGGAATAATATTTCATAGATCGGCTTTATTATGTAGCCCTTCTCTCTAAATGCTACATATTACATGTCTCTTTTTGTGCTGCGCCCTACTTGTACTTTTTAGCGTTATATTATAGGGAATACGCCTTGAGTATATGTTGTAATCATCGGATTGCATAAATTCTAAAGATCACCAACACCGTTAAGTAAAGAATGCGGCCGGAATGCCGGGCGTGGAGAATGGGATATGACATACGTTGTCTTGGATGCCTGCATCAAATGTAAATATACCGACTGTGTGGAGGTATGCCCTGTAGACTGCTTCTACGAGGGTGAGAATATGCTGGTTATCGACCCTGATGGATGTATCGATTGTGGTGTGTGTGAGCCTGAGTGCCCTATTGAAGCGATTAAAGCTGATACAGAGCCCGGCCTTGAAAGCTGGATTGAGCTTAATAAGAAATATGCTGAAGTCTGGCCTAATATTACGGTCCGGAAAGATCCAGACCCGGAACATGAGAAGTACGGTAAAGAAGAAGGCAAACTCGAGAAATATTTCTCTGAGAAGCCAGGCACCGGCGACTGATTAATCTCCTGAAGAGATGCCAGCGATTCGCTCTTATGTCGGATATATTTGATATATAATGCATTTTTTAGTGGTTGGGTTGTTAACCCTACCACCTAAAAGCGTGGACAATTTAATACACATAGGCAAAATTCACATATTATCTACTTTCTAAAAAGCAAATTTTATGTTACCTTCTGTCCTTCAGTGGCACATGTATGAACGAAATGTTGAAGTAACAGCCGTCCTTATGATTACATAAGGTGGCTTTTTTTCGCTTTAGTGACACGCATTTTCGCGACCAATAATAACTGGTCTGTTTTTTGCTACGATTGCTACGTGTTCGTGCCGCGTTAGAACTATAACAGTTCATCGCGTATAGACGCAACTAGACGATACTTTAGGGGCGGTAGGGGAATAAATATTCCTTCCCGCATGATTGCCCTCCGGGTGATCTATCCATTGACCCGCGATAGTGACGCGCTATTGAGACTCTCTGCGGCAAAGAGTCCCAGTATACAGATTGCATCGCCTTAAATGAACTAAATTTGGGACAAGAGTATGGCTGCTAAGAAAAAAGCTCAACAAAGAAATGGTTTTCGCACCAGCGAATACATCGTATATCCTTCTCATGGCGTAGGCAAAATCCTGGCTATTGAGGAAGAAGAGATTGCTGGACTTAAGCTGGAACTGTTCGTAATCCACTTCGAACAGGATAAAATGACTCTGCGCGTACCAACATCCAACTTTGACAGCGTAGGCATGCGCAAATTGTCTGAAGAAGACATTGTCAAAAAAGCTATGACAACACTAAAAGGTAAAGCACGTGTGAAACGCACGATGTGGAGCCGTCGTGCTCAGGAATATGAGGCCAAGATCAACTCTGGCGACCTAGTTTCTATCGCTGAAGTTGTTCGTGACCTTTATCGTTCTGAAACTCAGCCTGAGCAATCCTACTCAGAGCGCCAGCTTTATGAAGCTGCTCTTGACCGCATGGCAAGAGAAATTGCTGCTATTGAGAATATTGAGGAAGGTATAGCTGTTCAGAAAGTAACTGATACACTTTCAAAAACTGCCCGTACAACACGTAAGGCAGACCTTGAGCAGACAGAGCAAACTGAAACCGAACAGGAAAAAGCAGCTTAGTTCTGCACTTCTTCGAAGGTTAATACTCTTCCAAGACTTTCAAACCCGGCTAATCATGCCGGGTTTTTTTGTGGCTACTTTTCTTGTAGTTACTGTTTGTTTCAATAATGCGACAATTACTTTTAATTTTAAATTATCATTCAAAAAATATGGAAGACTATTTCTCCAGAATTTCAATTAGCGCTCCCAGATGTTTCTCATAGCGCTGCCAGTTACCTATGGCCTTTTTATATATGGGTTGTCGTACCTGATGCATGCTCGCCGTAGTAACTCCCCGGGTATTGTTATAGAACTCCAGGCAATTGTCATTCCATTCCAATTCCAGATGCTTGAGCAGGTTACGTACAACACTCTCCTGATTCTCTACCAGATCTTCATACTGCACATCAAAAATGGCTTCAGGCATCAGGCTTTGCCAATGCGCCATCAACCTTTCATACTCATTATAAAAGAAGCCTATATCTTCGAGATTGAAAGCGAAGGACAGGTTTACAGAGTCGTGGAATTTTTTGAAAAAACAGGACAGACCGGTATCAAGAGGGTTTCTTTTGATATGAATGATTTTTGCATTTGGAAAAATAAGATGAATGAGTCCCAGGTTTAAGAAATTGGTCGGCATTTTATCAGTAATATGTTTGCTACTTTCGGAAACATACCGGGCAACATATTGCGTGTAATGCCTTGCAAAGTTTTTTAAACTTCCCGGATCTATTTTAGAAAAGCTATATGGATAGGGACTACCCATTTCTCCGGAGAGTTTCATAAGTTTTTTTTCGATTCCGCCGATGCATTCAATTTCACCAGCAGCAATTATGTCAGGATGAGAAGAGAGTATCTGCTCAACCAGTGTCGTGCCAGATCGTGGCATTCCAACTATAAATACCGGTTTTTTACTTTTAGAACCGAAGGGGGCGAAGTTTTCGAATAATTCTCTGGTGAATGCCCTGATATGTACGTTGGTTCTGGCAGTAATATTATCCCGATTAAGGGGGTATGCCTCATGAATTAGTTTGTTGGCCTGTACGTAAAGAGAAAATGCAGTATCATAATTTCCCCGACGCTCTTCTTCTTTAGCACGTGCAAACAATAGTAGAGATATTTGCTCAGGTGTCAGGGACCTATTCTGAAAGATGTCATGTGCAATATCGCATTGCTCGAAATTCTCCTGAGAGAGACGCTTCATATCACTTAAACGGAACAGAATTGTCGGCTCTCCCGGATGCTGTTTCAAGACGCGCTCATAGCAATCCTTAGCCTTATCAACTTCCCCTTTCATTTCGTGTATTGCTGCTTTTACCTGCAGAACATTTGAAGAGCCGGGTTCTGTTAACAGTGCATGATCTATGGTTATCTGTGCTTCTTCAAAACGGTTGAGCTTTGTCAGACACATTGCTTTCTCAGAAAATAGTATTGCTGTTTTATGACCGACTTTTTCTGCACTTTCAAATGCAGCTATTGCAGCATCGCATTTATACTGCCTGTGAAGACAGGTGCCCATAAGATACCAAGAAAGACCAGCTTCAGGAGCAAGCTTAACGGCCTTTTGTACAAGAGGATAAGCTTTTTCAAACCGTCCCTGATGCACATAAATCAAAGCAAGACCTGAGACCGCTTCGGGGAGTTCCGGATAAATATCCAGGACTTCTTCAAAAATTTTAACAGCTTCAATATTGTCTGTTTTTAATTGTCTCGCTTTTCTTAATTTTTGTAAGGCCTTTTTTTTACTTAATACAGGTGCACTCGCCGCGTTGTTTCTGGGATGCATGTATTTATCCGTTTCTGGTTTCTTTCCAGGGCTCTGACCCTAATGTGCAGTTTAACTCCCGTAGTTTTTACTTTTCAGTCTTTGCTGCAAAGCATCTGTAAAGGAATGTCTTGCTGCCAACTCTCTTGGTAAAGCATCTTCGTGAAAAACTTCTTTTGCTGTATTTTTAATGATTTCGCATGCCTTCAGGTAATATCTGGCAGACGCTTCAGGGTCGCACAGTTTGTTATTCATTTCATTGCAAAGGATAGGTGCAGCCCGCCAGCTACTCAGGTTAAGCTCTCTGGGCAGTAGTATATGGCGGAGAATATAGAGCAACTGGAAACGGAAGTTTTCGAACTCAGGCTCTATGAGTTTATCGCGCCTTAATGCATGAAAGCGGTGCATTGCAAGAGAGGATGTATAATAGGGATCCAGCGCATGGTCAGGATTGAAAATATGATCAGGAATGCTATCGCGCAAAGTTTTAAGGCGATCTACTGCATCATATGGGCGACGCAGAAACATCGAAGCAAAGTTCTGTATCTGCTCTCTGATTGTAATGATACGTGTTGGATCCAGCTGAGGGTTACTGCCAAATTCCCCCTGCCTGATATCATAATATATCCGTTCGCGACCATTTCCTATGGTGATAGCGCGATAATATTCTGCCAGTCTTCTGTTGAAAGGGTGAAGGCTTAATATGTGCTCATCTGTAACTGTTGTCTGACTGTTACTTCCCCGAATAATACGGCTGATAATATCTTCATTTCGGGTAACAACAATCTTTGCAGGTACCAGAATATCCTGGCCCTCAAGTGCTTCACTGTTCTCAAACAGAATTGTAGACGTCTGGCAGCCGTTGACAATCTGATAGTCAAAGATGCTTAGTCTGGGTCCGCTCTCTTCGTGTCCACGACATACAATGGTAATACCATTATTCAAAAGAGGAAACAGGCTGGAGTCAGGGCGCTTCAGAGTTTCATTGATGCCTGCATTTACAAAATTGTCTTTCCCCTGAAATCCGCGAACATTTTCCAGAAAGACATTGCGGTCCACACGATTGAGTACGGGGTGGCGGATAAGAGAAATCAGGTCTTCCGCCATGACTGTACCAAGAAATGCTTTTCTTACCCCTGGCATCCCCGGCATCTCGCTTAAGCCATAGGTATGCAACTTTCCTTCATTACGACGGACCAGTGTCCTGCGCATATCCAGAATATTACGAAAATCAAGGGGAATAAACTCTACACGGCGAAACCTGTTATTTTCGTTGACGAGGTCCGTTGATCCACGTATGGCACCTTTCAGTACCTCATCTCCGGTCCACTGGCCATTGGAGACATAATATAATTCAATCTCGGGACGCCCAAAGCCCTTTTCCTCAATCATCTGCAGAATCTGGTCCTTGAGCTGGACGACTTTTAACAATCTGTCATTCTGCGGCCCCAGATCTTCATTTTTAAAGAAACTCCAGACACCATAAGTAAAAGCAGTCATTTTCTGCTTTTTGAACTCACGATCCATGGTTGCCTGAATGAAAACAAATTTTGTGCGGCACTCGCGCTCTGACGAGATTATTTTCTCAGCCTGTTCTATACTTGTTATCAACTGGTCATTTAGTGTAACAGCGACACCATCAATACCGGTATCATTCTGACCATCAACAAATACATCCCAGACGTCATAGGCATTTCTTACGCAGGATAAAACGACATTATCGACTGCATAAAGGGAGAAAAGCGTGGGCTTATTCTCATCTGTTATTTTACGTTTTTTGGAATAATCGGTAAGAAGTTGATCAACAGTCAATTCAACAGCACTAGCTACGCCCATTAATACTCCCCTTGTTCTTAGTGCTGAATTTATATAAAAACTGAATATATCACAATATTACTATTCCCTGATTATGTCCTAAACTATTTCTGTGCTATGGCTTTATGAGTAAGTACTGCAATAAATTCGATATATTACATGCTTATACTCAACCAAGTTTATCAAGAAAGATTTTGGGGAAAATCTCTTTTTAGCTAAGAGCCGCGGTATTTCAAACATGATAAGCTGTTTAAATTCGATTGCTGTAAAGTTTGATGCGGAGGTGTTATAGCATGACTGATATTCTGGGACCTGTCCTACAAAAACTGGATGATACGACTGATGAAGCACTGGAACGTGTGTTTGAACTAATGCGTATTCCCAGTATTTCAACAAATCCTGCGCATCATGATGATTGTGTTAAGGCAGCAAATTACTGCGCTGATATGTTGAAGGAAACTGGTTTTGAAACCAGTGTGATGGAAACTACCGGCGAACCGATGGTTGTCGGACAGTATGTGCCAGATGGTGGGCAGTCTGGCCCCCATGTTCTGTTTTACGGACATTACGATGTTCAGCCTGTTGACCCTCTGGATTTATGGGATGCTCCTCCTTTTGAACCAGGTATCGTTGAGGATAAACTACACGGCCCGGTTATTATGGGGCGGGGCTCTTCTGATGATAAAGGGCAGCTCATGACCTTTCTTGAGGCCTGTCGTGCCTGGATGGATGTTCATGGTTCATTGCCACTCAGAATTACCGTGCTGTTTGAAGGCGAAGAAGAGTGTGGAAGCCCCAGCCTTCCAGCATTTTTAGAAGAACATTCCGATAAACTGAAAGCGGACCTTGCACTAGTTTGTGACACAGGCCAGTGGGATGCCAAAACACCTGCGATTACTACTATGCTGCGTGGGCTGGCATCAATTGAAGTTGTTATTTCAGGCCCTAACCGTGATTTACATTCAGGCCTTTATGGTGGTCCAGTCAGAAATCCGATCAGGGTTTTAACGCATATATTAGGTGATCTTTACGATGATCAGGGTTCTATTCAGATACCCGGGTTTTATGATGAAGTGATGCAAACCTCTGAAGAGCAGCTGGAGCAATGGCGTAACATTGGTTTTGATGCTCAAACTTTTCTTGGCGGTGTCGGACTAAGTGAAGCGGCGGGAGAGAAGAAGTACAACGCACTGGAACAGTTATGGGCCCGCCCTGCCCTTGAAATTAATGGTATTCATGGGGGCTATACCGGGCCCGGCAGCAAAACTGTTATTCCGGAAAGTGCTTTTGCAAAGCTCTCCTTCAGGCTTGTTGCCAATCAGGATCCCGATAAAGTTCTCGAGGGTGTGAAAAAGTTTGTCACTGAACGGCTCCCTTCCGACTGTACTGCTGAATTTAAAGGTGAGCATGGTGCTCCTGCTGTGAAGTTTGACCAAAACAGTGCCTCAATGAAAGCCTCTGCAGAAGCCTTAACTGAAGAATTTGGTGTGCAGGCCATTATGATGGGTTGCGGCGCTTCCATTCCAATTGTTGAGCCATTCAAGAATGAACTGGGAATGGATACACTCCTTATTGGTTTTGCTCTTGAGGATGACCGTATTCATGCTCCGAATGAGAAATATAACCTCTCCAGTTTTAAACATGGGCGAAGGGCCTGGGCACGAATTATGGACAAGCTGGCGAGGCTGTAAATGTTCGGACTTGGTAAACCCCGTCATCAGAAGTGGGTGCTTGCTATTCTGGACCGAGTGTCGGGTAAACTTACAGCAAACGAAATAGCGGAAGTCAGGGGGCTGGTTATTAATCATGAACAGCCCGCAGCGGCTTTAAACCTTATATCCGGCTGGCTATATGAACATCAGGTCGAGATTTCTCCTGAAGATTTTGAAGCCATACGCTCTGCCTGTGAAAAAATGGAAATGCATGATGCCAACTGGGAGATGCTAGGTGCTATTGTCAGAGAGTAGCACCTGACACTGCATTTCAAATCAACTACTATTATTATTTTGAGAAGGCCTGTTTATGGAGAAAAATTCTATTAGCCTGAAAGCCTGCCCGATTATTCTGCGGGAAAAAAACGATGAAATTGAGGTTCTATCCTTTCAGCATCCTCTTGCTGGAAAACAGATTGTCAAGGGGACTATAGATCCCGGAGAAGACTATGCCGAGGCTGCACTTCGTGAACTTCACGAGGAGAGTGGAATTGATGATGCCAGAGTAAAAGACTTTATTGGTGATGTGCTTTTCGAAGATGAACAGCAATCATGGCATATCTATATCTGTGAAACTGTCAACCGTGAGTTGCCGGAGAGCTGGTCCCATACTGCTCTTGAAGGGGATGGGAATGAGTATAATTTTAGTTTTTTCTGGCATAAACTCAGCGATGGCACTGATAATGACTGGCATTATACATTTCGTAAAGTTCTGGAAATAGTTAACCAACATATCCAAAATTAATTTCTATATAGCCACACAAAAATGTTATTCATAAATTATTACAATTGATATTCAATGACTTAACTCAAGCATTAGGCAACTATCGTTGCATTAGTGATTTTTCAAGATTGACAATCACAACTATAAACAGCATTTTATATTGCAAATGATACTACTTGCAATATAAAGGATCTGTCATGTCGAACTCATTGACCTTAATCAGCCATTATCTATGCCCTTATGTTCAGCGAGCAGTTATTGCCCTTGAGGAAAAGAACGCTGCATTTGAGAAAGTCTATATTGACCTGGCGCAGAAGCCTGACTGGTTTTTAGAGATTTCTCCATTAGGCAGAGTTCCTGTTTTAAAAGTTGGTGATACTGCGATTTTCGAATCTTCGGTTATTCTTGAATATATTGAAGATACTCAGGATAATCCCATGCATCCATCAGATCCATTAATTCGCGCCCAGCACAGATCCTGGATGGAATTTGGTTCAACGCTTCTCAGTGATATAGGAGGGTTTTATTCCGCGAAAGATAGTAAAACATTTGCAGATAAAACATCAGCTATCTCTAATAAATTACAGTTGCTGGAAAACAAACTTGAAGAAGGCCCTTATTTTTCGGGCAAGGAGTTCTCTCTGACAGACGCTGTATATGGTCCTGTTTTCAGGTATTTTGACGTTTTTGACAAGATACAGGATTTTGGAGTATTTCAGGACAAACCCAAGGCTACCGGATGGCGTAAAGCTTTGGCAGAGAGACCTTCTATTCAGGCTGCTGTCACCGATGATTATGAGGAACGGTTATGGAATTTTCTGATAGCCAGGAACTCGCACCTGACCAGCCTTATGCCAAATGTATGACAAAAGAAGGGGCGCATCCTGTGAGGTGCGCCCTTCTATTATGTTGAACTATGCCGCTTCACCAGACATGGTTTCAATTTTTCTTGTGCCATCAGTGCCAGCTACCCGCATTTTGAACTGCTTGCCCTTGAAAGCGCTTTTCTTTAGATCATCCAGAATTTTTGTACCAACCTCAGGGCGGGCTACAATATCAATTACCCATATATTATCTCCGCTCTTCCATTCATTTGGCTTGAGCTGGACAGGTGCATCAGGATTTTCCGAAAGGCGCTTGTCAATTTCATCTGATACGCTCGCCCATAGCGCAACACCAACCGGAAATATTGGAAAATGCCCTTCTTTGGATTTTGCACGTGCAATTGAGAACTGCTTGGTGAGAAACGGAGGGACGACATGGCCTTCCAGATTTCTTAAAGGCATCTGGTTGTGGGCAGGTGAGCGCATTAATACACTAACGATTTCTGCAAATGCAGCTGCATGAAGCCTTTTTTCAAGCACCTCACGTTTCTGCTCCTCAGTAGGCTCATTAACCAGCTCGCCGGGAGCTGCCTGATCCATATTCTGGCCTTCAATTGTCATAAAAAAACCTCCTGTTTATTTTTGTGAAAGAGAGCTCTCAAATCAGAGCTCTTCTTATACACTTCAACAGGAGGAAATATCTTCTATACAATTGTATAGGCTAATGCGTCATAAGAAAAACGTATTATACCGCGTTTCTCTTATGATCTTATTGCATTAATTAATTATCAATATACATCACGAAGATAACGTTTTTCCTTTTTCATAGCATTCACATACTCGACTGCCTGCTCTTCAGATCTGCCGCCATGTTCCATAACTATGTCATGCAACGCCTTATCGACGTCTTTTGCCATTCTGGTTGCATCACCACATATATAAAAGTAACCGCCCTCTTCCAGCCAGGCATAAAGGTCAGCACCACTTTCTTTCATACGCGTCTGAACATAAACTTTTTCGGCCTGATCACGAGAGAAAGCAAGGTCAAGCTTATGAAGGACTCCGGCAGTTGCCATCTCTTCAATTTCATCTTCATAGATGTAATCGCAGGATCTGTGCTGATCACCAAACAGGAGCCAGTTCTTTCCTTTAGCGCCACGTTCCTGACGCTCATGAAGAAACGCCCGGAATGGAGCAATACCGGTACCAGGGCCAACCATAATCATTGGAACATCATTATCTTCAGGGACACGGAAAGCTTTATTTGGAGACAGAAATATTCCTGCTGTATCCCCCTCACTGACCAGATCAGCCAGGAAGGTTGAACAAACACCACCATGGTCCCGGCCATGTGAATGATATCGTACACTTGCTATGGTCAGGTGTATCTGGTCTGGGTTGCGCAAAGAGCTGGATGATATTGAATAGGCTCTGTGTTGCAGAGGTTTTAATAAGCCAACAAATTCATCAGCCGTGAATGAAACTTCGGGATTTAAATTCAACAGGTCCAGACTGTCTTTCGACCACAGGAAGTTGTCCATTGCCTCTTTGTCACCATGAGTAACAATATGAGATAATTCATCATTTCCGGCACGCTCTTCAATTGCTCTTATCAGATCCTTAGAAGGCATTGAAATTTCAAAACCGTTTGTGAGCAAAGTTCCCAGAGCTGCATCCTGACCTGATACTGCCGCATCAGCGGACAGATTCAAACGGCCAAGAATATCTGATACCAGTTCCGGATTATTTACCGGCATTACACCAAGTGCGTCACCAGCTTCGTATTTGATATCGCTATCACCCAGTTCAAATTCGAAATGCCTGATTTCCTTTGCAGAGCCTTCTCCAGACAAAAGCCTGTTTGTTGAGACAACTGAAGTATATGGATTTTTACGCGTCCATTTCGACTTTTCGGCAGACCCGCCAGTTGTAGCAAGCTGAGCTCCATCTGCTGGTCCATCATCAGAACCGAACTCAATCATTTTTGGAAGGTTTTCTTCGATCCAGGCAGCAGCAGGGTCTTCATAGTCCACATCACAGTCAATACGTGGTGCTACACGGTTCGCACCCAATTGCTCCAGACGAATATCGAACAGCTTTCCGGCTTCACAGAATTCATCATAAGCAGTGTCACCTATCGCCAGAACGGCGTAATTCATGCTTTCCATGCGAGGGGCTGTAGTTGCCGTTAATGCTTCCCAGAACAGTTGTGCATTATCAGGCATTTCACCTTCACCATATGTGGAGGTTACGATGATAACACGCTCCATTGCTGCAAAACGCTCAAGGTCGACATCTTCAAGAGATTCAACAACAGGTGTCATACCAGCGCCTTTTGCTGCATCTGCAGCTTCATTTGCCAGTATTTCCGCATTACCTGTCTGTGTTCCATATAGAATATTGACAATTTTGGTTGTCTGGCCGGGCGCATCTCCTACCTGACCAGTCATAATAATGCTTGAGTTAAACCCGGCCCAAAAACCGTTCAGCCAGGCTCTCTGATCCTCATTAAAAGGAGCATCTTCGGGGATGTATGGTATCTTCATTTTATTCTTCACCCTTGCACCGCCATCATTGACATATCTTTTACTGCCAGTTGCGCAAACAGTTCCTCAAAGCTCGGCAGTTCACCCAGTTTGGCAACATTCTTACGGTCCTGATGTAAAATCCATCCGTATGTACCCGGACTGTCCATTGAGAGAACATTTCTTCTGCTCAAGGCGGTTTTATAATCTCTCAGACGCTTATCGCCCACCAATACAGCCAGTTCCTCATCGCTATAGCGTTGAAGAGCTTCACGCGAATAACCCAATAACCTGCTCATAAGTCCAAAGTCTTCTGTGAGGATAAGCTTACGTACAGTTCCATGAACTGCCGGATCAGTAATTTCTGTATCTTTGGGCATTCTGGATAATGCAATCTGCTGAGCCATGTGCAACACTGTGTAGTTATTTAACAGAGTGTACATGGTCTCGGAGTTTGTTTCGCCCTGACCTGGAACAGCGCCACCCATCAGTACTTTATTATCGCGGTATGCCAGCTTGAACTTGCGAACCTGATGGCCAGAGATTGCACTGGACAATTCGTCAATCAACCCCTTGCGAGAACTAGCGGTGAGAATGGCATCACTATCCTGATACAGTAGAAGTGCTCTTGGCATTGCATAGGTGAAGTTCGCACACTCATTCTGCCAGTTATCCAGTATCCATTGCGCTTTTCTGGAGCCGGTAGCTTCAACATGCCATTCAAGCATAGTTTTTACAGCAGCCTGGTGAAACTTTGCGTGCTCATCATCACCACCAAGATTTGCCAGACGAACACTGTCCTCACTGTATTTCTTCTCAAGAAGCCTGTATGGATCATACTGATAAGCAAAACCGCCGCTCATACCATTTGCAAAGCCTTTACCGAAACTTCCAAGGTTTATAACGGCACCGTTTGTCATATATTCACAAGCAAAGTCACCAACGCCTTCAACAACGGCTGTAGCGCCAGAGTTCCGAACAGCAAATCTGTCACCAGCCTGCCCTTCTACAAACAGACGCCCACCAGATGCACCGAATAGAGCAAAGTTTCCGATAAGCACATTGCCACCAGCCTCTTCCGAGCCACCACCAGGTGAGCGTACAGCAATAACACCACCACAAGCGCCTTTACCAACACCATCGTTGCATGTTCCGGTATGTGTCATGTGCATTCCGTCATTACTGAAAGCACCATAAGACTGACCAGCAGCCCCTGAAGTCGTAATTTTTACACTATCAGGTTTCAGGAAACTACGTCCCCGGATATCAGTACTGATGGCTGCAGATGATTTAAGCTGACTTTCGTTAAGCTCGTGGTTCAACATGCGCTCAATATCAATTGCCAACTGACCACCAACACTCTTGTTGCGGTTGTTCAGCTTTACATTGTTGCCAATTTCAACAGATTCCTGTCCATGGCTTATGACTGCCTTTTTAAATTCAGGCAGGAAGCTATCATCAATGTCATAATTCGCTTCCAGATAGACAGGCGTCTCTACTGTTTTTTCAGGAACAACAGTCAGCATTTTACGTAAGTCGAGCTGACCAATATTTTTTGGATGATCCAGAAGGTGAAGCAGATCACTGCGACCTCTGGCTTCGCGAAGAGACTTCATGCCGATCTCAGCAAGGATTTCCCGGGTTTCATGAGAAAGATTGAGAAGATACTGAGCAAGAGCTCTTGGGTCACCTTCAAATACTTCCGGATTTGTTGTCAGGCCAGCAGGACATTTAATGTTGCAGTTCTTGGCCATAACACATTTCAACATCATCAATGCAGTAGTACCAAACTCAAAGCTGTCTGCTCCCAGAAGAGCTGACTTGATAACATCGCTGGCCGTCTGGTGTGCACCAGATGTTCTCAGAACCACTTTCTGACGAATACCATTCGCACACAATGCCTGATGCACTTCGGCAAGACCTATTTCTGTTGCACGGCCAGTATTTTTCAGACTGGTTACCGCAGCTGCACCGGTACCACCAGTGTTACCGGCAACATTGATTACATCTGCACCGGCTTTTGCAACGCCAACAGCAATCGTTCCTATACCTTCGGAAGATACGAGTTTTACAATCACCTTGACACGCGCAGCCTTACAGTCGTGGATCAGCTGTGCAAGATCCTCGATTGAATATGTATCGTGATGCGGAGGGGGTGAGATAAGCTCAACCCCCGGAGTACCGCCACGGGCAGCAGCAATTTCAACAGTTACTTTTGGAGCTGGCAGCTGACCACCTTCACCAGGCTTTGCACCCTGAGCGATTTTGATTTCCAGCTCTTCCAGTGTCGGGTCAGCAAGATAGCCGGCCCATACACCGAAACGACCTGATGCAAACTGCTTGATTTTTGACGAACGAATTGTGCCATAGCGAGAGATGTGTTCTCCACCCTCTCCAGAGTTGGACAAACCGCCGGCAATATTTGTTCCGTGAGCAACAGCTTCGTGTGCCGGTGCGTTAAGAGCACCATGGCTCATCGCACCTGATGCCATAGTTTTAGCAATTTCACTTGCCCGCTGAACTTCTTCCAAAGGCAAACTCTCCGGAGCAGCTTTTAGAAGCGAGAAGTATTCCAGTGTACGGCCTGTAACGACAATCGTCAGATCTTCATCTGTTACCTGACGATCCAGAATATCTGTACCGAAGCGCTCAACAAAAGATGTACCAAGGGCAATCAGTCTTTCAGTGCTTGATCCTACAGACCCGGTTAATGTCAGACGGAACCTGCCTTTTTCAATTTCTTCATTTGTCAAACCACTTACAAGAAACTCATTGTTCCCCTGAAGCGAGTGACGTGCCATTGAACGGGTAAACTCTTCTGCTGTGCGGGCAAAATTGACATTTGCCGGTAAATCCAAAACATCGCGTAGAGCTGATGGGCGCTTTGCGCGTTCCTCTGCCATCATTCTTGAGAAATCGCGGTAACCGTTGGTAACCTTAAAGTTATTGATTTCTTCCGGTGTTCTTTTGTTAAAGCCGGAGAAACGATATGCCGTATCGTTCAGGCCAAAAGCATCTTCCAGGTTCGCAAGGGGCATAAGACGCAATGCATCTTCATCGCCTTTAACTTCATCGTTATCAGCGTACGAGATTTTTTCTTCCGTCATGTCAACGAAGCCACGGACTGCTGTCGTACCAAATGAATGGCCAGCACCTTCACTGCGCTCCTTGAACAATCCGAGAATTGGAATATCTTTTTCCTGCTGGACCTGTCTGGCACTAAAATGCCAGTCTCTTGCAGCCTTTGCGACAACATTAAAACCAACACCTCCAACAGGAGTTGGAACATTCGGGAAGTATCTTTTCAGAACCGGATCATTTGTATTCAGAAAATTTGGCTCGAAGAACTCGCCGGCGATATAACTTTCTGCCGTACAAAGCCCCACCTTACCCATTGTTTTCATTAAAGATTTTTCGGAAGCTTTAACGAAACGCGCGAATGCCTTTATTGTTTCACTTGCATATTTTTCTTCAGCCCGAAGCTGTACGGCGAACGGATATACAGCAGATGCACCGAAGCCAAGTGTGGTCGCGATATGGTGTGATGATGCGATCTGACCGCTTTCGACGATAAGCGAAATACGGAAACGCAACCCTTCTTCAATCAAGCGCTGATTGACTGCTGAAATAGCCAGGACATGAGGGATAGCTGCAAACTTGCTATTGATATGCCTGTCAGAAATAATTGCGATACCGCCTATATGCCGGGCAAAAATTTCAATCTGGTCGCATAAGGCATCAACAGCCCGCTCCAATGCATCAGCATTTGCTTCCACGTCATCAGCAACCGGAACAAACAGCATTTCAAAGCGTTTGCATGGAACTCTGTTCTGACCTTCGATCTTGCGAAGTTCATGCCAATGCAAGACTGGTGAGTTGATGACAATCTGCTGAGTTTTGCCCTCGTCAAACTTTGGCTTTGCTCCTAATGCAACACGTAATGTCATGCCGTCTGCTTCGCGAAGACTATCGAGAGGCGGATTAGTTACCTGAGCAAATCTCTGGGAGAAGTATTTTGAAATACCGCCTTCCTGATCAGACAGAGTATTAATTGCCGTGCCATAGCCCATAGCCGAGATTTTTTCAGCACCTGTGCTTAACATCGGATCCATCAGGAATTTGAAGCTTTCCTGATTATGAGAATATGCAACGTAGCGCTGCAAAGAATTCAGGTCTTCTTTCTTATGAGCAAGCTGGAATTCTTTTTCAGTAATTGTCTCTTCAAGATCATTGATATTGACGCGTGCCTGTTCAAGCAATGTTTTATAGTCATTGCGTGCAGCAAGCATTTCCAGAGCTTCATCTGTTGTATATGACCGCTTCTCATTGTGATCATAGAAAAGCATTCCACCAGATTCGATACGACCTCTGCTTTTTATAGATTCAGGTGGAAAGTCAATTTGTCCTGCTTCCGACATGACACAAAGATAGTCATCTGTTTCAACAGTTCTCAGAGGCCTTAAGCCCAAACGGTCCAAACGAGCTCCAACGACGTCACCATTACCAAAAATCAGAGCGGCAGGGCCGTCATTTTTCTCCTCATATAGAGAGAAGTATTCTAACATATCTCTGACTGCGGGGGATATTGTCGTATCATTTTCCCATGCAGGAGGCATCATTGCTACCACAGCAGTAACAATATCCAGATCATCCTCAATTAAACGGCGCTCTAATGTCTGATCCAGTCTTGAACTGTCAGACTGCCCTTTTGGTGCAATTATTTTCCTATTTTTAGTACGAGCAATGGCAGCTTCAGAGAGGCGGCTCTTTTTATCGGTATTCAGCTCACCATTATGCGCCATGAGGCGGAAAGGCTGTGCCATTGTCGGATGGGGGTCAGTATTGGTTGAGAACCTGGTATGAAAGAACATGGTATGGATTGTATGTTCCGGATCAACCAGATCGCAGAAATAAGGCATAACCTCATCGGAACTCAGACGGCCTTTATATACCTGTGTGTGGGCACTTAATGAAACCGGATACAACCCTGACAGAGCGGGGTCAGTATAAGCTTCTTTCTCAATTTCCAGTAAAGCTTCGTGGATTAACTGATCAAAAGTCTGCCCTTCTGAGAAAGTTTCAGGGGCCGCAAACACCCATTGGCGTATAGGAAACTGGTCTTTTACAGCCGCCGGGCGAATTGCATTGTTATCGACAGGAACATCGCGTTTAAATAGTGTTTTCAGGCCTAATTTACCCAGAACATTTTCAATAAGTTCTTCTGCCTGAGCATCATTCGAATGGTCATCCGGCATGAAAAAGTTTCCAACACCAAATTTACCAAGCTCCAAAGTCTCTATGCCAGTGATCTTTCTAAAGAAATTAAGAGAAAGATCTACACTGATCCCGGCTCCGTCGCCAACGCCCTGGGACGACATACCGCCCCGATGGGGAACTGAGCAAAGAGCTTCATGCCCTTTTTGAAGGACATCATGACTTTGAACACTATCTTTACGGGTTATGAATCCAACACCACAACTGCTTTTTTCCAAGTCATGGTCGTAAATGCCGTAAGGATTTTTACTATTCGCAGACATTCAGTCTCCTCCCTTTACAAGCTCGGCAGAACGCTTCCCAACATCCGGGTTAAGATCAGATAGACACAAAAACACAACAGCTTTGATCTTAACGCTATGTCCGGCACCCATTTGCCATTCTCAGATATTTCGTACTGAGCTATGTTAAAAACTACGGATTTCCTCCAGTTGAGGATTTCCTCTATATTTTAGCCAAGGGTGTCAGCTGTTTGCTCTCATCACCAGGATGTATGATCCGGACGCAAGAAGCTTCTGCGGTTATACAGAGCCCTTATCTGCATTCCACAAAAGCAATTGATTACAGGACTCTAATTAACCTCTGACACCATATCACAGGTCTTATACCTTTTGGTAAAAGCCACAGCTGAAATGGTGTATGTCCTGTATTTACCAGCCGACAC
The DNA here is from genome assembly GCA_050633205.1 of Methyloligellaceae bacterium. Lineage (GTDB taxonomy): Bacteria > Pseudomonadota > Alphaproteobacteria > Rhizobiales > CBDHHC01 > CBDHHC01. Next base: position 7,003 of record JBOEGA010000020.1, on the reverse strand, counting down.
ATATTTTATGCATAGTATGCATAAGAATTACAGAGATACCAAGATTGTCAAATATGAAATATCAGAAGTACAACATCTGTTTTTCGCAGTATTGCGAGATTTATTGCTGTTTCGATAATAATCCTGAGACGTTAGGCGTTCCCGGTATCTGTAGATAAAGTCAAAATTTTCATGGTAGTAATGCTATTGTATCAGACATTAATGACATTACTATCATAAACCCGCCAACTTCACTAAAGGACAGCAACGCTGACCTAACGCTCGCGTAAAATGGCAGATTTTTTTGTAATAGACAAGATAAACTATTCATATTGCGCATAGAATGCAGGCTTTAGGATAACAGAATTCAGGATATTCATTGTTTTTCAATAACTTAAAAAACGCTGTATTTTATTTTGGGATATGGTGCAAATGATCGCAGCCGGGCTGTTTTGTTCAAAACAGCCCGAATCAAGCGTTTTTCAGGGTAAATAATTCTGACTAATAAGGTTAGTAAACGTCGCGAAGGTAGCGTTTTTCCAGCTGCATTTTTTCCAGATAGTCTATTGCTTCGTCTTCGGTTTTGTTGCCGTGGGTTATTAGGATTTCGGTTAGGGCTTCGTGGACGTCGGGGGCCATTCTTGAGGCGTCGCCGCATATGTAGATATAGGCTCCGTCTTGTATCCAACGGTAGAGTTCTGCGCCGTTTTCCGCCATTTTATGCTGAACATAGAGCTTTTCTGACTGGTCTCGGGAGAAGGCGAGGTCTAGTTTTGTCAGGATTCCGGAGTTTTGGAACTGTTCGATCTCTGACTGGTAGATATAGTCGGTTTTGCGGTGCTGGTCGCCGAAGAAAAGCCAGTTTTTCCCTTTATTTCCAGTTATCTGGCGTTCGTGGAGGAAGGAAAGGAATGGTGCTATTCCGGTTCCGGGACCGATCATAATCAGTGACTTGTGGTCACCGCCAGTTACGTCTGAGTCACCTTCAGGTAACTGAAAGTTCCTGTTGGGGACCATGAAAACACCCACCTTGTCACCGGGATTCACGCGATCTGACAGAAATGTTGATGATACGCCGCCGCGATCACGGTTGTGAGAATGATATCTGACACAAGCAATGGTTGTATGTATCTGATCCGGAGTTCTGGACGGGCTGGACGATATTGAATAGGTCCGATGCATCAACGGCCTGAGCAGTTTAACAAACTCTTCTGCACTGAATGAAATTTCAGGATGCATATTCAGAAGGTCGAGGCAGTCTTTTGACCAGAGGTAGGCTTCTATTGCCTCGCGGTCACGATTTTCCAGAAGACGACTGATTTCTTCATTGTTACCTTTTTCGGCGACTGCCTTGAGGAAAGCAGATGAAGGTTTGCTGACCTCCATGGTTGTTGTCAGATATGTTGCGAGATCTGTGTCTTTTCCGGGAACCGGTGTTTCTGCGGGTAAATTCAGGCGTTGCAGAATGTCTGACACCAGTGCCGGATCGTTAAGCGGTATCACGCCAAAGCCATCTCCGGGCCTGTAGGTAATTCCACTGTCTCCCAGATCAAATTCAAAATGACGGATTTCCTTTGCAGACCCGTCTCCTGACAGGAGACGGTTTGTCAGAACCGTCGCCATATATGGGTTCTTTCTTCTCCACTTTACAGCAGCGGGAGCTCCGGTGTCTTTGGACATGTTATTCCTGTTTTTATTTATCCGGTGATTACGTCAAACTCCGGTGTCAGGCCGATATCTGCCAGGGTCTGTTTGATTTCATCGTAATATATCTCGTTAGCGATTAAAACAAGAGCCGGGTTTACCTCTTTCATATCATCAACATGAACCACCGGGACAGCAAGTTTGGGCGCATATTTTCCGCGTTTTCTGTAACTGATATCAACCAGAGCTGCAACGCTTTCTTCGATATGGTCAAGCACAGAAATAAATGTGATGCCTTTTGCTCCTGCTCCCCATACAACTGCTTTCTGCCCTTTGGCCGCAAGGTCTTTCAGCCTGGTTTCCCACTTTTCGACCTGACCTGTGGCAGCAGCCGTAAACTCATTTGAAGTTTTTGTCAGTGCTTCAATTTCCTGCGATGTTGGTACAGCGTCAGGATCGCCCTTGCCCGGTCTGGCTTCTATACGAAGGAACTGGTCATTGTAACCTGTTGTAATTGAAACCGGCTCAAAGCCTGCACGCAGAAATAACGTTCTTATTGCAGGAGCAGTCCAGTAGGTGATGTGCTCATAGATTACATCCCAGATACTGTGAGACTCCAGAAGCCACTGGGCGTTAGGCACCTCGAAATATAAAATGCAGTCCTTGTCACCGATCGTTTTTCGTACATCTCTAAGGAATGCTCCGGGATCCGGCAAATGCTCTAAAACATGACGGCAGGTTATTGCATCGAATTCATGGGGTAGATGATCTGTGCGGAAATATTCAGTAATGATCTGCACTTTTCCCGATGTCGTGAATTCGGTTGTTTTGTCTTCCATGCCTTTGATTGAAGGATCAAAACCAACGCCTGATGCTGCACCATGACGAACCATCAGATCCATGAAGTAACCATCACCACAACCAATCTCGGCGATCTTTTTGTCTTTCAGATCATAATCCCTGACAAGGCGTGCCCCCAATTCCTCGGCATATTCACGGAACCTTGGAGAAAAGTGCAAGGCATTGTCGTAGCCAGCAGTATATTTCATCAGATTTTCATCGAAGGCACTGTTAATAATCAGACCGCAATTTTTGCACAACAGAAGATCCATATCTCCCAGAGGAGCTTTCCTTGCTTCCGTGGTGTCCGGCCACAACTGACAACATAAAACAGGTACATCTTTGTAACTAAAAATGATCTGCGTATTATCGGAATGGCATTGTGGGCATTTGCAATTATTTTGAGGTGATGCTGTCATTTTATAAAGCCATTATTTCAGGATGAATGTTTAAAGAATTTAACTGAGCCTGGATCTCTTTTACATAAATCGGATTCATTACTATTACCAGATCCGGAGGAGTATTGCTTTCACTGAGAGTTTCCGGAGAAACTATTTTGTGTCCTGTGCCCGGAACATATTTCCCCTGCTTAAACGGGTTGATATCGACTATCCAGGAAATTTCACTTTTAAACCCGAGTGTCGTCAGGAATGCTACACATTTGGAACCACCGCCCCAGACAGCAATATGCTTACCTGAGGAGTGATATTCTTTAACGATATTACTCCAGTGATCTTTTACCTGTTGTATTTTTTCAGGAAAAGCAAGGAGTTGCCTGTGCAACTGATCCAAAGAATCTTCTTCTGCTGTTTTTCCCTTATCGTTATTTTCTGAAGGAATTGCATACTGGTAAATATACTGATCATCATACATCAGCCCCAGTTCTGTTACTTCAAAACCCTGCTGCCTGAACAACCGGGCATGAGTTTCACGTGTAAAATAGTTACAGTGTTCATAGTATATATCCCAGAAAGCTCCCTCCGAAAACACACGCTCTGCATCAGGGGTTTCAAAGAATATTGATACAGCTTTTTTATTGCCAATGCAATTTCTAATGTCTTTCACAAATTCTGCCGGTTTTGCGACATGCTCCAGCGTGTGTCTGCAGATTATGATATCAGCTTCAAGATGCTCATATTCCGGGCCGAAATAATCTACTATAAATTCGATATCTGATTTGTCTTCATCTACACGCTCCTTGTTCTCATAATAACCGGGATCAATCCCCAATCCTTTACAAGGCTTCAGAGAGCAGAATTCTTTCAGGAAATCTCCTTTACCACAGCCGATTTCCAGGACTGACTTACCTTCCAGATCACATTTTTCAGCAATTTCCTCAGCAAGTTTTTTTGCAAAACGACTGAAAGTTCCCGAGAAATGTTGAGACTCTTCAGTTTTGGACGTGTAGTCCATGATTTCTTCATCGAAGACCGGATTGAATACAAAGCCGCAGGTTCTGCAGGCTGCCAGCTGAAGGTCTCTGGACGGGTATTCCAGTGCTTCTGCCTCAGTATCAAGCAAAATACAGCTTTGCACCGGTATGTTATTGATTGAATAGATGATTTCAGTATGTTTTGCGTAACACGCAGGGCATTGCGTATCTGCAGAAGTATTTTCCCCAACCATAATTGCAAGTACCAATTGTTAATATAGTTCAATACACCCTGTTATGAAGAACAACGGGCCAGTTGTCCAGCTCATCATCGAGGCTGTATTAACTTTATTTCTTAACTTTTCACACTCTATTTTTCCTCCGTGGCCCTCTACTTGCAAAAGAGGTACGTGTCTCGATCTTTATTCAATACTGTGTTCCTGAAAACACAACTGTAGTCAGTTTTTTATGTAAACTGCCAACTATTGGAAAAATATCATGTATTTCAGGCGACTAATAGTACAATAGCGGTTTGCAAACGAATTGAACAAACACTATAATCCACTTGCCTGATTTTATGGGAAATGTGGGGATCAGGTTTTTTCTAAGATATAGAGGCAATTAATTTATACGGGCTCAAGCCCTATGCAGTTGGAGCTGTTGCATGAGTATTACTTCAGATGATTTTAGTGGCGAAACTATTGACCCGATATGGCAACTGGAGGGTACAGGGGCATCACAGAATCTGGCTACTTCCGGCGATGAAGCCTATCTTGAGCTGGTTGTGCCAAGCGGCACCTACAATGCCTGGCACACCAATACCGCTGTTCGCAGTATGCAGGCCGCTGATAATGAAGATTTTGAAGTTGAAGCCCGCTTTTTAAGCGCTCCTACAGATGATTATCAGAACCATGGCATCCTGATTGAGCAGGATGATGCGAATTTCATACGGTTTGATGTGTATCATGACGGAACATCCCTGCACCTGTTTGGAGCAGCGACGACTAATGGCACATCTGTTTCCAAGTTTAATATTACAATTTCCGAGGGTGATGCAGATTATTTACGCGTCACCAGATCAGGCAGCAACTGGGTTTTCCAATATTCTGCCGATGGCGTGAACTGGTCAACAGCAGGTTCCTATAACCACTCTCTTAATGTCTCCGCCACTGGTGTTTTTGCGGCAGCACAAAATGATGGATATGTCGCTCAGGTCGATTACTTCGTTAATACAGCAGAGCCAATCGCGAACGAGGATGGTTCCATTTCTCAAAGCCCCCCTCCAGATTCAACAAATTCCGAGGTTTCTGCCACTCAGGAAGCACCAGTTGGTGTTGATGACAGTTACTCAACAGGGCAGGATACTGCCTTGCAGGTTACGACACCTGGGGTGCTGGATAATGATACTGATGCCAATGGCGATACATTAACGGCAGTCCTTATTTCAGATGTTTCCAATGGCACTCTGGCTTTGAACAGTGACGGCAGCTTTAATTATACTCCGGAGGCAGGCTTCTATGGCGCAGACAGTTTTGTGTACCGTGCCGATGATGGCACCGGCCAATCCTCAGATGTGACAGTTACTATTTCAGTTGATGCCCCTGCCGGCGATTTTATTTCTGATGACTTCAGTGGTGCTTCGCTAGATCCAAGATGGTCTCTTGAAGGCCCCGGTGGTTCTGTTGATGTTGCCACTTCCGGTGCGGAATCCTATATGGAGCTGGTGGTTCCTACGGGTACGTTTAACGCATGGAAAACAAATACCGCAGTTCGCGCCATTCAGGATATTACTGATGGTGATTTTGGTGTTGAGGCGCGTTTTCTGAGCAATCCGACAGGTGATTACCAGAACCACGGTATTCTTATTGAACAAGATGCAACCAACTTTATCCGTTTTGATGTTTATCATGATGGCAGCGCACTGCATTTATTTGGTGCAACGACTGCGAATGGTACTTCTGCTGTAAAGTTTAACCTTACAATTTCTGAAGGCGATGCTGAATATCTGCGGGTTAACCGGGTTGGTAACAGCTGGACTTTCGAATATTCATCTGACGGGGTGAACTGGAATACGGCGGGTGCCTACAGCCATGCAATGACGGTTACGGGAGCCGGACCTTTCGGGGCAGCTCAAAACGGTGGTTATGTCGCCGAGATTGATTATTTCTTTAATACAGCCTCCCCTATCCTGTCAGAGGATGGCGCTTATGTTCCCCAGGAAGAAGCGCCTGTCGGGACGGATGACAGCTATCAGACAGAACAGGATGTTGCCTTGCAGGTACCTGCGGATGGCGTTCTTGCAAATGATACGGATGCCAATGGCGATGCTCTGACTGCGGTTCTGATTTCAGATGTATCGAATGGCACACTCGTCCTGAACTCTGACGGCAGTTTCAGCTATACGCCTGACAGTGGCTTTACCGGAACGGACAGTTTTGTTTACCGGGCCGATGATGGAACCGGACAATCCGGCGATGTAACAGTTACGCTTTCTGTAGACTTGCCACCCAGCGAGCTTGTATCTGACGATTTCAGTGGTGTTTCTCTTGATCCGATGTGGGCGCTTGAAGGAAGCGGCGGCTCTGCCGTACATGGGGTAGATGGAGATGAGAAATATCTGGAGATTGTTGTTCCAACAGGAGCATTTAATGCCTGGCGCACCAATACGGCGATACGGACCATTCAGGATGTTACGGATGGAGATTTTTCTCTTGAGGCACGTTTTCTGAGCAATCCTACTGGTGACTATCAAAACCAGGGTATTCTTGTTGAGCAAGATGATACGAACTTTGTCCGCTTTGATGTTTATCATAACGGGTCTTCTCTTTACCTGTTTGGTGCTACGAATTCGAACAGCAATCCGGTTGTATTATTCAATACTGCGATTTCTGCCGGGGCTGCCGAATATTTACGCGTTAACCGTACCGGAGATAACTGGACATTTGAATATTCTTCGGACGGAGTGAACTGGAATACGGCCGGATCGACAAACTTTGCCATGAATGTTACTGCGGCCGGACCTTTTGCGGCTGCCCAGAATGACGGCTTTGTTGCCCAGGTGGATTATTTCTTTAATACGGCTTCTCCTGTTCTGCCAGAGGATGGAGTGGTTACAGGTGGAAACAGCGCTCCTGTCGGTGTGAATGACAGTTATACGACTGATGTTGA
>JBOEGA010000019.1:0-72531 GCA_050633205.1 Methyloligellaceae bacterium | reverse complement strand
GAGCAGTTCCCTAAAATCTATGCAGGCCAGTATGGTTCAGAAATTTCAGCACTTCTGACTAAAAAGCCAAATGTTGTTCATTCCAGCTTCTGGGGTGGCGATATGGAAGCCTTTATTCTGCAGGCTGGTGCACGTGGAATTTTCAAACGCAGTAAAGTGATTCTGACAACAGGTGAAACGGCTATTTATCGTATGTCAGGTCAGTTACCAGATGGAACTATTATTGGTGCCCGTGGCCCTCATGGTGCACTGGCTCCGGAAAGTGCACTGAATGACTGGTTCAAAAAAGCATACTTTGACCGTTTCGGTACAAATCCAACCTATCCTTCCTATAAGATGGCGCAGGCTATTCTTGGAGTGAAAGCTGCTGCTGACAAAGCAAAAGCAACTGCTCAGGATGCTGTAATGGCTGCTTTGAAAGGGTCGGAATTTGATACGCCAAGCGGTAAGGTTTCCATGGCAATTTCCGGTGGTCATCAGGCTATACAGGATACGGCTTATGGCACTTACAAGTTTGACAAGAAAACTGGCAAGCCAACAATCGTTGATATCAAGCGATACAAAGCTGCCTGTGTAAACCCGCCAGAAGGTGTGAAAAGCATCGACTGGATCAAATCGGGCTTCAAAGGCGCCAAATGCGAGTAGCATTTCTTTGAGGTCTGGTGCCACCGGGGAAAGCCCCCCTTTTCCCGGTGGCCTAATAAACAATAAAAAAACTAAAATAAAATTTCTGGAGAAAAACGATGCTGACTGCTGTCGCTATTTTTCTCGATGGTCTCGGGTTTGCTGCATGGTTATTTCTGGCTTCGGTCGGACTTACGCTGATCTACGGCGTTATGCGTATCCTGAACATCGCTCACGGTAGCCTTTACGCGCTTGGCGCATATGCATCGGCTTCTCTTATTGGTGTCTACACCGCAACCGGTTTTCCTTCCTGGGGATATTTCCTTGTAATTATAGCAGCCGCAATTGCCGTCGGGGTCGTTGTTGGTTTGCTGATAGAGCAGGGTATTTTCCGATTTATGTATGGGCAGGATGAGGTGCTGATGGTGCTGGTTACCTATGCATTATTCCTTATTCTGGATGACACGATAAAACTTGTATGGGGAGTGAGCACTTCCTACCCCGCACATCAGCCTTATTATTATCTGGGCAGCGTTGAAGTTATGGGGCTGCCTTATCTTGTTTATGATCTGGTTCTTATCGGGATTGCCCTGTTATGTGGTCTGCTGCTTTGGCTTGGACTCAACAAAACACGAACAGGCAAGCTGCTTCTGGTTGTTATTGAGGACAGGGAAATCAGTGCTGCTCTCGGGATTAATGTAAAACTTCTGTTTACAGCAACTTTTGTGGTTGGTGCTTTTCTTGGTGCGCTGGGTGGTGCTGTTACAGCTCCGAAAATTTCCGTTACTCAAGGCATAGGGGCTGAGGTCATTGTGATGGCTTTTGCTGTTGTCGTTATCGGGGGCATGGGCAGTATAGGTGGTGCCATGATTGGCGCTGTTATTGTCGGGTTTGCCCGGGCTGCATCTGTACATCTTCTTCCTCAGGCTGAGCTTTTCGCAGTCTTTGCAGTTATGGCGGTCGTACTGGCTGTGAAACCATATGGGCTATTTGCGAAAAGTGAAGGGAGGAAGATATGAGTTTAAAACTGGACAGAACCGAGATTGCGTTACTGATTGCACTTCCGGTTATTATAGTTCTGGGAGTTCTGGCACCTAACTGGATACAGTTTTATCTGCAGGGCTCCCTGGCAATTGGCCTTGTCGCGCTGGGTGTAATGTTGCAGATGCGTGCCGGACTAGTCTCATTCGGTCAGGGGCTTTATTTCTGTATCGGGGGATATGCAGCCGGTATGGCCGGCGCGTTCTGGGGTATATCTGATGGATTTGCAATACTTGCGCTTGGTTTTATCGCCTCTGTTGTTATTGCGTTTTTCCTTGGGTTCCTGATGTCCCGCTATCGGGAGATTTTCTTTGCGATGCTTAGTCTTGCTCTTTCAATGATACTTTTTGGAATTCTGAGCAAGTCCAGTGATCTTGGAAGTACCGACGGGTTTAACCTGCCGCGAACGACTTTCTTATGGTGGGCTCCTCAAGGCGAGGTCTGGAAAGACGCGACTTATATATTTACCTGCGTTCCAGTGATTATTGCTGCTATTCTCATTCACCGTTATTTACGATCTCCCATGGGATATATGGGAGAGGCTATTCGTGAAAATGAGCTGCGCCTTGAATATCTTGGAACATCTGCAAGGCGGGCAGTCCATATTAAATATGTGATTGCTGCCGGGCTTTCAGGTCTTGGTGGTGTGCTCAGCGCGATTTCGGTTCTTCATGTAGAGCCTGATATGACGAACTGGACTACGTCGGGGCAGTTTGTTTTCATTGCACTGCTGAGTGGTACAGGTAGCGTTGCAGCTCCACTGATAGGGGCTTTCGTTCTGGAAATTATAAGGGTTTATGCTCTGGAAGCTTCGCCCAATACCTGGCAGATGATCCTTGGAGGGATTATGCTTGCGATTATCGTGTTCCTGCCCAAAGGTCTGTGGTCCATTACAGATATGTTTAAAAGGAGGACTTCATAATGTCTCTTCTTCTTGAAACAAGAAATCTGGAAAAGATGTTTGGTGCTGTTGTCGCTGCAACCGAAATTAATGTGAAGATTAATAAAGGTGAAGTGATCGGTGTGATCGGTGCTAATGGTGCCGGCAAGACTACTTTTGTGAATATGGTTACGGGGTATCTGAAACCCACTTCCGGTGAAATTCTATATCAGGGAAAGGATATTACCGGTAAAGCTACCAGGGATATCACCCGGCTTGGTATTTGCCGTTCATTTCAGATCCCACAATTATTTCTTGAGATGTCAGTGCTGGATAATGTGATTATTGCCCTGACCGTTGCCAAAGAACGCAAGCCATCTTTATTCAGGCCGGCAATGACACCGGAAATTATCGAGGAAGCCAGGGAGATACTCGATAGTTTCAAAATTGCTGACCAGGCCGACCAGATCGTGGGGACACTGGCTCAGGGTGTTCGCAAGCTTGTGGATATTGCCATGGCTACCGTTGGAAGTCCGGAACTTCTGTTTCTGGATGAGCCGACAAGTGGTGTCAGCGCAGACGAAAAGATGCAGATTATGGAAGTTCTGATTACCGCACTTAAGCGCAGGAAAACCACTGTTCTGTTTATTGAACATGATATGGAAATTGTCGAGCATTTCAGCCCACGCGTAATGGCATTTTATGAGGGAAAGGTGCTGGCAGACGGGGCTACAGCAGAAGTTCTGGAAAACAGGGAAGTCCGTGAGTATGTGATCGGTTCGGAGTTCCACCGAAAAGGAGGGACTGCGTAATGTTGGAAGTCAAGGATCTTAAGGTTTCTATCGCTCGTGCTCCCATACTCAGAGGTGTCAACATGGAGATTCCAAGAGGATCGACTGTTGGGCTTATCGGGCGTAATGGTGCTGGGAAGACAACTCTGATGCGGTCTATTATGGGACTTGTTCCATCAGATGGAGGAGGTATTTTTTTTGATGGAGATAACCTTATCAAACAACCTCCGCATAAACGTGCAGCATTAAAGATTGGGTACCTGCCGGAAGACAGGCGGCTGGTACCGCATTTTACGGTTGAGGAAAATATCCAGGTCCCCTTGTGGGCAACAAAGCGCAAGGAAGATCTCGGGCGTGTAGACTGGGTCTACGGTCTCATGCCTGAGATTGCCAGGTTTAAGGACAGGAAAGCATTGTCCCTGAGCGGGGGGCAGCAGAAGCTTGTAGCCCTTGGCAGGGCTATGGTTTGCGGGTCTGAGCTGTTATTACTTGATGAACCTTTTGAAGGGGTTGCCCCTGCGCTGGCACGGCGTTTAATGGAAGTGCTTGTCAGTTTGAAAAAAAAGGGGCTGACTGTACTGGTTTCAGAGTCGGATTATACGCACTCTGCAGATCTGGTAGACAAGGTTTATTCGATAGAGCGTGGTCAGATTACTGAGCTGGCTACCTGATTTTTGGAGATAACAGAAATGAAGCCGTTTTCATTTAATACTGCCCGCTATATTCATCATGAACAGGGCGCTGCTGCCCGTATTGCTGAGATTGCTGAGAACCTTGTCTGGCAAAATGAAGGTGGGACAAGGGTTCTGATTGTTACTGATCCGGGTATCATTAATCTTGGGCTTCACAGAGAGGCAATGGCCAGTCTGCAAAGTGCGAATATTGCAGTTGAACTGTTTACAGAAGTTTCCGCTGATCCACCCCAGACAACTGTATTAAAGGCCGTTCAACAGGCTAAAGATCAGAATATTACCGCAGTAATTGGTTTTGGTGGCGGTAGTTCCATGGATGTTGCCAAGCTGGTTGCGCTGCTCGCAAAATCAGAACAAAATCTCGATGACATTTATGGTGTAAATCTGGCCAGAGGGACGAGGTTGCCACTTATTCTTGTGCCAACAACATCAGGTACGGGATCAGAAGTTACTGCAATATCAATTGTAACAACTGGTGAATCCGAGAAAAAGGGAGTGGTTTCTCCGCTGCTTTACCCTGACCTTGCTTTGCTTGATGCGGATCTGACCATGGGGCTTCCTCCTCATATTACCGCCGCAACTGGCGTGGATGCCATGGTTCATGCTCTTGAGGCGTATACTTCCGCAAGTCCTAATAATAACCCTATATCTCAAAGTCTGGCAAAACAGGCATTGCACCTGCTTGGATCAAATATCAGAGAAGCTGTCTTTAACGGGAAAAATAATAAAGAAGCCCGTTCTGGAATGTTGCTGGGTTCTATGCTTGCCGGGCAGGCATTTGCAAATTCGCCAGTGGCTGCTGTTCATGCGCTGGCTTATCCGATTGGCGGTTTTTTTCATGTGGCGCATGGCTTGTCCAACGCTCTGGTTCTGCCGCATGTGATGGAGTTTAATGCACCTGCCTGTACTGAACAGTATGCAGAGCTGGCGCCTGTTATTTTTCCTGAAATTGATACCAGTGGTGGTTCGCAGATTGTGTGCAGTCGTTTTATTGAAGCTATGGCTGGCCTCACAAAAGATCTTGGTCTTGAAACACGGCTGGAGCAGGTAGGAATTAAATCGGAGGATCTGAACAGGCTGGCAGAGTTTGCAATGAACCAAACCAGACTGCTTGTGAATAATCCACGCGAAGTAACATTGGAGGATGCCTATAATATCTACTCCAAAGCTTTGTAAAGAGCTCAGGCCAATCGGCAGCCTGCTTATGCGAATGCCGTATAATCAAGGGAGGACTAAAATATGTTTAAGCGTCTTTTACTAACCCTCTGCCTCAGTGCTGGTGTAGCAAGTATCGCCAGTGCTGATGACTGGACAAAATCAAAATGGGGACCCAAAGATGAAATCGGGGCCGCAAATTTGATTACTCCGGAATCTGTTATGGCAGCTTCCAAGCTTGTCAAAACAGGTAAAACCTACCACCTCGGCATTGTCGTTGATTCCAAGACACCTGCCTTCGCTCCCCGTTCCATGAGTGTGACTGTTCTTCAGCCAAACCAGATCCAAACCAAAGGCCTTGGCCCAACCAACCTTACATATAATGATGACATGTTTACGGGTTGGCTTGGCATCGGGCCGCAAATTGACGGTCTTGGTCATATCGGGATTAATCATACCTATTATAATGGTCTGAAGAATGCTGATATCGGTAAAGTTACGGGTCTGACAAAGCTTGGTATCGAAAAAATACCGCCTATGGTTGCCCGTGGTGTCGTGATTGATATGGCTGCTCATTATGGCGTTGATATTGTGAAAGAGGGCACTGCCTATACCAAAGAAGATATTATAGCTGCTGCAAAAAAGCAGGGAGTCGAAATTAAAAAGGGCGATGTTGTTCTTTTTCATTCCGGCTGGTTAAATCTTCTTGATGGAGAAAAGCCGGATACCAAAAGATATGTAACCACTGAGCCTGGTCTGGGTAAGTCCGGAGCGGCCTATCTGGCAGAAATTGGTGTTGTTGCAGTTGGTGCCGATACCTGGGGGCTTGAAGCCGTACCGTTCCCTAAGGGGACAGGTGTATTTGAAGTGCACCAGGACCTGATCGCCAAAAACGGTATTTATATTCTGGAAAACATGGATAGCCGTGGTCTTGTTAAAGACAAGGTGACTGAGTTTATGTTTGTCCTTGGTGCTGCCCGCCTGCGCGGTGCGGTTCAGATGATTATCAACCCAATTGCCATTCGGTAATCGGGAGGCAGTTCTATAGGGGACCGGTGTCCCCTATAGATGACAACCAGGGTTATGGTGTCGTGAAGAAGTGGTGCGGCTGCAGGATACAGATATTCGTTTCGCCCTGCACATTTGAATCAATTGTTTCAATAAAGTAACCATAGCTTGTTGCAGGTTTCAGTTCTGCAGCAATTGTTACTTCATTCCTGTTCTGCCCGGCAAGCGGGTCATTATTATAGACACGCTGCATAAAGATATTATCCCACCATGCCAGATTTTGAGTATCGAACTCCAGCGATGTTGATGCCTCTCCGATGCGTAAAACATTAAACGTATCGACACCGGCTACATCTTTTGTTGTCTTCCAGTTCGCAACAATGTGTTTCAGCGGAGATTCCGGTGAAAGCGGATTTTGCTCAGATGGCGTGAAGGAATTGAAGATCGTATCGCGGTTGTTGATATATGCATCAAGTACAGCCTGTGATGCAGAGTCATCCTGGATACGGGAACGGGTTACAACAGAACCGTCCTTGCATGTAATGGTTACGGTATATTCACCAGCTTTCATGAAACCGTTATTGGTATTCATCATGTACCAGTAATAGTTCAGGCTTGGATCATATATCCAGCCGTCTCTGTTCACATTGTTCTGCTTCTGGTTTGAGATGGAAGCTTCATAACCGTCAGGTCCTGTTACCCTGATACTTTCAATAAGTTCGGGAGTTTCTATGCCGGGAGTAGGGTGTAGTGAAATTACGAACTTGTGCTGTTCTTTATTCAGCGGTGTATTTTCAAAGTCCCAATAAACATTACATGCCATAATGTCATAGATAATGACTTCCCTGTTTTCTGTGGCGGCTTCACTGTTAGACATATATTTCCCCTCAATTTGATAGCAGGTCTGAAAATGTGAGGGCAATCATGGTTTAAACTTCGGTATTGGGCCAGATACCTATTGGAGGAGAATTCAATTCCATTATACGGAATAATGAGGCTGGCATTCTCAATATTAGTGGTATTTTTCCTCATTATTGCAGTTGATTACGCCTTCCTGTTCATACTTTGTTGTAATTTATAATGTTATCAAAATGTAAAGGTTAACAAAATCGGCTTGATCATTTTTCATAATAACGGGTGGGATTGCCGAAAATTGAGGGAAGCATTTCTGTAATGAGAAATCTGATAACAATTACGCTGTTTTTGCTGGCTGTTGTTTCTGTTTCTACCAGAGTAAACGCAGTTCATCTTAATCCTGATCGCAGCGCTATTGGTGTAAACCAAATTTCTTCCAGTTTTATAAAAGTTGCTGCTTTGAACCGAAGTCGCAGGTGTGTCAGGTTGAGAAATCACTGTCGCTGGTTATTTGGTAAAGGACGCAAATACCAGAGTTGTGCCCGTGGTTGTGTGGGTAAAAGAAAGTCCAGGCGAAGACCCGCTATTGTTAGGCGTGGAAGAAACTATTGCCAGCGTGTGCGGAATTCCTGTCGTAAACGGTGGGGGCGTTCGGGGCGTAATTACAGATACTGTGCCAGAAAATGTATCAAGAGACCTAAAAGCCGTCTCAGCAAACGCAGGCCTGCAATTCATAAAGGCAATCGTTATTGCCAGCGGGTACGCCGTTCCTGTCGTGTGAGATGGGGCAGTAGAGGACCGGATTACCGTTATTGTGCCCGTAAATGCCTTAGCCGTAAACAGGTGAAACGGAAGCCGGCAAGGCAGAGACCTGCGAGGCGTACACCACCAGTTATTACCCAGAGTGGCAGATATTGTCAGAATTTAAGAAATGCATGTCGCAGAAGCTGGGGCAGAACCGGGCCGAGCTATAGATATTGTGCCCGCAAATGTCTGAGCCGGGTTGATGATGAGGTTGATAATATTCCTACACGCAGAGATAGTGCTCCTTCTCGAGAGAGAACTGATGCCCCCCGTAACCAGGCGAGTAATTCCTGCAGAAAACTACGTTATAACTGTCGGGCCAGATGGGGGAGAACCAGTACAGAGTACAAGCATTGCATTCGCCATTGCTCAAGTCGGGAACCTCAGAGCCGCCGCCGCGAGCGTAATGAGGAGCGCAGCGCCAGTTATTGCGTAAAACTCAGAAGAGGGTGTCGTGCCCAGTGGGGCAGTACGGGCACCAGCTATAGAAAATGTGCCAGAGAATGTGATGGTGACAGAAATAGTGATGTTTCCGAAAACAGCGCGGAGATTGACAGAAAAGAGCAGCGCTGCATTAGAATACGTCGGGAATGTATCGATGTATGGGGTAAGGGCACATATTTATATAAGAGGTGCGCGCGCAGTTGTTCTTAAAAGATAACTGCCTTACAGGAAATAACCTGTAGGGCAGTTATTCATTTTAATTAAAAAGAAAATTATAATTCTGGAAAGTCTTTGGCCATTTTCCGGATAATCTTTCCTGCTTCTTCATAAGCTCGGTCATAGATTTCAAGCTGTGCATCTGTAGCGTCATGGGCTTGTCTTTGCAGGGTCTTTCTGAGCTGGTTTAGCTCTTCCATTGGTTCCTGCAGGTCGTCATAGTGATCTACAACATGAATTATCTGATTAATAACATCCTGAGACATATAAACCGTCCTTTCTGAAATTGATTTTTCTGAAAATAAATATGCAAGAAGCAGTAATATGGGAATGCAGGCTGATATTTAAAGAGGCTTTTTGGAAGCTGCACGGACAGCCTGATCTGCAGCTCTTGTTGTTTCTGGCAGTCTGTACTTCGGGGAGAGTTTTAGTATCCAGTCACATGCGGTTGCAAGTGAGATTTTATGCCCAATTGAGACATAAACCGGCTTAACTCCATTTTGAGTTCGTAATACAGATCCAACAGTTTCCCCCTGATCCTTGAGCGGAGCTGCAGAACCCCTCTCTTCTGCGGGCATCTTATGCTCTCCTGACAGGCGTGTTTTACCGCACCCGATTGCTGGTGTGTCAAACATCAGACCCAGATGACATGCAAGTCCAAAATGTCTGGGATGTGCCAGCCCCTGACCATCGCAGACGATCAGATCCGCTATGGTTTTAAGGTTTGCCAGAGCAGTCATAAGTGGGGGCAGTTCGCGAAAGCTGAAAAGGCCGGGGATATAGGGGAAGGTCACTCTGCTTTTTGTTACAGATGTTTCCATGGTTTTTAATGTTTCAGCGTCCAGCACAACTGCCGCTGCGTAAAGTTCGTTTTCATCAGAGCTATAGGCGACATCAACCCCGGCAATGTATTTAATGGTACTGAAGGTGTCTTCCCTGATGACCTTTGGTGCCAATTCAGACTGAAGATCAAGAGCCTGCGCTTCGGTGTCGGGCCATTTTAGGTTCAAAGCGGGTTTCATTTTTTTTCTACCAGAGGTAACTGGATTATTGCTTTCAGACCTGGATCGTTATCTTCCAGAATAAGTTTGCCATTATGAAGCTGAACGACAGCAGACACGAGGCTTAATCCAAGGCCGCTTCCGGGAAGTGAACGGCTTTTTTCCAGTCTGACAAAGCGTTCGCAAACATGCTCCCTGTCTTCTTCAGGGATACCCGGACCGTGATCTGCAACTATAATTTCTCCGAAGTCGCCCTGTCTGGTTGTGGCGATAAATATTTGCGGTTTACGGTCGGTATTCTCAGTTTCTGTATGAGCTGCATATTTTATAGCATTATCAATAAGGTTGGCAACTGCCTGACCTATCAGTTGTTTGTCAATGTTCAGAATTATATTACCCTGAAAATCTGTTTTCAGTTCAAAATTCTGTTCATCCATTACCGGCTCATAGAGTTCAGCAATATCAGATAATATTGGCGCGATTTCCATCGTTTCCATATTTCTGCTGCCTGTGCCTGCTTCCATGCGGGCAATGCTCAGCAGTGCATTGAAAGTCTGTATCAGGAAGTCTGCATCTTCTATTGTTGTTTCAAGGATTTCCTTATGGGCCGGGCTGGTAGTACCATCTCTCAGGGCTGCATCAATACGGTTTCGCATTCTGTTGAGTGGTGTTTTGAGGTCGTGAGCTATATTGTCTGAAACTTCACGCATACCAGCCATAAGACGTTCAATACGATCAAGCATTTCATTTAGGTTTATAGATAACCGGTCCAGCTCATCGCCGCTGCCTTTTACAGGAATCCGTTCACTCAGGTCTCCACTCATGATGCGTTTGCTTGCATCTGTAACGGTATCGATGCGGGAAAGGATATTTCTGCTTACAAGCCAGCCACCGAATATTCCAAACAGAGTAATAAAGCCTAGCCCCCAGAGAACATCCGCAATTACGCGTTCAAATATTCTACGGTCTTCAATATCTCGTCCGACAAGTAATCTGAAGTTATCCTGAAGGCGGAAGCCTTTTGCAAAGGCCTGCCTGGTTTCCGGGCCACCCTGTGCTGGACGCTTGTAGGTAAAGCGTACAGGGCCCTCGGTATTCCAGAGCTGGACTGTAATTGTGGCAAGGTTCCCGGCAATATACTCACCGCTGGGGCTTGTGACCAGATAGAGGCTGTTGCCGGGAATTTTACTTCTTGCAGCAACGGTTTTTACGAGCTGGCGAATTCCACCTTGTCTGTATTGTTCTGACAGGCCAAGTATTTCTGCTTCTACGGTCTGATTGAGTTGGCGGATCATCAGGACTTTGGCGTTCCAGTAGATATAACCGAGAGCAAGACTTGCGGAAATTCCGAAGAAGACCAGAAAGATCAACGACAAACGAAATGTTGTTGTCTTGAATAATTTATACAGAGCTGTCACTGACCATATACCCCGCGCCGCGAATGGTGTGCAGCAATGGCTTGTCGAAGTTTTTATCTATCTTCGAGCGCAGCCTGGAAATATGTACATCAATTACATTTGTCTGAGGGTCAAAATGGTAGTCCCATACATTTTCAAGAAGCATGGTTCGTGTTACGACCTGATCAGCATATTTCATGAGATATTCCAGCAGGCGATATTCTCTGGGCTGGAGCAGGATAGTTTCCGAGCCACGGCTGACTTTATGGGCCAGTCTATCGAGCACGAGATCAGCTACGACATAGCGTGTGTTGGCTTCTTCCGGGCGCTGTCTTCTTGCCAGAACTTCAATACGGGCAAGCAGTTCTGAAAAGGCATAGGGTTTTGTCAGATAGTCATCACCTCCGGCTCTCAGGCCAGTAACACGGTCATCGACTTCTCCCAGTGCACTGAGAATGAGTGCCGGGGTCTGATTGTCTTCCGAGCGGAGTGTTTCGATGATTGTGAGACCATTCATTTTGGGAAGCATTCGATCAATGATGAGAACATCATAGTTGTCATTTCTGGCTGCTGCCAGGCCTGCTTCACCATCCCATTCCGCATCGGCCTGATGGCCGCTTTCCCTGAAGGCCTTCACGAGAAAGGCAGACATTTCCTTGTCATCTTCTATGATGAGTATGCGCATGGGCTATAGTCTTTATATGAATTCAAGATATCAGAGTATAATAGAAGGAGTATGGCGCAATATCTACCGCGCCATACTCATTATGTATTTTTATTAACTGGCTTTTTTCAGGGATACAGCTACAAAGCTGCGGCGATCACCTGATTTGATGTAAAGCAGAATGCTTGGCTGCCCAGCTTTTTTAGCTGCCGAGATTGCTTTAATCACATCATCCGGCTGGTTAACCGTTGATCTGCCCGCTTTCAGGATAACGTCACCAGCTTTCAGGCCTTTTTCAAGAGCTGCAGAGCCGGGCGCTACTTCTGTAATGACAACGCCTTCTTTGTCTTTGCCCGGACGGCTGTTCGCCGGTGCCAGAGTCAGACCAAGATCATCAAGCTCTTCACCCAGTTCCTGACCGCTTTGCAGACGGGCAAACTGTCTGTTGTTAGGGAACAGGCCAAGTTTCACAGTGATCGGTTTTTCCTTGCCGTCACGGAATACAATCAGATTGGCATCCTGTTTTGGAGGAAGGGCAGCAATTTTTCTTGCAAGATCTCTGGAGTCCTTGATTTCTGAACCGTTTACATTGATGATGACATCGCCGTTTTTCAGGTCAGATTTATCTGCAGGGCCGCCTTTTGTAACTTTGGTTACGATCGCGCCATATGCTTTTTCCATGCCCAGACCTTCAGCAATATCTTCACTTACAGTCTGAATATGTACACCCAACCAGCCACGGCTAACAGAACCTGACTGCTTCAGTTGTTCTATAACTTTTTTCGTCAATGTCGCCGGAACAGCAAAGGCGATGCCAACATTACCGCCGGAAGGGCTGAAAATAGCGGTATTTACACCAACGACTTCGCCGGCAAGGTTAAATGCAGGGCCACCGGAGTTGCCACGGTTCACTGCAGCATCAATTTGAAGATAGTCATATGGTCCTGAGCCGATGTTGCGGTTTTTAGCGGAAACGATACCAGCAGTTACAGTGCCGCCAAGTCCAAACGGGTTACCAACAGCAAGAACCCAGTCACCAACGCGTGCAGCTTTTTCCGCGAATTTAACTGTCGGATATTTGCCTTTTTTGGTAATCTTCAATAGTGCCAGATCTGTACGAGGGTCACTTCCTATCAGCTTTGCCGGAAGAGTATCGCCATTTTCAAATGTGACAGTAATTTCCACACCTTTTTCAACCACATGATTGTTGGTTACGACAAAACCCTCTTCAGAAACGATAAAGCCTGATCCCTGTGCCCGGCTTGGAGGTAACTGCCCCCCGCGCGGAATACCAAAGTGCTTAAAAAGTTCTTTCGGGATTTTTGGCAGTTGTCTGTTGCTTTTACCGCCGCTTTTTACGTTGATGCTTACGACAGCAGGTTTTACTTTTGCAGCCAGGTCGGCAAAGCTTATTGGCGCATATCCCAATGGAACGCTCTGGCCTGTTGTTGCTTTGGGGTCTGCTTTGGCAGAAGAGATACCATCTGCGAGTTGCAGGCTTGCAAGTCCCAATGTTGCTGCGCCTGCCATAGCGAACAGAGCAGTTTTCTTCCATTTACGTTTGTCTGACGCAGTCTGCATATTTGACAATGTCTTGTTTTCCTTCAACATCTGGTGTGCATCTCCTATAGGAATCCTACAATGATCCATAATCATTCTTGATTGGAATATAGGTGGCATCTCCTTACAACACAGTTGCAGATAAATTAAATTTTCGTAAGGTCGGGCCCGGTTTTACTACCTGAGCACCATTGCCATCCTATGCAATGGGGAAGGTTTTGAGTTTCTCGTATGGAATTTGTGTCGTATGGAACACAGTGTAATATCTACATGAAAAAAGCCCTGTGCATTATGTGAATAAGCCATCCTGGGGAGGCTGTTATGAAGAGAGAATCTGATTATCTGGCTGCAGGTTCTCGCAGGCCTTCAAAAGAAAGGGCCCGTATCTGGTGGAACCGGGGGATCATCTCAGAATGATCGGGAAACACAATTAAACAGCGGGGGTGTAGATATGCACTTCGTAAAAGTTATCACAGGATTATTGTTGGCGGCGACTTTGGCAGGATGTGCCGGCGGCGGGGCGCATGTTCCTCAGCCAGTCAGTTATGTATCGCCTATTTTATATGAAACGCTTGAGTGTAGTCAGGTTGCTGATGAGGCAAGAATTCTGACACGTCAGGCCCAGCAGGTATCAGGAATTGCCAGTGAGCAGTCTGTAAATAGCTCGGTAATTGTCTGGCCTATAGCATTGACGGCGCAACGGGGTGGTGCAGAGCCATCAGCTGAACTGGGGCAGATTAAATACAGGTTTGAAGCCCTTGAACGTGCTGCAATACGCGAAAACTGCAAGGTTAAGTTCAAACGGTTGCGTGATGCAAATGGTGTAGAGCAGAAATCAGCTCTCTCCGGATGGGTTACTAAACTTTCCTGAAATAAAATAATTTCAGTTTAATACACATAGAAAGCGCTTCATTTTCAGTAATGGGGCGCTTTCTTTTTATGCTTTGTCAGTAATTTGATTAATAATGCCTGTTTCTCCACACTTCTGACCTCTTTTCGTTAAAAGAATTACTAAACATGATAGGGTACCCGATATAAATCGGAATTTGCGGAAATCAAGAGAGGAATGCATATGAAAACCAGAGCTGCATTGGCGTTGGAACCCGGAAAGCCATTGGTTATTGAAGAGATCGATCTGGAAGGTCCTTCAGACGGTGAGGTTCTTGTTGAGTTAAAGGCGACAGGTGTTTGCCATACTGATGCATATACTCTTTCCGGGAAGGACCCTGAAGGTATTTTCCCGTCTGTTCTGGGGCATGAGGGGGCTGGAGTTGTCGTAGAAGTCGGCAAAAATGTCAAAAGTATAGCTGTTGGTGATCATGTGATACCGCTTTATGTTCCTGAATGCCGGGAATGTGAGTATTGTCTCCACCCTAAAACCAATCTGTGCCAGGCAGTTCGTGAAACGCAGGGTAAAGGTGTAATGCCTGATGGCAAAAGCCGTTTTTCCCGCAACGGTTCACCTGTTTATCATTATATGGGGACTTCAACCTTTTCCAATTACACGGTTGTGCCCGAGATTGCGCTGGCGAAGATCAGAAAAGACGCTCCTCTGGAAAAGGTCTGTTATATTGGCTGTGGTGTGACGACAGGACTTGGTGCTGTGCTGAATACCGCGAAAGTTGAGCCGAACAGTAATGTCATTGTTTTTGGGTTAGGTGGAATTGGCCTGAATGTCGTTCAGGGGGCCAGACTTGTCGGAGCCAAGAAGATTGTTGGGGTTGATATTAATCCTTCCAAGGCTGCTCTTGCCAAACAGTTTGGTATGACTGATTTTGTGAACCCCAATGATGTCAGTGGAGATCTGGTCGGACATCTTATGGAATTGACCGATGGTGGCGCTGATTACAGTTTTGAATGTATTGGTCGGCCTGAGACCATGCGGCAGGCGCTGGAATCGAGTCACAAGGGCTGGGGTGAATCTGTAATTATTGGTGTTGCAGGTGCCGGTGAGGAAATCAGCACAAGGCCGTTTCAGCTTGTAACCGGTAAAACCTGGAAGGGTACAGCCTTTGGTGGTGCCAGAGGGCGGACTGATGTTCCAAAAATTGTTGACTGGTATATGGATGGTCGAATTAATATTGACGATTTGATTACCGATGTTATGCCTCTGGAGGAAATCAATAAGGCTTTTGATTTAATGCATGAGGGCAAATCGATACGGTCGGTAGTAGTTTTTTAGATAATTCAGACCTTTATTAACCTTTTCGTCAGGGATTTCTGAAACTTTGTCCTGACCCTAAAAAAACCTGCCCTGTACCCTTGTCAATACATTGCACCATTGGTGCTGGTGTCCTATATACACGGGGCAGGGCATTTTGCGGATTGTTTGTTGGTTTTAATAGTTTTTTTGGTCTGAGAAAAACTTTTCAAGCTAAATAGTCTGTATCTGGATCATAAAAATCTAATCTGTGTGAATGTGAAGTTTTTCTTCCATACATATTAATTGAACGACTTTGGTTGGCCTGGCGGCTGACTGTAACTTTAAATTCTTAAAAACACCTGGGGAATAAAATATATGCCTTGGAACAATCAAAATGGTGGTGGCGGCTGGAAAGGCGGCGGAGGCGGCCCTTGGGGGCAAGGACCTCAAGGCGGCGGTTCTGGCGGCGGTGGCGGAAACAAGCCACCTGATCTGGAAGATCTGCTTAAACGCAGTCAGGATAAATTCAAACAGGCAATGCCCGGCGGTGGCGGTGGCCTGATATGGCTGATTGTCATTGTTGCGGCACTTGGTATCTGGGCAGCTAACAGTTTTTATACGATCCAGCCTGATGAGCGTGGTGTTGTTAAAAGATTTGGCAAATATCACAAGACTTATATAGATGGTGGTCTGAAATTTGTTATCTGGCCAATTGATACGCTAACAATTGTAAAATTTACCTCTCAGAATACTGATACTTTTCCTCAAGGTCGTGAAAGTGTAATGCTTTCAGGCGATCTGAACCTTGTTGATATCAGTTTTACTGTTCTGTGGCGTGTGACTGATGCTCAACAATATCTGTTTGAGACTCAGGCACCAGACAGACTTGTGCGCATTGTTGCGGATAGTGCTATTCGTGAGATTGTAGCAAGAACACCTGCTGAAAAAGTAAGAACAACTGATAAGAATGTTATCAGAAACCAGGTTAAGGATATCATCCAGAAGACACTGGACAGATATAAATCCGGTATTCTTATTCGTGACGTGGTTCTGAATGCGGTTGCCCCTCCTGAAGAAGTGAAAGATGCTTTCCAGGATGTGCAAAAAGCCAAGCAGGATAAATCCAAATCAATACAGGAAGCAAACAAGCACAGAGAAACTGTTCTTGGTCAAGCCCGCGGTGGTGCTTCCAAGCAGGTTGAGGACGCAAAAGGTGGCAAAGCCAAGGTCGTTGCTGAAGCAGAAGGTGAGGCCAAGCGTTTTCTATCAGTCTATGAACAATATGCCAAAGCCAAAGACGTAACACGCAAGTGGCTTTACCTGAATACGATTCAGGATGTTCTTAGTAATGCAAATAAAGTCATTATTGAGCAGAATGGTAAGTCTGGAGTAGTTCCTTACCTGCCATTATCAGAGCTTAATAACCAGAGAAGAGGAGGTCAATAATGCGTAGTTTTCTGACTGGATTATTTATTGTAATCCTTGCCGGCCTGGTGCTTACGACATATTTCTGTATATTCATCGTAGATGAGAGCAAGACAGCACTGGTTATCCGTTTTGGTAAAGTTCAAAAGCAGTACCCTGAAGCTGGATTGAAGTTCAAGCTTCCATGGGATCAGGTTCTGTTTATTGACAAACGGATTTTGTACAAGGAAAGCAAAGACCTTGAAGTATATGTTAATGACGACAGTATCTTCGAAGTGGATGCAATCACAATGTACCGGATTTCTGATGTACAGAAGTTTCGTGAAACATTGAGTGCAGACCCTGTTAAAGCCAACCTTCGTATTGACAGACAGCTTAACGGTATTCTTCGTGAGGTTTATGGTAAGCGCTCATTCCGTGCTGCCCTGACTGAAGACCGTGCAAGAATGATGGTTGAGATTCGTGACAAGATGAAAGAAACAACCAGTGATCTTGGTATTGAGATTGTGGATGTTCGTATTCGGAAAACCGATCTTTCCCAGAAAGTTCTGACAAATACCTATCAGAGAATGGTTTCCGAGCGTGCAGCAGAAGCTCAGGCCATCCGGTCTCAGGGTGAAGCTGAAAAGATCCGTATTATGGCGGAGGCTGACCGTGAAGCTGTTGAGATAGTCGCGAAAGCAGAGCGTAATGCACGTATCATTCGTGGTCAGGGTGAAGCAGAGAGAAACAAAATCTTCGCTGAAGCCTTTTCTAAAGACCCTGAATTCTTTGCATTTTATCGCTCAATGCAGGCTTACAAGGAAAGCTTTAAGGGTGCAAACACACGCTTTGTTCTTTCACCTGACAGCGAGTTCTTTAAATATCTGAAGAGTTCAACAGGAACTGTTGAGAAAAAATAATCCGGTTTTCCTGACTGGTGAAATACTATAAATCATTAAGGCTCATGCAAATGAATTTGTATGGGCCTTATTTATTTTCACCTCTTTTGGGAGGTGTGTTCGCTGGAAAGGTTCTCAAAAAATTTATTTCATTTGTGAAAAAAGCAGTAATTCCGGATTTATGTTTCTGATACATATGGCATAATGTAAGACTATTAGAATTTAAGTTATCGTGTAATATCGTATTCGTATCATCGGCGTATAGCACTGGCTGTCGTGTACAGAGCTTCAGTTCAGTTTTTTTCTTATTCTATAGAGAGTGATTATGGAATTCTTGAAATGCGTATTCTCTCAGGTCAAAAAAAGGAATAATCAGTTTGTTTGGTGCATCTCATAATTCTGGGAAATACATAGGTCAGCTGAAAGCTTTCCTGATCATAATCTGTTTTGCTGTATCAGCAATTATTCATCCGGCCCAGGCCAAAGGCCCGCAATCCGTAGCTGATGTAGCTCAGCCTCTTCTGGACGCAGTTGTTAATATTTCTACATCTCAGACTGTAAAAGGCGCTCAGGGTATACCACTGCCAAATGTTCCTAAGGGCTCACCATTTGAAGAGTTCTTTGATGATTTTTTTAACAGGCCTAATGGTCAGGATCAGCAACGGCGCGTTCGTTCACTAGGCTCAGGTTTTGTTATTGATCCAAGCGGGATCATTGTTACCAACAACCATGTGATTGATGGTGCGGAAGAAATAGTTGCTAACTTTAATGATGGTACAAAACTAAAGGTTGTCAAAATACTTGGTGTGGACCCTAAGACGGATATTGCTATTCTGAAGGTTGCGCCCAAAAAACCCTTAAAAGCAGTAAAGTTTGGCGACTCGTCAAAAATACGTGTTGGTGACTGGGTTATGGCTATTGGAAATCCATTTGGCCTTGGTGGTTCCCTTACTGTTGGTATTGTGTCAGCAAAAAAGCGTGATATCAAATCAGGACCATATGACGAGTTCATCCAGACAGATGCCGCAATCAACCGGGGTAATTCCGGTGGCCCTCTGTTTAATATGGAAGGCGAGGTAATCGGAATTAATACGGCAATCATTTCTCCTACCGGCGGGTCTATCGGTATCGGGTTTTCAGTGCCGTCACAAACAGCCGTTCACGTTATTAACCAGCTCAAAAAATATGGTGAAACGAGAAGGGGATGGCTTGGTGTTCGAATACAGGCCCTGACGGATGAAATTGCAGAAGGCCTCGGCCTGAGTACGCCTTCAGGAGCGCTGGTGGCGGGTATAACACCTGGAAGCCCTGCTGATGCATCTGGAATACAGGTCGGTGATGTTATCCTGAAATTTAATAATCAGGATATTACCACCATGAGAGCACTGCCAAGGATCGTCGCTAAAACTGATATTGATGTAGAGGTTGATGTTCTTATCCTGAGGAAAGGTAAGAAAAAAACTATCAAGGTCAAAATCGGCCGTCTTATCGAGGATGAATCCAGGAAGAAAGTTGCCCGCAATGCATCTGGTGTAAGTAATGTTCTGAAAGGGATCAGAATCACGGCTTTAAGCGCTGCGCTTCGCAAAAAATATAATGTGAAGGATAAGGTTCAGGGCGTTATAATTATTGATGTTAAAAAAGGCAGCATCGCAGCCGAGAGAAATATTAAAGTTGGCGATGTCATTGTCGAGGTTACACAAAAGGAAGTGAAATCTACAGCCGATGTTGCTCACCGGGTAGCAATGGCTAAAGAGGCAGGGCGAAAGTCTGTATTACTTCTGCTTGCTGACAACAAAGGGGACTGGCGTTTTGTTGCCGTTCCCGTAGCCAAGTAATTGGATATGGTAGAAACAGGCATGAGGCTGCGCCGTGAAGATCGCAGCCTGCTTAGCGAATGGTGGTTCTCTGTCGATAGACTGATGCTTGGTGCTATCATGTTGATAATGATGGCGGGCTTACTGGTTTCTGTTGCTGCCAGTAGTCCTCCTATTGCAGCACAAAGAGATCTTGGCGCCTTTTATTTCGCTAAGCGTCAGGTTCTGTTCTTTTTCCCTGCAGTTCTCATTATGATTTTCGTTTCACTGCTTGATCCGAAAAGCTTAAGGCGAGCTGCTCTGTCTATATTTTTTATCTGCATTGTTCTGATGGTTATGGTGCTGGTTATCGGAGCTGAAGTGAATGGAGCACAGCGCTGGATTCTAATTGGGGGGCTGTCTCTACAGCCTTCTGAGTTTGCCAAGCCTGCATTTGTACTTCTGGCAGCATGGCTGTTTGCCCAGAGATATAGTTACCCCGATATGCCGGCAACACAGATAGCTCTCGGCGTTTATGGAATTTTTGCCTTACTGTTAATATTACAGCCTGATGTAGGGCAGGCACTATTGATAACAATGGTATGGGGCGGTTTATTCTTCTTTGCCGGCTTGTCCTGGCGCTGGGTTGGTATCCTTGCGGGCAGTTCTGTTGCCGGGTTGATTGTTGCGTATTCCGCTCTTCCACATGTGGCCAACCGGATTAATCGTTTTATCAGCCCTGACACTGGCGACTCATTTCAGATGAAACGGGCTCTGGAGTCTTTTCGTATTGGTGGGTGGACTGGACGCGGAGCAGGAGAGGGCAAGATCAAGTTCAGTTTGCCAGATTCTCATACAGATTTTATCTTTGCTGTAGTGGCTGAAGAGTTTGGAATTATAGCCTGTCTGATCTTGCTGGTTTTGTTTGCTTTTGTGGTAATTAGAGGGTTTATGAGGGCTTTAAATGAGCCTGATGCCTTCATCAGGCTGTCCATCGTCGGTTTGACCATGTTATTTGGATTGCAGGCAATTATTAATATGTCTGTAAATCTGGCATTGATTCCTGCCAAGGGAATGACGCTGCCATTCATTTCCTATGGTGGTTCATCAATGTTGGCAATGGGCTTGACCATGGGGATGCTGTTGGGTCTAATGCGGCAGCAATCAGGATATTTTACAGATAACCGGGCATAAAAGAATAATAATAAGAGAGGATTAGTCACATGTCTTCGAAGTCCATTGTATTGGCAGCTGGGGGAACTGGTGGACACCTGTTTCCTGCATTTGCCTTGTCAGAAGAGTTACAGCGCCGTGGATATGTGGTCGATCTGATGACTGATATGCGTGGAGACCGTTATGGTTCAGGGTTTCCGGCACGTGAAGTTTACAAAATCCCTTCCGCGACATTCAGCAGCCGCTCTCCGATTGGATTGATGCGTACAGCCTTTATGTTAATGCGCGGGACATTTGCAGCCTATCGACATCTTGGACGGATTAAACCCAAAGCAATCGTCGGCTTTGGCGGATATCCGACTTTCCCTCCGCTGATTGCAGCAAAGATGCGGGGAGTACCCTCTGCTGTTCATGAGCAGAATGCAGTAATGGGGCGGGCCAATAGAATGATGGCTCCATTGGTTAAGAATATTGCCGCGTCCTTTGATAAGACTAAGAATGTTAAGGATAAATTCCTGAAAAAAGTGCGTGTCACGGGTAATCCTGTCCGCCAGATTGTCCTGGATTCCAGTTCTGTGCTGTATGATACACCTATACCGAACGGTCCATTTAACCTGCTGGTGTTTGGTGGAAGTCAGGGAGCCCGTTTCTTTTCTGACACAGTGCCTGAGGCAATTGCACTTTTACCTGAGAATCTCCGTGGTCGCCTTAGAATTGTACAACAATGCAGGGAAGAAGATCTTGATCGGGTTAATCAGATCTACCAGTCTCTTGGTGTGCAGGCTGAGCTTGCGCCGTTTTTCAAGAACTTACCCGAGATTATGGCGTCCTGTCATCTGGTGATTGGCCGTTCGGGAGCTTCCAGTGTTACGGAACTGGCTGTTCTGGGGCGTCCTTCGATACTGGTTCCATTGCCTCATGCTCTTGACAATGACCAGTTACAGAATGCAAATCGTCTGATGGAAGCTGGCGGTGCCTGGTGTATAGCTCAAAAAGATCTTACACCTCAGCGTATGGCAGCGGAACTGGAAGGGATGCTGAATAATCCCGGTAAGCTGGTTCAGGCTGCTCAGGCAGCCAGACAGGTTGGTAAACCACAGGCCGTCAGTTTGCTGGCTGACATGGTCGAAGATATGGTAAATGGTGGATAAGGGACTTTGGTACCACACCTGTTGCCGCAATTTGAGCAAGATTTCTTGCAGACTGTTTACACTGTTGTGATAAAAAGATTAGGAAATATCAAGGTTGTAGGATATTCCTGTCAGAGTTTTACTGTTGTGGTTTATTGAATTTCGGGAAAATAACGTAAACTGAAGTTGATTCGCAGCAGACGCCGGGAAACACCGTTAAAGGTGATGTGTAGACAGGCAAGAGGTCCTGAGGTTTTTAAAGCCGAATATCTCATGAACTAAAGGAATAATAATTATGCAGCTACCCCATGGAATAGGACCGTTTCACATTGTCGGTATTGGCGGTATTGGCATGAGCGCGATTGCTGAAGTTATGCTTGCGCGGGGATACAAGGTTCAGGGTAGTGATCTGAAGGACAGCGCCAATACGCAGCGTTTGCGCGAAAAAGGTGCTAAAATCTTCATTGGCCATGAAGCTGAAAATATTGCAGATGCTGCCTATGTGGTGATTTCTACGGCTGTAAAGCCGGGAAACCCTGAATATGATGCAGCCAGAGCGCAGGGCCATCCGATAATTCGTCGCGCTGAAATGCTTGCGGAGCTAATGCGCTCCAAGTCTACGATTTCCATTACCGGAACTCACGGAAAAACAACAACGACTTCTCTTGTTTCGACATTGCTGGAAGAAGCTGAGGTTGATCCTACAGTGATTAATGGTGGTATTATCAACCGCTGGAAGTCCAATGCACGGATCGGTAACGGCGAGTGGATGATTGTTGAGGCTGATGAGTCTGACGGAACATTTGTAAAGCTGCCAACTCAGATTGGTATTGTGACCAATATTGACCCTGAACATCTGGATTATTATGGTTCTGTAGAAGGGATGCATGCGGCCTTTCAGAAGTTTTTCGCTCAAATTCCATTCTATGGCCTGACAGTTGCCTGCATAGACCACCCGGTTGTTCGTCAGATGGTTGAGCAACGCCGTGGGATGGAAAGTCCTGGGCGTATCCTGACTTACGGCGAAGCTGCTGATGCTGATATCCGTCTGGAGAATTTACGCGCTGATGGTGCCGGAATGGTCTTTGATGTTATTCTCGGTGGAGCCATGAATGGGCATTCCGGGCGTATGGAAGATGTTCGCCTGTCGGTTCCCGGCCTCTATAATGCTCTTAATGCACTGGCGACCATAGCTGTATCAATGGAGCTGAATATTCCTGATCATGTTACAAGAAATGCTCTGGCTGGTTTTGGTGGAGTGAAACGCCGCTTTACGAATACAGGGCAGTGGAATGATATTTCATTCTATGATGATTATGCCCACCATCCAGTTGAAATTTCTTCGGTTTTAAAAGCGTCTTCAAATGTTACCAAAGGCCGTGTGATTGCTGTTATGCAGCCGCACCGTTATACCAGATTGCAAAGCCTGTTTGAGGATTTCTGCGGATGCTTCGGTGATGCCGATGCCGTAGTGATTGCTCCGGTCTTCGCTGCTGGTGAAGATCCTATTATCGGGTTTGGGCAGAATGAACTGGTATCAGGTATTCAGGCCACAGGTCATAAGGATGTCCTCAGCGTTTCCAGCCTTGAAGAATTAACAGGGTGGTTGAGCAAGTTTGCAGAACCAGGTGATTTGGTTATAGGTCTTGGAGCCGGATCAATTACAGAATGGTCTCATGCGCTTCCCGGTGCTCTTATTTCGCAGGTTCAACCTGCAGCATCACTAAATCAGGCTGGAGTCGGGGCGTGAGTTTTCCAGATATTACTGCCGATCTGAAAGATCTGATGCCGGAACTGCGTGGCAGGCTGGCAGCAAACAGTCTTCTGTCTGGGATTACCTGGTTCCGTGTTGGCGGACCAGCACAGGTGCTTTACTCCCCTCTGGATGAGGAAGACCTGGCCTATTTTCTTGAAAATGCTCCAAAAGAACTGTCAAAGCTCGTGATTGGCCTTGGATCGAATCTGCTGGTTCGTGATGGTGGTATACCGGGTGTTGTTATTCGTCTTGGGCGTGGTTTCAATCAGATTGCTGCCGAGGAAGATTGCCGTATCCGGGCAGGAGCTGCTGTTCCAGATGTAAGGCTTGCGCGCGCCGCGGCTGATGCAGGTCTTTCCGGACTTGCTTTTTATAATGGTATTCCCGGTGGTGTTGGTGGTGCTCTTCGCATGAATGGTGGTGCACATGGCACCGAGACCAAAGATGTTCTGGTAGAGGCGCGTGCTGTTGATCCTGAAGGGAAGATTCATACTCTAAGTAATGAGCAGATGGGTTTTTCTTATCGTAACTGTTCTGTCGCGGATGACTGGATATTTACCCAGGCCGTTTTTCAGGGGCAACCCGCCGAGAAAGAGACTGTTATTGCGCAGATGACAGAGGTTTCCGAATATCGCAAACAGCATCAACCAATCAAAGGCCGTACCGGTGGTTCAACATTCAAGAATCCTGAAGGGAACAGTGCCTGGAAGCTTGTTGATGCGGCTGGTTGCCGGGGGCTGAAAATTGGTGGTGCCCAGGTTTCTGAGATGCACTGTAATTTTCTTCTGAACGTTGACAACGCCACTGCGAATGATCTTGAAACTCTGGGCGAGACAGTACGGTCCCGGGTCATGGAAAATTCGGGAATTGATCTTCACTGGGAGATCAAGCGTCTTGGTGTACCTGCCTAAAAAACATACTGAGGTTATATAATACCTTTTTGCATGTGTTATTATGACTAATTTCTCAGCATAGCTGTCTATTAATTTATCACTTTTAGTCCGACTGTTGCAAAACTGCTTTCATGTTTATGACAAGCATATGACAGGTCATTTCCCGTATTTACTAAATCTAACTGTAGAGTAATCTTTACTCATGGATGTTGCTGAGCCGGAAAAGCAGTCTAGAAGACAGGCTTATTTTGCTCTGAAATTCTCGGGTAACCTGTATTGAATTTATGCACTTTACCTGCTTGATCAGTAAATAGTTAGAAAAATAGAGGCAAGTTATATGTCTACAATCTCAAAAACATTAAAGACTGGCATTCTGGGTGGCCTTACCGCAGTAATGATGAGCGCTTCTGCATTTGCAGGTGGTGATCTTATGGCTCCTCCAGCCCAAAAAAGTGCATGTGGCCTTTCAGCTAACGTGGCTTTGACCAATGATTACATTTTCCGTGGCGTTACACAGACTGATGGCGATGCTGCTGTACAGGGTGGTGTTGACGCTTCATGCGGTATCTTCTACGCGGGTGTTTGGGGCTCAAACGTAGATTTTGGTGATGATACAACTGTAGAAGTTGATTTTTATGCAGGTATCAAACCTGTGTACAAGGGCATTACTTTTGATCTTGGTGTAATCGTATATGCTTATGACGATGCCGATGAAGTTGTTGAGGTCAAGCTTGGTGCGAGTGCTGAAGTTTATGCTGGTGCAACGCTTGGGTTCACAACTTACCTGAATACAGATGATGAAGTTTACACATATGAGTTTGCTTTTGAAAAAGCATTTTCATCTAAAATAGGGCCATTCACTCCAACATTCAAAGCTGTTGTTGGTCTGGTTGATGATGACACTGACTTCACAGGTCTTGGTGGTGATTATACTTACTGGAATGCTGGTGTATCTCTGGGCTTCGCAAGCAATTATGCAATTGACCTGCGTTACCACGACACTGATGTAGACACTGCTGCTTCTGACGAGCGCTTTACAGCTACTCTGTCAGCCTCTTTCTAATAAATACTCCTCCATCTATAAACTCTCCAGAAGCCGGGTATTTTAATATCCGGCTTCTTTTTATTTGCGCTCGACAATGTCTATTACTGAAGCATCAAAAGCAATCAAATCACGAAGTTCTTCAGCTATCTGAAGTGGCTTGTTATAGGACCAGGCAGCTTTTTCCAAAGTTTTATCATGAGTTGAAATATCAAAATATTCTGTGTCGCCTTTCAGAGGGCAGTGGGTTGACAGATTTTCTACGCCTGTCAGCAGTTCCATCTTTATATCAGAGCGGGGGAAGTAGATGACGGGGTCATAAAAATCTTTTCCGACTTCGAAAAGTTTTATTGCAGCTGAGCTGACGGCTATTTCTGTATTGTTGTAGCTGGCGGTAACAATAATACTTAATGGCCGAAGTCTCATGAAATGGTGGGAAACATCCGGGCGAACTATTATCTTTCCCGCCAGATTATCGTGGAATTCAATCACAGGGTCATTCTCCTTTTACAGGGCATGTCAGATATATGCAGGGACTGAGCTGAAAACAAGGCTGTAATTCAAAATTCAGGTTGGCCTATTAATAGGGTAGTATGAAGAAACGTTTTACATGCAATATAATATTTGCTGATGGGCTGCTCCCCCTACCCACTGCTTTGCAGTATACTTCTCTCCAATGGGTAGAAAAGAGGTGTAGCAAAAGAACAAAGTCTTTAGAGCACTTTACAGAATTAAAGCATTCCACCCAAAACAAAAAACTTATCCCCCACCCGATACTCCGCTCATATACTGATCTCGCCTGTCACCGCAAGGGTGGTAACTGCAGACCGTCTCGGTTCCGTGGCAGGCGGTGTTCTGAAGGTTCCAGGAATAACGGCCCTGGAAAACCACAGGCTGGACTTGCTGAAGGCGGTCTCGACTTGGTATAGGGGAACTATCTAATTTGCTGATATTTTCCCTCCTGCATGGACTATTTATGCAGAACCATTTCAGGCACAGGCTTTGCCATTTGAGTATGGGGGGCTGACGCTGCAAGTCGACTGAGGCGAAAAACACCTATACGGAGCGCAGATGTTCTGCAATCCTTTACTTTACTTAGAGCAGCGCGTCTGCGCTCCGTATAGCCCTTGCATTAAAGGGCGAGAGACTGGGTATAGCTTCGCATCAGACTGGTGGCGAGAATATTTGTGTTTCTACTCATGTAAAAACCCATATAAAATGATACCCATTCTATTCCGCCCCCTTTGGGGAAATGTGGGTGATGTCACAAAAGATAACTCTCCATTCATAACAGCACCCACCAGCAGAACTAAAGGCTCTTTGTAACCTAAACGATTACAGATTTTAGCCCTTCAAAATGCTGCGACCTGCATATTCTGCAGTATCATCAAGCTCTTCTTCGATACGGATAAGCTGATTATATTTTGCCAACCTGTCAGAACGGGCAAGAGAGCCTGTTTTGATCTGGCCGCAATTTGTAGCAACCGCCAGATCCGCTATCGTATTATCTTCAGTTTCACCGCTTCGGTGAGACATAACAGCCGTATAGCTTGCGCGATGAGCCATATCGACAGCATCCAGAGTTTCAGTCAGCGAGCCGATCTGGTTCACTTTAACAAGAATGGAGTTGCCAACACCTTTTTCAATACCATCACTCAGGCGCTCGGTGTTTGTAACAAACAGATCATCACCAACAAGCTGACATTTACTTCCGATTTCATCAGTCAGGAGTTTCCAGCCGTCCCAGTCATCTTCTGCCATGCCGTCTTCGATAGAGATAATAGGGTATTTGTTTACAAGCTCCGAATAGAAGGCAACCATATCAGACGCATCGCGAACAATGCCCTCGCCTTTCATATCGTATTTACCGTCCTTGTAGAATTCGGTAGAAGCTGAATCCAGTGCCAGATAAATATCTTCGCCTGGTTTGTAACCGGCACTCTCGATAGACTTCATAATGAAATCGAGAGCATCATGCGTTGAGCTAAGATTTGGAGCAAATCCACCTTCGTCACCAACATTTGTGTTATGACCAGCCGCAGACAAAGCTTTTTTCAGTGTATGAAACACTTCTGCGCCCATTCTGACTGCCTCAGAAATATTCTCCGCTGATACAGGCATAATCATAAATTCCTGAATATCAATCGGATTGTCAGCATGTTCTCCGCCATTAATGATATTCATCATAGGAACAGGCAATACGCGCGCAGCTGCACCACCAACATAACGGTAAACAGGAAGTCCACTTGCCTGAGCAGCAGCTTTTGCCGTTGCCATTGAAACTCCAAGAATAGCGTTTGCGCCAAGGCGGGCTTTGTTGGTCGAACCATCAATATCGCACATGATGCGGTCAATACGGCGCTGATCTTCAGCATCCATTCCCTGAAGTGCATTGAAAATCTCACCATTGACCATTTCAACGGCCTGTAGTACGCCCTTCCCAAGGTAACGATCTCCGCCATCTCTCAACTCATGAGCTTCGTGCGCTCCAGTAGAGGC
Organism: Methyloligellaceae bacterium; assembly: GCA_050633205.1. Classification (GTDB taxonomy): domain Bacteria; phylum Pseudomonadota; class Alphaproteobacteria; order Rhizobiales; family CBDHHC01; genus CBDHHC01. The sequence continues at coordinate 44,661 of JBOEGA010000019.1, read as the reverse complement.
GCCGGATGGAACTGCGGCACGACCCATTGAGTCGTCCTCAAGTATGACATCGACTTCTACAGTCGGATTACCACGGCTGTCCAGGATTTCACGACCAATTATGTCGATAATAGCAGTCATATTTTCATTCTCCGTTCGGATGGTATAAAAGGTTACAAAAATGCAGGGCGCTGTGCTCATGCTACTGTAATATTGCTGTTAATAGCTCAGTAATCAGGCAGATAAAAGTGTGTTTTTTTTACGCATGTGCCAGCGCTTTTTCAAGAACGACTTACAAGTGTGAAATTATGACAGAAACAACCCCCGCATCATCGTCTGCACTGGTCCTGTTCTCAGGTGGTCAGGACTCCACAGTTTGCCTTGCCTGGGCTTTGCAACGCTATGATCTAGTTGAAACAATTGGCTTTGATTATGGCCAGCGCCATCATATTGAGCTGGAATGCCGACAGAATGTTCTCAGTGGCATTAAGAATAAATTCCCTGACTGGGCCCCTAAAATTGGTGAAGACCATATATTGTGCCTGCCAACTCTCGGCCAGATTTCAGAAACGTCTTTAACGCGGGAAGCTGAAATAGAGATGGGAGCCGCCGGGCTACCAAATACTTTTGTACCGGGCCGGAACCTGCTGTTTTTCACCTATGCAGCCGCTTTAGGTTACAGAAGGCGCATTACATCTCTCATTGGCGGTATGTGTGAAACTGATTATTCCGGCTATCCTGACTGCCGCAAGGATACGCTTGATACTCTTGGCAATGCAATCACAATGGGAATGGATCTGGAATTCACAATCGAGACCCCACTCATGTATGTCGATAAAGCACAAACATGGAAAATGGCTCAGCAACTGGGCGGCGATGATCTTGTTTCAATCATCACTGAAAACAGCCACACCTGTTATCTTGGTGACCATACAACAAAACATGACTGGGGATATGGCTGCAACACCTGCCCGGCATGTGAATTGAGATCTAACGGTTATCAGCAATGGAAGTCTCAAGCTGTTTAATCAGCCGGAAACATGGTTTCTACACGAAGCTCCTGCGCCGTAATACATTGCGGCGTACCGACTGTGGTAACCATTGAGAAATACGAGAACGTTGCCCCATCCTTTGCAAACTGAACCGGGATAATTGGCAATTGTCCCGGAGTATAATTTTTTCGGGCAATGGCATCCACCTCCGGATATTTACGCAGGTCTTTCAATAGCAGCTTCGTTTCCTCATCAATAACACGGCCAACAGTTTCCTGACGGACACGCTGCAAAAGCGCAGAAACAACCTCCTCCCAATTCACTACGAAAGGTTTCATGCCCAATGGATCAAACATCAGGTGAAGGATATTTTTCGGCCCCTCCCTGGCGCTCAAATCAATAAACCTGTTAAAGAATGCTGGTGCTCCTTCGTTTGTCATGAGAATATTCCAGTACCGGTCCATGACAACTGCCGGATGAGGCTCATGCTGCTTCAGCATCTGCTCCAGTGCTTTTATTACAGGCCGCATATCATTTGCCTCCCATTCATCCACGACATAGATGGGAGCAAACCCTGCCGCATGCAGCAGGGCATTTCTTTCTCTTAACGGCACATCAAGCGCATCAGTAAGATCAAGCACCATATCGCGACTTGGTATACTCCGGCCACTTTCAATAAAGCTGATATGCCGTTGTGAGACTCCGGTATCCAGGGAAAGATCCAGTTGGCTTCTCCCGCGTTGCTTACGCCAGTAGCGCAGGAGTTCACCAAAGTTAGAGCTTACCTTTTGATCCTGATAATCAGCCTTTGAGAAACTCATCTAATTCCACATGTGCTATATGGTTGGTGTAATTAGCCATTACAGATTGAGCAAAACAGGCAATAAGATCCAGTGCATGTGATTTTTCAAACCCAGCATCCAGAAAAGTCTTCAGGTCAGTAGCAGATACCTTCCCCCGCTTTACTGCAATTGCTTTACTGAAGTTTACAATCGCATTTTTACGTGGATCACTCAACGGAGTGCCAAACCTGACTGCTTCAAGTGTTTGTGAAGACAACCCTGCTTTTTGACCAAATGCTGAGTGTATTGCCATACAATAGTTACACTCATTTGCTGTAGCATTGGCCAGAAAGATCAGCTCTCTCTCCTCTGGAGAAAAGCCTACTGTTTCATTCACTATTTCTCTCAGTGTTACAAAGCCCTCAATCAATGCCCCAGAACCAGCCATTGTCGCTGCCAGATTTGGGATAGCCCCTACGGACTGTTTCAGCCTGTCCAGGGCAGCTTTAGAGTTTACAGGAGCATTTTCGGGGGTATACATCTCAAATGAGACAGTATTTACCATAGTGGTCATATCTTGTTCTCCACGGGTTTGGTTTATTTATGCTCCAATATTTGTTTGAAAACTTATTCCCCGCAATTACATGCAAGGTAATATTTTTGATATGAAAACCTGTTCAACCAGATATAAAAACTCTATAGATATGGACCAGCAATAACCAAGTTACCGGAAAATTCGTGAAAATATATTCCATCAAAGAAATATTCTATACTCTCCAGGGGGAAGGCTCTCATGCGGGACGCCCGGCTGTTTTCTGCCGTTTTGCCGGATGTAACCTATGGACAGGACTGGAACGTGACAGGGAAAAAGCCATCTGCCAGTTCTGCGATACGGACTTTATCGGAACTGATGGGCCAGGTGGCGGGAAGTTTTACTCTCCGGAAGACGTTGCTAAGGCCTGCAGAGAGCAATGGCCAGCATGTAACAGCAACCCTTTTATTGTGATGACTGGTGGCGAACCAATGCTACAAGTTGATGGGCCTTTGATAGACGCTTTGCATAAAGTCGGATTTGAAATTGCAATAGAAACCAATGGCACACACGAAGTACCTCGATCTATTGACTGGATCTGCGTAAGCCCCAAAGCCGGTGCTGAGCTGGTACAGAGAACAGGAGATGAACTGAAGCTGGTATATCCTCAACCCACCCTGCTCCCTGAAACAGTAGAAACACTCAAGTTCACCAATTACTATCTGCAACCAATGGATGGGGATGAGCAGTTGAACAATATTTCCAAAACCGTTGAATATTGCAAATCCCATCCCCAATGGAAGTTAAGTCTGCAAACACACAAAATGATAGGCATCCCTTAAAGCATATTATTTCTCACGAAATGATCTGCCTTCAAATACTCTCAATGCATCTCCTCGCTGAAGTGTATTGTGCTGATCCCACTGATCCTTTTTCACACCCTTTTTTCTCTCATCCTGAATAGCCGCCAGTTTTTCAGTCAGACGGACAATCGCCAGTTTCTTATTCATATGCTGAGAACGTTCAGCTTCTGAAACAACCATTATTCCGCTTGGTTTATGTTTGATCCGAACAGCACTGTCCGTCGTATTGACGTGCTGACCACCCGGACCCGATGAGCGAAAGACCTCAATAGTCAGATCCTTTGGACTAATATTTATTTCCCTGTCTTCCAGTGGTGTTATAACATCAACACCAACAAACCAGTTTTTACGCTTATGGTTTGGCCGATAAGGACTTTGACAAATCCAGAGCACACTTCCTTTCCACTGTCTGGTAAACTGAGAAAGGCCTGAGCCGGAAACGGATATCAAAGCCGACAATGCCGTCCCTCTTTTTTCGCCTTCAAGGACTTCAATAGTTTTGGCATTAAAACCCTGAGAAGTCGCTTCTTCAACAATCTTCTCTGCAACTTTAAGAACGGCTCTTTGACATTCAACAGGTCCACGCCCGGAAGTAACCTGAAGCCAACAATGTTCATTGCTCATACAGACCTCCTTTGTTTATAGGTCAGCAGCGGGCGATAGATTGCGATAATTTTTATCAATCCCGCCTGTTTTAAATCCTCAATAACCTGCTCAATATCCTTGTAGGCCTGAGGCGCTTCATCATAAATTATATCACGATCTTCACAGATGACATGACCTCCAAAAGCGGTTCGCTCCAGATCTTTGACACGATATTTGTGAGACATTCTTGACTTTGCAAAGCCACGTTGCCAGCGACGCCCTGCCCCATGAGCTAATGACCAGCCAGTATCATCCTGCTCCCCCACAGGAGTAACAAGATAGCTGAATGTTCCTCTGGAACCGGGGATCATAATTGCATAATGCCTGGAAGATGCTGCACCTTTGCGGTGAACCCAAACATCTTTACCATACCATTTCTCACGCATAATCATGTTGTGAGGCGCATCACTAACGGGTCGGCAGTCACCGCCAATCTGGCGCATAAAGCGATATGCAATCAGTTCACGATTGGCTTTCGACCATTTCAATGCCTCATCATGGTCTTCCATATATTCTGCTGCACCATCTTCACCATCTTTGTAAGGCTCTGAACTACGGCTATCGATAATGCGCTGAAAAATACTCTGACCAAGCGCCCTTGAACCGGAATGAACAAGTAATGCGCAGGCAGCTTTATCAAGACCAAGCCCATCAAACGCATCCTGATCGACAACAGTTTCAACCTGCTGTAACTCGGCAAAATGATTACCGCCACCAATAGTGCCAATTGCGATATTATGCAGGCCTTCTTTAAGGCCACGCTCTTCACACCAGCTTTCACGGGAGTAATCGTCGTCTCCCTCCCACGGCACTTCCAGGTTACTGAGCTTTTTAGACCAGCGATCGAGTTTCAGTTTTTTGGTTTTAACATCCGTCTGCCAGAAACTCATGGCACAGCCGATATCATTACCGATTAATGTTGGATAAATATAATTTTCGGATATGAAAGCGGCACCAATTGGCAAACCTTTGCCCGGATGCAGGTCCGGCAGACCAACAACAGCATCAATGCCTTTTAATTTGGAAACAGTCTCAAGCTGATGAACAGCTTTACTTTCAATCCAGGAAGCGTCTGTCTTTACGATACGAATTTTAGCAGACGCGTTATTTGGGGAATTGCCCATAGGAATAACAGCTCTCTTGCCGGTCATATGCCGACACAAAATCATTTAACAGGTTCGGGTTATTAATTTTTGCATATGAAATTTTTGACATGCGCCCCTCCTGTTTAATGACGTTTGAACTGTATATTGGGCTTTATATAGATACTGATAGCTGAATACAATATGAACAAATAAGAATCAGGATGCACTCTGATTACAGTATTTTGCATCCATATCTCTGTCGTTCCTCATCTGCTTCAGTTTGTTCTTGCGACTGGAAATGGCCTGCCATAACTTCTGCATTTCCGCTGAAACTTCTATATTGGCATTAATCCATTCGTCTTTTTCTTTAAACTCTACATTCTTGAATATAGCTTTCATATCCGGAATTGTCCGGGAGCTTTGCTCAACCTGACGAATAACAGAAATCCAGTTTTCAATATTACACCCTGCATATCCTGTAATGTGGGTGCCAACCTGCTTTGTGAAAGATGTATATGACGACCATAACTTCCCGGCAGCATTCTTTTCTGCCCCATACATCTGCCCTGGATAAAGCAATGTTTTAAAAAAAAGTTTGGAGCGATATTGAGCGCGATAATACCAGAGTACAGCATCATCTTTAGCCCCGAGGTCATACAAACGAATTGAAAGCACATACATTTCAGAAGGAGACAAGGTGTTTATTTCCTGCTCCATCGCTCGGGCAACTTCAAGAATAACCTGAAGCTTCTTATTTCTTAGGCTCTTACTATATTTCCCGACATTTATCTTTAATCCCTGAAAATCATATACAGGAGCAACTTTCACAGCCATAGCAGCTGCATAAACATTTATAACTCCGGTAAAATTCAGAGTAAAAAAGAAGAATGACAATAAAAACAGATACTTCATGTAGCTTTCTTTTTCGTATCAACAGGGTTCTTTTCTGAAAAAGCATTTCAGCCATGTGAAGCTAATATAGTGCAAATGTTGTCTAATATATGAACTGCAAACTACCATGATTATATTTTCACGGTAGTTTGATCTATACTCTTGAAATTATGGCCTAAACAAGAGTGCGATATGCACGGATACGATGAGGGCTGAGAAGACGATGCTTTAAACGCGCTACAGGAGAATAAGGGGCAGCTTCAAAAATGCCACATTCAAGAATCATTTCTTCAACCTGGGGAGATGCGCCGAGTGTAATAATATGAAACCTTCTGGGGTTTTTCTTATATTCGCCAGCTATCCTGTTTATTTGAGTTTGAAGATCACCCATATGACGCGGCTTATAGAAAAAGTAGGCAACTCTTCCTTCTGGAACAGGTATATTTGCTGCATCAACGTTCAGACACTCTACCTGTCGACACCGCATATAGGACCGTGGAAATTGCGCTATATTCATTCTAGCGCCATCCCGCAATGCACTTGATGTTTCTACACCGGTAATTTTCTCAAAAGGCCTGCCTGCAGCAATCAGTAATCTGTTTCCACGTCCGGCCTGAATATCAACAAATGTGCCCTGATAATCTTCTTCAGTAAGAATATCCATTGCCCACTTAACAGACTTCACCGGAACAACTTCTGTGCTCGTCTCCTCAATTTCTCCTGATGGATTAAATTGCAGCTGAACTTTTCTGGTTGCCCCTTTTGAGGAAATAAAAAGCAGTTTTTCAAATTCACGATCAAAGGTCAAAGAATGCATGGTAAACAGGAAATTCCGTCTCCAGAGTCTGGCCTGAAGCGTAAGGTATTTAGCATTCATTATGCGCTGGCTGAGTTTCTTTGCGCGTCCTCTTGAGTCCAGCTGTACGTCAGTATTTTGCGTATCCTGATACATAAGTTAGCCTGTTCTGTTTCTACTACCAACCAAATACGCAATACTGGTGGTGCTATTATCCCCGGCCATTAATTAATATGCCGTTATCTTGAACGTAAACATCCATGATTCTGATCTCTCTATGCAAGAACATGAAAGACACAATTCACCAATTATGGATAAAATACATATAGATCTGAAGCAGGGCTCAACAAAATTCTACATAATATGAGTTTTAGATAGTCGTTAGCTGAAAAAGGTCAAGGGGTATATTGTCCGGATCATTAACTGCTCTACGCTGATTTTTTAGCTGTTATGGTAATTCCATATCTTAACAGCCTCATCTGCCATCAACTTCTGGCGGTGAAGAATTTCTTCCGCACCCCACTTTTCAGCATTAATAACCCACTCTGTTATGGCTATGACATCCTGCATATAGGCTTGTTTTTTAGTATTAAAATCAGCATTACCAACTCCCTGATTGAGTTTTGCTGAAAGCAGAGTCATATTTCCCAGACAATGGATATATTGACCTGGTCCCTCAGGGTAATCCTCATCATCAATATTCCAGTATTCCTCGTAACGGTGCGGCAATATGTGTTCAAGGTCTGTCACCGAAGTATTTGTCTGGGTTTCCATTGAAGGGCGCCCATCAAGAGAATTATTGATTTCACTCAGAATATATCTTGCAAGCGCTTTATCCCGACTTGTTTTCTTGCAGAATGCTTCATGAAACTCTTCATCATTCGGATAAACAGCTTTAAAATGCGTTTCAAACATCTCTTCTACTGTAGCAGTAGGATTAGCTCTGATATAATGAGCTGCATTTATGTAAACTGGAGTAAGGTTCGCCGCTGGCATACCACAAATAGTACTGTATCGAAAAGTCAGGATGGTCAGCATCCTCAGCATCCCAACACAGACTTTCGGATTAACCTCCAGTATGGCAAGCAATACTATGAACAACTGTTCCGCCTGCATGGTCTTGGTTGCATTCAACAAATGATGCAACAGATGCTTCTGGCCTTTTGCGAATTTATCCCATACATGGTGGTCATGAGCAAAAAAAGCGCCATAGAGTTCAGACGGCTCAACAAGCTTGGCCGTATAGTCTTCTGCAAGTTCAGGAGTAATTACAAAGGACTGCACTTTAGTAAATAGATCTTTTTCTCTGACCTCACCTTGTGTTGACATCCAGTGATGACGGATAAATTTTACTGTACGTTGATAACCAAGATTCTGACTGATGACTTCCCAGTTACTCTGAACCGACCGCAGCTTGCTTCTGGAAACAGAAAACATATGGTTTTTTAAAAGATCAAATTTTGATAGGTCACGCCCTCTTTCATTAAGCGTTTCAAACAATCTGAAGGCATCCTGATCATTACCTACATCAATGCGTATAAGGATAAGCTTCTGGTCAAAAGCGGTCAGAATGGCAGTCGTAAGATCATCAATATGCCAGTCTTCCTTACATACCTCGTCAATTTTATTTTGCATATATTTGTAACATGCAGCCAGATACTTATTGGACGTTGGCAGCCCGGCATTTTTCGCTATCAGCTTCGCATTTTCAGGAGAACTGCTTTTAAATATATGATTTTCATAAAACTCCCGATCATACCCGTTCAGGCTTAGTTTCGGGAAAAAATGCCCAGGCCCCTTTGTATTAACGAGAAACTGCTCTTCAACCTGATTAGCCAGCTCAGTCTTTCCACAATTTTTCAGATGGTTTCTTAGGGCGCAAAGTAAAATAGAAGCTGTTGTCAGTCTTTGCTGCCCGTCAATGACAAATAGCTGGGGAGTATCCTCAATATTAAACACAACTGAGCCCAGAAGGTACTCCATATTTTCTTCAAGAAAAGTGCTTGAAATATCAGCCCAAAAATCTGCAAAATTTCCAATATCCCATGAATAATAACGTTGAAAAGGGGGGATGGTATATTCATCGCTTGCACGCAGAAGGGTACCAAGCGTGGTCTTTGTACAGGAAAATGAATTTTGCATTCCAACATTCTTATGCATAAGTTTCTTACTGCTTGTCTGCCCGACATCAACTAAAATTCATTTAGCGATTGAGGGCGTTGTTGTGCATATGCCACAGGCTAAGTCGGTATGGCAACTAGTTTGATCAGCGTTATGATATAATGAATGGTATCTATTTGAACGATGACATTTGGACGTGTTTTTTTATACACTCCCCATGCAATCTACAACCCCCAAATATACATGCTGATTCTAATCCTCATGAAGTTAAACCAGTATGGTACCCATTTAAGATAATGTATTTATCGGGCCTGAAATAGTACTAATTAAGGGATGTTTCACAATAATATACAGCCTTTTGTTTATTTATTAAATAAAAGAACTTGTTACATAAAAAACGCAAGTTATATGAATGCATAATAATAGAAACCCAAGCTTGATTATTATCCATTCATATTATGCGTTATAAAACGGCGTAATCGGGACAATATATAAATCTTATTCATATGAAGCCAAAATACAACATAATGGGGATAGAATGGAACGTTTAAAACCAACATTACCTGAAGAAGCAGAAACGGTTTTAAAATTCTGGTTTGAGGAAATAACACCAGATCAGTGGTGGCGTAGCAATGAGCTGGATGATGTTATTCGAAACAGGTTCCTGCCAACACTGGAAGAGCTCAAAGAAACTGTCCCCGTACCCTGGCTGGAAACACCAAAAGTTAGTCTTGCTGCAATTATAGTTCTGGACCAGTTCCCAAGAAATATTTTCAGAAACCAGGCAAGGTCATTTGCAACTGATGCTAAAGCTCTTGCTGTTTCTTTTCAGTCTATTGAGAACGGTTTTGATAAAGCACTTGGTCAAAACGAAAACATATTCCTGTATATGCCGCTTCAGCACTCAGAAGATTTGGCACATCAGGAACAATCAGTCAGGCTTTATGAAAAATTGGGAAGCAAACCCTCTTTCGAGTCTGCCAAACTACACAGGGACATTATTAAAAAATTCGGACGCTTCCCGCATAGAAATAACATTCTGAACCGAACTACAACGCAAGAAGAACAGGAGTTTCTGAATGAAGGCGCACTGTTCTGGTAATAACGCTCCACCTCTTAGGAATCTTCAGTATCTGCTCTTTTCCTAGGTCGTGGTGTATAGTCACCTTGCAAATGCCGTTGCAAGTCAGCACGGATTTCCTCAACCCTTCTTTTTTTCTTACAATATTTGGGGTCAGCCTTCACTTTTTTGGAAACAGTTTTCAAAGTAAAATCATAAGCCTGTTGGTATTTTTTAATCTGCTGACCGCTCGCACCCTGCCCTGCCTCATAAGACAGGAATGCAGATCTAAGCTGGTTAGCATCAAAATAAAAACCACATCTCTGTGCGCGGGCTGCTGTCCAGGCCACTTGAATTGGTCTCGCTAATGGATCAAGTTTTGGAGTTTGCTTCACAGGCTGACTGCGGCTACTACCAAAAACACTTGTTAGACTACCAGTTCCCTTGCTGCAGGCAGCCAGAGAAAGTGTAGCAATTATGGAAATGAGCCAAAATGCCTGAATGTGTTTCAATGCCTTAATCCCTTTTTCCGGTGTCCCGCATCTTCTTATTTTATATATCTTGTACTGGTATGCCATAGCAAAATGACAAATACCATACCTGTCAGGTTTCGTTCCCGGAACTTGCCTGCAATATATTTGGTATAACACCTTTAAACCTGTCTTCACAACCTGGTTGGTACGGAGTTTAGAAGGCAGAAATGGGTTCAGCCTCTGCAAATACTGGCGATATAGGCTTAAAAGCTAACTCTTTGTGATGATTATTGAAAATTTCACCCCAGGAAATGCCAAATCAGGGAAAATCTGATTATTTTTGCGCTGGAGTAATCACCATTGGCCACGAATCTGCCTGTAACATCCTCTTGGTAGGCAACGGCATACTCTTCTTCACGTTTTTTTTAACAGGCCTGATTGGCTTTGCTTTTTTATACCTGACCTTCTGGGGCATACGCAGCTTCATTAGCTTTGGCGAGACATTCTTCAAAGTACTCCTACGAATTTTCTCTCGGCGATTATCCTTACGGCTATCATATTCCTGATAGGTAGTGCTAAATGAGTTGCCGGACAACTGACCATCAGTCATCTCAGAACCATCACCACCAGAGCGCACTCTCATATTTACATTATGAGTGTCGTTGTTGTTGTTCCTGCTCTTTTTTCTCCTCTCCCCATTCTCGTCTATGTAATACTCTGAATGGCCAACTTTCTTTTTTACAAAATACTTCCGGTGCTTGGGAAAATTAACGCGATAACGGGCTATCCTTCGAGCCAGCTTGTCATATTGCACACGAGCAAGAGCAAGCTCCTTACGCAATGTCTGCAAAGCTGTCTTCAAAGCTTCAGTCGACGCACCGGGGGTTTCCAAAGGCGTCCTGTCAATAGCATAAGCATAACTGGCAACCCGATCATCAAGATCTTTAAATACGCCATATACTATAAGCTCATTATCCTTAATCCTGGAGTATGTTCTCAGATGATCCTGATTTGTAATTCCGAATTTTCGCGTTTGCAGGTAGTAAGCTCTCTCACCATCATCAATTTTCACTTTTCGTGCAGATGCAATAAATCTTTTCAACCACACGAAATCACTCTTAATCTGCGCTGAAATAAAGGTAGTTCTAGATTTTCCATGCGTGAATTCTGAACTTGTCATATATTCCGCATAAGCAGTTGGTGAAAGTTCCTTTCCAGGAGGTCTGTGCATTTTAGTAAGTGGCAGGTTAAAATGAACAGCAGCATCCCGAACAATAATTTCGTGCTTGGTCAAACCGAATGGAGCACCTGGATACTGCCCGGATTTAGGCTCTATAGCGCCAGTTACCGGCCCCAGAAAAAAATCATGAGCATAAGCAGATGCAATCTCTTGGAATCTGGATTGACCTGGACGACCAAAATCCCCCTTTTGAGCACAGGAAGACAGAAAAACCACTCCAATTAAAATCAGAATAGTTTTCAAGTCAGAGATTATAGATCGCTGTAGGTATTGCATTCGCGCTTTATCTTTGCATGGATTTTATCCGCTACACGTAAAACTCAAACGCTACAAAGGGGTACTACAGATATAATACAGGCTATCCATTAACCTGCATTTTTTGTATCACTATCATGATCATCTTCTTCATCTGTAAGATAGTCATCACAATGTCGCTCAATTCGAATACCCGGGAAAATTATAATTTGCCCCAGCTCTTCTCCTTCACCGACATATTTTCTTTTCTTCTTCTTAAATAAACGGGATACACTCTTGCTATCCCTGCGGAACTTTAAAACAGCTCCCATAACGCTCACTCCCCGCACTTCCCAACTAAAGTAAAGATTATGAAAAACGATTCATGAATCTTATCTTAATCTTGAATATACGGTCAGCTTCCCACAATTGCTTTTAAAAAAAATAAATACTCACAGAAATAGATGCATTTATTTTTAAAAAATACTTAGATAGACATAGTTTCTTCTTCCAAGAACATTCGACCATCCTTATCCTCTACTTCCACAACCCAGATATCTGGGTCTGATTTCTTTTGTTTTTCTATATAATTATCCACTACGTCTTCAGAATTTGCCTGACCGTCATTATAGGCAATCCACATTCTGTCAGTATCAGCCGCCGAGAAACCTGCGGGAGCAGGCATCATCAACAATGCCTGACCATCCAGAGTATTGATCTTGATAAATATTGCCCCTGCATCACTGTCACCACGGCGAAGAACCATTGCATAGGCTCCATTATAGTGACACCGACGTATATATGATTTAACCCAAATCTCAGCCTTAACTCGCATATGCCCTAATCCACCAAACACTATCTACCCGTTGGTATATCCGTTACTTTAACAAGTTCCTGAATAAGTTTGCCTGAAACCCGCCCTGTTGCTTTCATTCGTCTGTTAACTTCAAACTCTTTAATGGCCAACTGCGTATCCTTGCTTATTGACCCATCAATCTTCCCCGCTGCATAACCCAGGCTGTGCAGCATCTTTTGTACTATTCGAACCACATTTCTACTGGCCGGAGTTGAGCTCTTCCTCGGACCGGATTTTTTCTTTTTATCTGGGTGATCAAATATAATTTTTCTTAACACTTCCTCGCTCGGAGAAGCTGTCAAAGGAAGTCCCCTGTCATATTCAAAAGCTAGTATTGCAGCTCGTGTCTCCAGACCAGGTGCACCATCAACGTGACCAGGAGAATATTTCTTTTCCATTAATTCTCTCTGAATTGCTTTAACTAGCTCGGCCGTTGCTGCAGGAGAATCCTCATCCTCCTCTTCTTTTTTTTCAACTGGCTCTTCTTTATTTATAGACTGGGTTGTATCTTCTGGCTTACTTGGAATGATACGTATGGAGCTTCTTTTATTTCCGGCTGGCGGAATTTTTTCAATATTTGCAGTCTGATTTTTTGATGAGTGGGCAGGCTCCTGGAAATACAGTGCGTTCGCCGCTATAAGCCCCGCTATAAGTATAAACACCAGAAGATTAAGCCGTGCCTGAAAGGATGTCATGGCCCCAATCTGCTCCAACAATCAACTCCAAATTAACAGAAAACAGGACAAGCCCATTTCAATATATAGTACCACAATCACCAGTTTCATCCAGATACCCTTTACAGCACATAGTGCAGCACTTTGAAGTGTTACCGATCCAATGGAAAATAAAACGTTACCAAATATCAGTTATACAGGTATGAGAACTACCGCATTCAGCAATATCCACAAAAACCCTCTCGCCTGCCTGACACTCAATTTCTGAGGGGCAGGCAATCCTGGAACATCGATTCATCTCTCAATGACTAATAAGCACTAAAATATCTGTATAGATTTATATATAATTCATTATGAATGAAAAATTAACAGCTTATCTCATGAATAAATTGAATTAGCAGAATATACAACCCCAACTTCAATTAAAAGCATTTGAGTTAATACTTAAAAATTGAACCAAATTAAAATATAAACAAGAAACAATTCTAATATTATTTACATATAAAATACATCAAATACCACACCCACTTTTTTTTATTTATTACGCCCTCTTTGCTAACCTTCCCTGGATAGGGAATTGGATGTTGAGCGGAAAGATGAAAATGACAATACTTAAACTTTCATTATGGATGGTATTGATACTGGCATTGATACCGACTTCCGAGGGGAACAGATATTCAGTCTACAAAATTGTAACCGGGGCGATGCAGGATCTTGGCAATTTCTGCTCTCGCACTCCGGAAACCTGTCAGCACACACAAAATGCCTTCTTCAGCTTAAAGGATAAGGCAAATTATATTGGAAGCACTGTGTATGGAGTATTTACCAGTTCGGACCTTAAAACGGCTGCAATAGATAACCCCGATGACGGTATGAATCAAGCTGTTAATACCAAAACACAGGAAAATGAAACAGATATGACTGAGGACAATTATCAGGATAAACCTCTCAGGCATAAAAAGCCTGTCTCATATCAGTATAGTCAAAAAGCTTCGCAGGATACACTAAGCCAGACAGATCGTGCTGCTGAATGGGTAGAACCTGCACTGGAAAGCTCGAAAAACGGTAGAATATAACCGATATCTATAAAAATCCCCCGGCAACGGTGAGTACCTTTTAATACTCCCGTAGCCCCCCAACTATACGCATATGGATAAAGGAATCGAAGCCTCCTTTTATCGATATGCGTTCTTTTTTTTGATTATTCCATACTCTGTTGATAGAAGATGCTGTATTAAATATTTTCAGCATTCGAGGATAAAACTTTTCATGACTATACCCCGCCTGAACGAACTTCTTTCAGATTTTGAAATTCTTGATGATTGGGAAGACCGGTATAAATACGTAATAGAGCTGGGGAATATGCTGCCAGAACTGGATGAAGATGACCGAACTTCAGAAAATAAGGTCCAGGGCTGCGCCAGCCAGGTATGGATAAAAACTGATATTACTGATGGAAACCTCCACTTTACCGGAGATAGCGATGCTCTTATTGTTCGCGGCCTGATTGCAATATTAATGTCAATTTACCAGGATAAACCCGCAAAAGAAATCGCCACCATTGATGCAAAAGAAACACTGGAAAAGCTTGGACTGAAAGAACATCTGACCAGTCAGCGCTCTAATGGGCTCTTTTCAATGGTCGAACGAATTCAAAGAGATGCAAATACTTACCTTGCCGCCTGAAGTTTGCCTTGGTTAGCAGTTACATTATTATGTTCAATGGTTGCTCTAAATACAGCTTCCGGAAAACGCTGAGCGTACAGCGAGTAAAACAACTAATAATATACAATCTCGATGAAGTACCTTGAATATAGCTATCATATAAAAAAAACAGTGCCCGAATCTTTCTCACATCTGATTGACCTGATGCGTCTACAGAAAGAAAATAACTATTTTCCAAAAGCAACCATAACCACTAACGATCTCTCTCCAAACCAAATTGGCAAGCAGTATTATGTTGCTACAAACCATGGTGATATCGTTGTGATTTGCACCATGGAGCTCCTGAAAATCGTAGAAAACGCTCAGGTAACTTTTGAATATACTTATCAGATTCTGGAGAAAGGCAAGCCAACAGAAAATGGCAGTTCATTTCTTCCCTGGCGCGCAATGTACTGCATCACCGGCTTTGAGGAAGAAAAAGGAGGAACTCGTATTACAACACTCATGTATGCTAGCGGTGTCGATACATTTTTTAAAACCTGCTTAACCAGACTTCTTGCACTTCTTAATGGATTTCAACAGCGCAAAGCAGTTAAAAAGCTAGCAGAATCAATTAACATAGATACATAAAGTCTTGTTATACCAAATTTTAACTCGGTATTTATATATGAGGCCCATAGTGATCCTATGGTACAAGCATTACAGAATGCATTATCGGGTCTAAATAGCGCCAGTCAGCAATTTCAGACTGCTGCCAGAACTATTACAGATAGCCCCGAAGTTAATCAGACAACGACGAGTGTTGCCGAAAACTCAGGCAATACTGACTTGGGTCCTGACACCAATACAAGCGGACAGGGACTGCCAAAGCCTCCTTTGGCAACCGATACCACCGCAATATCTCAGGAACCTTCCCTCGCAGAGGGCCTGGTCTCTTTGAAGGAAGCAGAAACAGCATACAAATCCAACGCTGCTGTCGTAAGCGCTTTACAGGATACCCAGGATAAAGTTCTTGAAATTCTAGCCTAGAAGTTAGTGGCAGAGACTTATGCCGTATTTAAAACACCCCGCGCATTCTACCCATAAAGGTTGAAGTACGCAGAGTGTTTTTCGCCGCAATAGCAGCTTTATCTCAGACTTTTCCGCAATATGCAACAATGAGTTACATATGAATTAGAATTTTACAGGTGAACTAAAAGTGTTCAGAATACTATGTAAAATTTACGGATTTCAACTTAAGCATTGCCTGCAGATCTTGATGAACTTTGTCCTATGAACCAAAGCAAAATGCCAAGGACAAGAACGCCACCCCGTATGGCCCAGCCAATATTGGCGCCCCATTGATCGACCCACGACAGGATCTTCAGGTCGAAACCTGTATCAAATAAATTAAGCCCGATTGAAACCAGTCCAATCAAAATAAGTATTATACCAATACCCTTCATCATCTCTCTCCCTTATTAAACGCTATAGACGTCAGTATTTCGGCCAGTTTAACCGATATTTTTTATTGAGCTTAATTCTGACATCATTATAAGCTTATGGGCTACTAGTCTTTCGTTCTAATGAATGAGGTATATTTAGTATTTTTTTTAGATATTTATCATGTAGGATTTAGTTTAGTTTAGTTTTATTATTCTGCAGCTTCCCTGATACCAAGCCACTGCTCAATATCATTGAGAGCACGTACTGACATAGCTCTTTTTCTTGCCCTGCCCTTTTCCTTACCACGCAACCTTTTTCCATCCGCAGGCTTTGGCAATTCAATAGGTGGTAGAAGCCCATAATTTATATTCATAGGCTGAAAACTTCTCTGCTTACCAACATCTGCGGAAATGTGGCCACCAGTAATATGGTTCACAAGAGCGCCAAGAGCTGTTGTTCCTCCAGGAGCCTCCAGAAGTTGCCCCAACCTTTCTGCCGCTGCAAAACGGCCAGCAAGAATTCCGATAGCCGCAGATTCTACGTACCCTTCAACACCAGTAATCTGACCAGCAAAACGAAGTCTCGGATCTGACTTCAGGCGCAGAGATCTATCCAGAACTTTCGGACTGTTCAGAAATGTATTCCTGTGTAATCCGCCAAGTCTTGCAAAAGTCGCTTTTTCCAACCCCGGTATCATTCTGAAGACATCTGTCTGCAAAGCATATTTAAGCTTTGTCTGAAAACCAACCATGTTCCACAAAGTGCCAAGAGCATTATCCTGCCTCAACTGCACAATAGCATGAGGCTTTTCATCCGGCTGGTGAGGATTTGTCAGCCCGACAGGTTTCATAGGACCATGCCGCAATGTCTCCCTGCCCCTTTCAGCCATAACTTCAATAGGCAGGCAACCATCGAAATAAGGGGTATCTTTTTCCCAGTCTTTAAATTCAGTTTTATCTCCCGCAAGCAGTGCATCAATAAAACAATTATATTCTTCTTCGTTCATGGCACAGTTTATATAATCTGCGCCTGTACCACCAGGGCCGGGCTTATCATAGCGGGATTGAAACCAGACCTTATCAAAATCAATAGATTCCTTATTGATGATAGGTGCAATTGCATCAAAAAATGCGAGTTCATCTTCTCCGGTAAGGCCTTGTATTGCCTTACTTAAGTCAGGAGAAGTCAGAGGGCCGGTTGCAACAATAACACTATCCCACTCTTCAGGCGGTAATCCGGAGATTTCTTCCCGTTCAATCGTTATAAGCTCATGGGAACTCAGCTTTTCCGTAACTTCATTTGAGAATGCAACGCGATCAACTGCCAGAGCGCCTCCGGCAGGCAGTTTGTTATTGTCACCGCTGTTCATGATCAGGGAGCCTGCTTTACGCATCTCTGCATGAAGCAAACCTACCGCATTATACTCCCAGTCATCAGAGCGAAAAGAGTTAGAGCAAACCAGTTCAGCAAGGCCATCTGTATGATGAGCCTCTGTTTCGCGAACGGGGCGCATTTCATGCAGTATTACGGGAACGCCCATTTGAGCGGCCTGCCATGCAGCTTCTGACCCAGCCAGACCGCCACCAATAATATGAATCGGTTTTATATCCGACATGCTCTCGCCCCTTCTAAAGCCAGATAACGCTGACTATCAAATTTTACGGTAATCTTCATGATGCATAGCACGTGAAATATTATGCTGAACATGAGGCTGCATCTTATACATTAAGGTGTAGCAAAATGAAAGCCCCCCAACAGCTTGGTACACTTTTACAGACATCAATGATGCACATGCTTTCTGGGATAATATAAGCTATGTAGATGCGTTAATGAGATAAGCAATACAATTACAGCACCAGCCTGATGATAAAGCCCTAGTGATAAAGGCACCAACGTAAGCAATGTCCATACACCCAGCGCTATCTGTCCAACAACAGCCAAAAATAAAAGAACTATACTGCTCAGATGTCTTCCCTCTCCCATGCGGCTTGCCACCAGATATATCTGCACAATAACGAGAACAAAAATGAGGTAACCCAGCATGCGATGATCAAACTGTACAGTCAGCACATTTTCAAAAAAGTTGAGGTACCATGGCGACATCGCAGCCAATCCATCCGGTATGATTTTTCCATCCATCAGAGGCCAGGTATTATGGGATTTTCCAGCATGAATTCCTGCAACAAGAGCACCCAGCAATATCTGGGAAAATATTGCAGCAACAAGAACTGTTCCCCATAACTTAACTCTCAGCAGACGAGCAGTAATACTTTGCCCCAGCCGTTTCAGCAAATCGAGATAGACCCAGTAAACAGCGCCAATCAGAAATACCGCAAGGCCCAGATGCGCAGCCAGTCTGTACTGACTGACATCAACACGTTTAACAAGACCGCTTTGCACCATATACCAACCCAGTGCCCCCTGCAGTCCGCCAAGAATAAACAGAACCATCAGTTTAAATTTGAGCGGTCTGTTCAGGTGGCCACCTATCCAGAAAAACAGCATCGGTATAAAAAATACAATTCCGACGAAGCGGCCAAGAAATCTGTGACTCCATTCCCACCAGTATATATATTTAAACTCGCTCAGGCTCATTCCCTCATTTTCAAGTTTATATTCGGGAATTTTCTTATATTTATCAAAGGCATCAAGCCAGTCTGCATTGGTCAACGGAGGAATAGCCCCCAGAATGGGTTTCCATTCTGTAATTGACAAACCTGAATTAGTAAGACGCGTCGCTCCACCAAGCATAACCATAGCAAATATCAACCCGATAATAACCAGCAACCAGATACGGATTGCTCTTGCAGATTCATCGGAAATGCTGATGTCAGTATTATTTGCCATCGACCACAGGCCCTTCATTGATTAATATGGGAACTGTAGATACTACAATGAATCATATTAGGAAAGATGCGGCATAGTGGGTCATCTGATATTCGGAGTTTCTCGTGTATTGCCATATACCCAGTCGTAATCAGCACAAAAACTACCTGGATATAAAATAGCATGTCGACACGTTTGCGAAAATTTATAGGAATGATATTTTTTCTGATCACCCTTTTTCTGTCTATTATCATAGCAGTCCAGGTTGAGAATATCATGCCGGTAAACAGTAATATTTACCTGCAAATGCTTGTCTACACCGTGATTGGCATACTGTGTGTAGTGCCAGCTGGAGGTGTAATATGGTGGATGAGCAAACCCGGAAAGTAATATTAAGATTAATATGATTTATTTGACTGTTCCGGCAACAACAGTCAGAAACACATCCCAATCGACCGGTTTTATAAGAAAATTTGTAGCTGACAGCTGTTTGGCCTCATCATAATAATGCTTATGCGCTAATGCTGAAAGAAAAATTAGTGGAATTTCGGACAGCTCATCATCTCTCTGTCTAAGGTTTCTAAGCATCTCCAGACTATTCATTCTCGGCATCGTAATATCACTTACTACAAGCGCTGGTTTGTGTTGAACAATCAGTTCTAGTCCTTCCTGACCATCAGATGCTTCAATTACCTCATATCCCTCTTCGCGCAGTTCCTCAACAATGCCCTCACGCAGCTCAGCTTCATCCTCAACACAAATTATTAACGTCATAGTATTTTCCAAACAACGGCACCTGGCAATATCAAGCTGACTGCATAATGCCGCAAAATGATTATTTAAACATTGATTAGCTGTATTTTATATAGACTGACGCTTTTAAGAAAAACGCTAGATATGTATCACATTTAAAATTATTAAATAGATTTATCCAATAAAAAAGGAGAGAATTATAATAATTCCCTCCTTTTTACCAATTATTACTGTATATTTTTTCTACTTTAATTATTCTGCTTCATAAATGCGCGGAACTGCCTGAACATGATCAACTGCTGTTCTTCAGAGATCTTAGCACCTTCCGCTTCTTTACGTTTAATGAACCGTTTGAAGTCCCGGAACAGCTTTTCATCGCCAGGGGTACGAGGGATACGCTTTCTACTGGCAGTCTGCCTTGTATTCTGCTTAAGAAGTTGCTCGGCAAACCGGAAACGACGCCACTCATATGGCTTATTAGCCAGACTAACTTCACGCCACTTTTTATGACGACCAGGAACCTTAAACTCTTTAAACTTCTCTATAAATGACTTCGAAAAGCGAACAACCTTCTGGTAACGATGGGTCCTCGGTGCCCAGTTGTAGGCAGCCAGTACGATACCATTGGCTACAGTCTGAACATTTCCACCTTCAGGAATAAGGTTTGGATACTGCTCATGCTTCAGCAATGAAGGAACATAAAGACGCCTTAGCAGCAGAACAAAAGGGAACTCCCGGTTACTTTTTGTATAGAAGTCTGCTGGCACAAAATGCAAACCATCTTCTTCCTTAATCGTTTTCAGAAGACTGATCGGGCTACCACCCAAAAGAGCCATCGCATCAATCTTGCCGGCTTTCAGCTGTTGAAGCGCAACCTTATCAGACATTACAGAGTATTTAACGCGGATAAACAGAAGCTCAAAGATTTTCCTGCTTGTAACGTAAGTACCACTCAATGGAAGAGATATATTAACTTTCTTTCCTCTCAACTCTCCCAATGACTTAATGTTCTTGCGGGCAATAACATGCCATTCAGCATAGTATAGACTTGAGATGTAGTTAATCCGATCAAAGATGTTCTTGTAGAAAAGAGGATCTTCCCCTCGAAGATACGCGAGTGTATCTGATTGCATAATAGCCAGGTCAACACCTCTAAGGTGTAAAAGGTCCAGAGCATTTTGTACCCCGCCCTTACCGAGCATTGGAAGTACCCGAAGTCCCTCACGACCAGGTGCATCCTTTTTATCTAGAACGTCTGAGAAGTCCTGCGCAAAACTGATCTGAGTATCAGAGATACCCCCTGTAACCAGAGTGATTGTATTCTTGTTTGCCTTATGCTTAATGATCTGGTTTTTGGTGTTTTGAGCAGTTGGCGCCTGCGCAGACGCCGCTCCTACTACTAAAGTAGTAGCTGCCGCAACAACAGATATAAATAGCTTCGACTTGTAACGTTCTAATAACGCGAGCATTGTTGAACCTCCCTCCCGAAAGAAGTAATTTTTTTGTTAGCTAACAGCTTAAACAATTTTCTGTCAATATTTTACATATTAATTAGCCATTAAGGAAGCTTAAAATTGTGGCGGGAATCAGTATTGCCGTTATGTTTTCTGGAGTTAGAATTAATTTTCACTTATAATGCCCCACACAAACTGTTAAGGTAAATAAAAAAGACTGAACTAACAATATAATTAATATCCAGGGAGACTACTAGAAATGAAATTAATAAAATTTATAACTCTTGCTCTGGTGCTTAGTTTCTTTAGCACCAATGCATATGCTCAAAAATCCAAACGGGGTACGCCAGAAGAAGCAATTGCAATGGTAAGAAAAGTCAAGCGTATGTACTCCACTATCGGACCTGAGAAAACATTTCTGGCTGTAAAAAAATTGAGTCATGGCCTGAGAGACAGAGACCTTTATCCATACATTGTTCATTTCGACGGTTATATGGCAGCCCATTTCATCCCTGCTCTTAGAGGGTTGAACTTTGTTGATCATACTGACATGACTGGCCGTTACTTCTTTAGAAATATGATTACTGTCTTGAAGACTAAAGGAAAAGGATGGGCTAGCTATAGCTTCCCAAACCCTATTACTAAGAAAGTTGAAGAGAAAAGCGCTTATGTAGAACGCCTGGACAATGAATATTTTGTTGGGGTAGGTATTTTCTCAAAGCTTAGTGACGACAAAATCATCAACTAGTTTCATAAGTTCCTATACGTGATTATAAAAACTCTGTGCCTCATTTTTTTGCACAGAGTTTTTATCAACCCAAAGATTTAATTCTCACCAAAAAAACTCAATAATATTGCATTTACATCTTCATTCTTCCTACTACAGACTTATAAGCTCCCCCTATCACAGATAAAGGGTGCACCCCTTCGGTAATCGACTTTTAATTTCCCGGGATATAGATTTATAACTCTTTCACATCGGGCACTGATTAGAAGCAATACAAGAGCATCAAATACTATACTGCTGATCTAAAAAATTTCACCCTTGAACAACATCACATA
This sequence comes from Methyloligellaceae bacterium, assembly GCA_050633205.1. Lineage (GTDB taxonomy): Bacteria > Pseudomonadota > Alphaproteobacteria > Rhizobiales > CBDHHC01 > CBDHHC01. The sequence continues at coordinate 22,253 of JBOEGA010000019.1, read as the reverse complement.
ACATTGCAAATTCTATCAGACTTACTTGCAAAGGCATTATTTCTGCCTTTTATAGATATTGACAATACCTCTGGTTCCTCAGCCCCAGGCCACCACCCAGCCCAGTAAAATAATGATGCCGGAGAGCACCCGCTCTACACATAAGGCAATTAAATGTAAATGCAATAGAACTTAAGCACTGAAACCAGATAGGCCTATGTGTTCAAGCCAGTTGCAAGTGGTGCTATTATAATATTGCTGGATTACTTCAATTACCGTATGCAGGAAAATGCAGACGGTAATTATTCAAGTCATCGTGCAGCCAGAGAGGCCACCTAAACAACAGAGAATGACAAGACAGATGAATTATGCCTATTGAAAACAAAATGCCTGAAAATTATATAAAAACTGATCTCAGGTTACGACCCTGCTATCCAGTGCACGTCGTACTGAAAATAGAAAGTTATCCCAGTTAATTGGCTTTAATAAATATTCAAATGCGCCGTATTTCAACGCTTCTTCCTCATAATGCTGATGCGTGGATGCTGACATAATGATAATAGGCGTATTTGAAGCAGTACCTTCACTTGACCGTAATTTTATGAGCAATTCAAGACCACTCATATTAGGCATCATAACATCACTGATAATCAGATCCGGTTCTTCTTTATGAATAACTTCGAGGCCTTCATTACCATTTGTACACTCAATAACTTTATGCCCGGCCTTTTCAAGTTCATAGGTAATAACTTCTCTGAAATCTTCAACATCTTCAATGCAAACAATAAGAGCCATAGCAATTATCCTCTAATCCGGGGATAGCATAACTGCTATATATTAAATTTTTCTGGATAAATTACTATTAAGACATTACCAAACTCTATCTTTAATAAATTATTAACTCACATCCAGCCAATCCATAACAACTTTACCACATTGTCCAGACGACATAATAGAAAACCCCTTCTCGTAATCATTTGCAGGCAGGCGGTGCGTTATAATTTTACGTACATTCAACCCATTCTGTAGCAGGGAAATCATTTTGTACCAGGTCTCAAAAATCTCCCGACCATATATGCCTTTGATAGTCAGAGCCTTTAAGGCAACCTTGGACCAGTCTATGGTTGACTCCCCGTCAGGAATACCAAGAATTGCTATATGCCCTCCCATAACCATAACATCAGCAATATTATTAAAGGCATTGTGAGCACCACTCATTTCCAGCCCTACATCAAAACCTTCCCTTAACCCAATAGTATCCATAACAGTTTTTAAATCTTCCTGATTGATATTTACAGGAATGGCATCACAAACCCTGCCTGCAAGATCAAGACGATCAGGATTTACATCTGTAATAACAATATGACGTGCTCCAACATGACGCGCAACACAGGCAGCCATAATGCCAATTGGACCAGCCCCTGTAATTAATACATCTTCCCCAACCAGATCAAAAGAAAGAGCTGTGTGCACTGCATTGCCAAGTGGATCCAGAATTGCGCCAGTTTCATCATCGATCTCATCAGGTAGTGGAACCACATTAAAAGCAGGTAATTTTAAATACTGCGCATAGGCCCCGGGTACATTAATACCAATACCCCTGGTTTCAGGATCCAAGTGAAACCTGCCTGCTCTTACAGCCCTGCTTTTATCTCCTATAAGGTGCCCTTCCCCCGAGACCCGTTGTCCTCGTTGAAGGTTTCGTACTTCTGAGCCTAATTCAGCAATTTCACCTGAAAATTCATGGCCTATTGTTAATGGCACAGGAATTGTTTTTGCAGCCCATTCATCCCAGTTCCAGATATGCAGGTCTGTTCCACATATACCGGTTTTACTGATTTTAATAATAACTTCTTCAGCTCCCGGCGCAGGAAGAGGCATATCTATTAATGAAAGACCTGCACCTTTAGATGTCTTTACAAGCGCCTTCATCATTCTGCTCATGATATAATTCCCAGCTTTTTACCTACCTCTTCAAAAGCAGATAGTGCAGTGTCCAGATCAGACTGAGTAAAGCTCGCATTCATCTGGGTGCGGATCCTTGCCTGACCTTTTGGTACAACTGGAAAAAAGAACCCACTGACATATATATTTTTGTTAAAAAGCCCTCTGGCCATATCCTGAGCAACAGTTGCTTCTCCTAACATTACAGGGACAATTGGATGCTCTCCAGGCAGGATGTTAAAGCCAAGTTTCTCCAGTCCGCTCCTCCAGTAGCAACTGTTGTTGAATAATTTACGCCTTAAGCTATCATCCTGGCTAACAATATCTATTGCTGTGAGGCCTGCAGAAACAATAGAAGGAGGTAAAGAATTGGAAAACAGATAGGGCCGGGACCTCTGCCTGAGCATATCAATTATAGGTTGAGAGGAGGCAACATATCCGCCAACAGCTCCCCCGAGAGCTTTACCTAGTGTTCCGCTTAGGATATCAACTTGACTAACCAGACTATAATGATCTGGTGTACCTGCACCATTAGACCCCATAAAACCCGTGGCATGACAGTCATCTATCATTACCAAAGCCTCATACTGCTCCGCCAGCTTACATATTTCCGGCAGATTAGCTATGTACCCATCCATTGAAAATACGCCGTCAGAAACAATCATAATGAACCTGGAGCCATTCTCTCTTGCTTCTTTCAGCCGACTTTCCAGTTCATCCATATCAGAATTTGAATAGCGATACCGACGCGCCTTGCACAAGCGAATACCATCTATCAGTGATGCATGGTTTAGAGCATCTGATATAATAGCATCCTGATCTCCCAGCAATGGTTCGAAAAGCCCTCCATTGGCATCAAAACAGGCCGCGTATAATATTGCATCATCTTTACCAAGAAACTCAGCCAGCTTTTTTTCAAGTTTTCTGTGGTTATCAGTCGTACCACAGATAAAGCGAACGCTGGCCATACCATAGCCATCACTTTGAAGAGAGTTTATTGCCGCATTAATAAGCCTGCTGTCATTTGCCAGACCAAGATAATTATTTGCTCAAAGGTTGATTACATTCCGGGCACCCTGCTCTCCGGTAGAAACCTTTATATGCCCAGCCTGCGGAGAAATAAGATTTCGCTCAGCTTTATATAGATCTTTGCTGCGTATCTGATCCAGCTGACTTTCAATAAATGTATTAAATTTCCGATGCATAGGTTTGCACTCCAAATCCTGTTGGAGAATATAATGCTAAACCTTATCATATTATGAAAACTTTGTCGGCAACTCACTGCCGACCAGATGCTGGCCATTGAATACGCACAGCCCAGTAAAGCATAATCAGATCATATAAAAAGTGAGCAATAATTGGTCCAAGAAGGTTACCTGTCCAGACATACATACACCCAAGGGCAAGGCCAAATATTGAGACATAAATCACATAGCTCAGAGATATCATATGAGCCAGGCCAAAGAAAAAAGAAGCAAGGACCAGACCCGCAGACAAACCGAACCAGTCTGTAAATAATATCTGAAAAACCCCGCGAAATAGCAGTTCCTCACAAAGACCGGCAGCCATTGATACACAAAGAATGGGCGCTATGCCAAAATCCTGCAAAAGCCTGACCACATGCCGGGTATCCTTTTTAAGTTGCGAGAACAAGGCCAGATCAGACTTTAGTGCCCAGATCGCAAATATAGCCATCGCTAGCGCGACAGCTACCCCCAAAGAAACGTCTGTCAGTTCAATGCTGATCCGTGACCATAAAGGAATGCTAAAATACCAAGCTAAAATAATAGCAGTACACAGCAGCAGGCCTTCAGATAGTACTGTAAGATAAAGAAAGTTCTTTTGTGACATGAAATTCACTTACAACGGGAATTTATTAATATCAATTACTCTAAATACAATAACAGCATAAACCCCGACAAATACGAAAGCAGATACAACTGTTGTTATAATCACTTTCTTCCAGATCTGAGGGTTAACAGGAGCACTCTCCGGTGTACCTTCCAGCACCTCCCCCTCTTCCCTTTGAGTTCTTGTCCCGATAGGGAGGATCATAAAAAGAACCATCCACCAACAGATGAAATATATGGCAATTGAAAGAGGGATGCTCATCTTTTATGCTCCTGATACCTACGAAATTCTTACAGCAGTTCGGAATAATAGTGTATAAACACTAGCGCTGGATGTCGCAAGAAATGTTATAAAACACAATAATGTGACTGTAGACATTCATCCTTGTGTCATAATGACTAAGTTATTCTGAACAGTGACTATCAATCCCGTTGTTATTAAGGACCATATTGTGAAGCGAAGTATTTCGATTGGATTTCAATCCATATTTGTTCTGGCAATTATTGGTTTCATTTCGCTCTATGCATATAGTCCGAAAATAGTAGCCGAGTATATACCGGGGCTAAAGACAGAAAAATCAGCCGACAAAAAAAAGCGGAGAGGTGACAGAAAAGCGCCTGTAATTGTTGAGTCAGTTACTGAGACCAGCAATGATAATATCATTGAAGCAATTGGTGACGGACGTGCTATCCGCTTTGTTACGCTTTATACAAATACGGCAGGAGAAATTACAGAATTCCCTGTTAAGCCTGCAGATCACGTAAAAAAAGATGATATCATACTCAGGCTAAACTCTCAGAAAGCAGAGCTCGGAGTCAAAGTTGCCCGGACTAAACTTCTGGAAGCACAACGAAAAGCCGAAAGAGCCAGACAACTAAAAAAGCAAAATGTTACTTCGCAGGCCAATGTTGACGATGCGGATACAATTCTGGCACGCGCACAACTTGAGCTCGACCAGGCTACAGAAGCCTTATCTGATAGAGTTCTGCGCGCTCCATTTAGTGGCATTCTTGGAATTCCAAAAGTTGAAGTTGGTGATCGCGTTGAAACAAACTCAGAGATAGTAACTCTGGATGACAGAACCTCTCTGACTGTAGAGTTTCATATTCCTGAGCATTTTCATTCACGAATAAAGCCCGGATTAAAAGTCAAAGCCAGCACACCGAGTGTAGCAGATAGTCATTTTACAGGTAGCGTTTCATCCATAGATAGCCGCATTGAAGCTGCATCACGCTCCGTTAAAGTTCGGGCCACTATTCCAAACAAGGGTGATAAACTTCGGCCAGGCATGTCATTTGCTGTTGAGATTATAATTCCTGGTGAAACAAGAGCCACTATACCTGAGCTTGCTTTGCAATGGGGTAAAGGCGAAAGCTATGTCTGGCGCATAAATGATGGCAAGGCTCAAAGGGTCATTGTTAAAATGGTCCGGCGTATCAGCAGCAATATTCTTATCGAAGGTGACATAAAAAAGGGTGACCTGATTGTCATTGAAGGCGTTCAAAGACTACGTCCCGGCATTCAGGTTGAATTTAAAAATCAAAGCAGTAACACAGGCCAGGCTGTAAGCCGCCGGGAGGTAGGAAATGGTTCCTAATGCCAATGATCTTCCTGCATTAAGTATCAGACGCCCTTACTTTATAATTGTTGTAAATCTTCTTATTATACTTGCAGGTGTAAGTGCTATCCTCGGAGTTGAAGTCAGGGAACTCCCGAATATAGACAGGCCTATCGTCTCAGTCCGCGCTAACTACCCGGGTGGCTCACCTGAGACAATTGACGCGGAGATTACTAGTCGCATAGAAGGTGCCGTAGCCAGAGTTAACGGCATACGCAGTGTCAGATCATCCAGTGAAGAGAATAACCTGCGTGTACATATTGAATTCAATGCTAACGTTGACTTGATTGACGCAGCTAATGATGTGCGCGAAGCTGTTAGCCGTGTTGCTCGTGACCTCCCTGATGGTGTCGAGAATATTACAGTCATCAAGGCTGATGATGATGCACGTGCAATAATTCAGCTTTCGGCATACAGTGAAACTCTTTCAATTGATAAAGTTACAAAAATTGTTGAAGATCAGGTCATTCCTGAACTGACCGCTGCTACAGGTGTAGCTGATGTGCAGATTTTCGGTGCACGGAAAAAAGTACTGAAAGTTGCCTTAAACCCAATCAAGCTGGCAGGGTACAAACTTACAGTCTCCGATGTAGTCGCTGTACTGAAAAACGCCCGTTACGACGTTCCGGCAGGCAGCTTCAAATCACAGGAACTGGAAGTTCTGGTCAGGGCTAATGCTTCTGTTCATAAGCCTGAAGATATTGAAAACCTCATTATAAAAAACCCAATCAAGATCGGAGATGTTGCCCAGGCATATTATACTCCTGCAGATCCTGAAAACTATACACGTCTTAATGGCCGAACTGTCATTAACCTCGATATTGTGAGGCGCGCGCAATCAAATACTGTAGCCATATCACAGGAAGTAAAAAAGATTGTTGAACGCCTTAACACGAGGCTGAGAGACGTGAAGCTGGTTACAATATCAGACGACTCCCAGTTTATTGAAGGAGCAATCCGGGAAGTCCTCCTAAGTATGATGATTGCCATCATGATAGTTGTTGCAGTTATTGCAATATTTATCGGGAGTCTCAGAGTTGCCATGATACCGGCTGTTGCAATGCCTGTTGCTCTCATTGGAACGGTGGCAGCAATTTGGGGGCTGGGATTTTCAATAAACCTCATAACACTACTCGCACTGGTACTTGCCACCGGGCTGGTCGTAGATGATGCCATCGTAGTACTTGAGAATATACAGCGTCTGCGCATGCAGGGAATGGCTTCCAGAGCCGCTGCTATTATCGGAACACGGCAAGTCTTTTTCGCAGTGATAGCAACCACAATAACGCTTATCTCAGTGTTTATTCCCATATCATTTTTACCGACAACAGCAGGGAGACTATTTACCGAATTTGGTTTTGTGCTGGCTGTTACAGTTAGCATATCGTCTTTTGTAGCTCTCACAATCTGCCCTATGATGGCTTCAAGAATGAAGGATCTGGAAGCTTCTCCTTCACCATCAAATCCCTTCGCTCTGATTGGCAGTGAAGCAAACAGGCTTTATGCTTTTCTCCTTGACCGGGTTCTGGCACTTCCTCTTATCTTTGTTGGCTTCTGCCTCCTGGTAGTTTTTGGTGCATATCTTTCCTATCAGAACCTGGCAGAAGAGCTTGTCCCCGAAGAGGACCGGGGGCTGGTAACTGTAAGACTGGTCGGCCCGGACGGAACCGGTCTAAACTATGCAGACAGACAGGTAGAAGCCGTTGAACAGTTCCTGCAGCCCTACAAAGATAGTGGAGTTATCAAAAATATTTCATCTATTTCCGGACGGTGGGACCCAAACAGAGGATATATCTCAGCTCCACTTTCTGACTGGTCAGAACGGGATATTAGTCAATCCGAAATTATAAACCAGCTGAACAGAAAACTAGGGACAATTCCTGGTTCACGTGCCCGTATAAGTAAAGGCAACAGCCTCAACCTGCGTAATGCGGATGGAGGAATAAGGTTTGCTATTACAGGTCCCAATTATGACCTGCTTGATACTGTATCTAAAGCTTTTGCCGGAAAGATGGAGCAGGATACACCTCAGGTCACCAATATCCGAATAGAATACCGTGCCACCCAGCCTCAGGTGGATATCAGTATAAACCGCCGACGGGCTGCAGACCTGGGCGTATCTATTGAAAATCTGGCCAGTACAATCAAGGTTCTTGTCGACAATGAGGAAGTCTCAGAACTTACATTCGATGATCAGACAGTTCCTATTATTGTCGAAGCTGGCCGTGGTGCAATCAGAAGCCCATCAGACCTTACCAATCTGTATGTCCGAGCCAGTAATGACCGCCTTGTTCCGCTATCACAACTGATTACTTTCCGTGAATATGCAGTTGCAGCTGAACTGGACCGTCATGCACAACGGCGAGCCATTGAAATACATATGGATCAGGCAGAGGGTTATACACTCAAACAGGCAATCGCAGCTTTAAGGAACTTGGCGGATAAAGAGCTTCCCGTTGGAGTTGGCATTAAGTTTCTTGGTGCTGCAGCAGACCTGGAAGAGACTTCTTCAGATATGAACTGGACCTTTGCCATAGCATTTCTGGTTATATTCCTGGTTCTGGTCGCTCAATTTGAAAATATTGTAAGTGCCCTGATTGTTATGTTCATTGTACCATTTGGAATTTGTGCAGCTATATTTGCACTCACTCTGACAGGTACGACAATTAACGTATACAGCCAGATTGGCATTCTTATGCTTATAGGCATTATGGCCAAAAACAGTATTCTTATGGTTGAGTTTGCCGACCAGTTGAGGGAAGAAGGCAAGAATGTCTATGAAGCTGTCAGAGAAGCTTCTCTTATCCGGGTTCGGCCAATTGTCATGACTATGGTTTCAACCATTCTGGCAGGGCTTCCACTGATCCTGGGCTCTGGACCGGGAGCGGAATCCCGTGCAGCTATTGGCTGGGTTGTGTTCGGAGGGCTTGGACTGGCAGCAACATTTACTCTATTCCTGACCCCCGCAATTTACCTGCTTGTAGCAGGCTTTTTCCGCCCAAGAAATGCAGATGATAAAGGCATTGAGAAAGAGCTTCAGGAAGCTGTCCCTCAGTAAAAACAGAAGCAGTGATTTGGAATATTCTAAATCACTGCCACCATGACTTCACAGACGGGTTTCTTACCCCAGATACGATTGACGGCTCCACGAACACCTCGCCTGGAAGCTTCTGCAACAAGATCAAAATCCTTGCGCCTTGCACGAGGAATGCTCTTTAAGACTCCAAGAACTTCTTCTATCAGAAGCTCTTCCATCGGCACGCCCTCATCATCTTCGAGAGGTAATCCAACTGTAACCAAATCAGGGTCTGCAATAATATCACCATTTCGCCCAAGAACGATAGAAACGGCAACCACTCCTGTATATGACAGTTTTCTTCTTTCACGGATACTCGGATCTTCTTCAGTGATAATTAGATCCCCGTCCCGGAACAGGCGACCTGACGGCGCATCATCTATAACCTCAGCTTTACCTGGAAGTAATCGCGCCATTTCTCCGTTTCGTGCAATAACAGTATTTGTGATACCTAGAGAACGTGCAAATTTTTCATGCGCCTGTATATGACGCTCCTCACCATGCATTGGCGCCATCCCTTTTGGGCGCAGCCATTCGTACAGGCATTTCAATTCATCTTTACGCGGGTGCCCTGACACATGAACACGAGCCTCACTATCAGTAATAATATCAACACCCTGAGCGGCAAGACTATTATGGACTCTGGAAACAAAAACTTCATTACCCGGAATTGTCTTCGATGAATAAACGACGAGATCCCCCTGACTTAAAGTGATTTGCGGGTGTTGGTCATTTGCAATTCTGGCCATAGCAGCGCGATTTTCACCCTGACTGCCAGTGCAAAGGGCGACAACCTTATTGCGAGGAAAATATCCAAAATCTTCTTCACTGAGAAATTCCATCTTTTCATCCAGGTAGCCTGTTTCTTTTGCAACCTGAATAGTGCGCTGCATGGCACGGCCAACGACACAGATGTGCCTGTCAGCAGCTTTTGCTGCATCCGCTACTGTTTTTAACCGAGCAACATTTGAAGCAAAAGTCGTCACAGCTATACGGTTTTCCGCTTTAAGGAATATCTCTTTCAGCGCTTCTTCAACTTCTGCTTCAGAACCTGAACGGCCTTCGCTCAACGCATTGGTTGAGTCACAAACAAGAAAATCTATACCTTCATCACCGAGTTCTTTAAGGCGCTTTTCATCTGTCAGGTTACCTGTGCCGGGATTATCATCGAGCTTCCAGTCACCTGAATGAAAAACAGTTCCAGCTTCTGTGCGAATAACCAGACCATTTGCTTCTGGGATAGAGTGAGCCATATTCACAAGTTCAATGTTGAAAGGGCCTACATCAAAACGTGATTTGGGTTTTACTTCGTGCAGGTCGATGTCATCAATCACATCATACTCCTGAAGTTTTGCCTTCAGTAGACCACATGTAAATGGCGTCGCATATATCGGTGCTTCCAGCCGCGGCCACAAATCACCTATCGCACCATAATGATCTTCATGTGCATGAGTAATTATTATACCTGCAATATTATCGATTTCATCTTCCAGAAATTTCGTATCTGGAAGAATAACATCAACACCGGGTTCCAGGTCGGATGGGAAAGATATTCCTAGATCAACGACCAGCCACTGGCGATTATATTCTGAACCGAACCCATATGCATACAGGTTCATACCGATTTCACCAACACCACCTAGTGGCAAAAACACGAGCTCAGGGCTTTTATCGTCTTTTTTATGCCCACTCATTCTTATTGTACCTTTTTCTTTTATTTCCGGTTAGCTAATGAATACCAGAGTATTTATCCGAGAATCACATCACCAAAGTGTACATCTTTATATGCACCGGTTGATAATTGCAAAATCATTCCCCCGGTTTCATTTAAACCGGCAAAATGCCCATGGATAATCTCTCGACCGGAATTCACCTTTATTGGTGATCCTATTTTCTGCCCTCTCAATGTCCAGGCTTCTCTGATCTGATCAAAGTTCTTGCCCAGATCCCAGATTTTTAACCAGTCAGCAGTGGCTTTCGCTAAAGATTCCAAAGCCTGTCTGGGCTCAATTTCCTGCTTATACATTGAAAGGTTTGTTGTTTTTTTATCATCTAATTCAGGATGATAGGCCAAATTCATACCTGTCCCGAGAACAACCGAAACAGTTTTCTGATCAGCCTGTTTAGTGCTTTCCAGCAGAATTCCGCCGATTTTGGCACCATCTAACAGTAAGTCATTCGGCCATTTTAACCGTATCTGATTAACAACTGAACTGTCACACAGTAAAGCCAGTGCATCATACGCAGCTACGCCTGCCAGTAAAGACAATTGTGCAACAGTATTAACTTCACAGTTAAGTTGTAGAATCAGGCTGGCATGAAGGTTTCCCTGCCGGGATTCCCAGATTCTACCATTCCGCCCTTTACCCTGTGTCTGTTTAAGCGTCCATAACCAGAGATGGTCTTCACTATTATCTCTGGCAAGGCTCATAGCTTCAGTATTTGTAGAACCGATTTCTTCATAAGCTAGAAGGCTGTAGCCATTAGGCATGCCATGAGTGGAACGTGTTATATGATTGTTCAAACCGGTAATCGAAGTCATCCTGATGCAAGTTTAGCTGCTGTTTCAGTCGCAAAGCTAACGAATGGAGCGGGGTAAGCTATATAGCATAGTACAAACAACCCTGACAATCCTGCTACAAATTTTATCGAACCTGGCAGCGGTTCAAACTTCTCAACAGGGTCCTGTACGAACATAATGATAATGATGCGTAGATAATAATATGCAGCAACAACACTTGATAGCACGCCAATAACAGCAAGAAGGTAAAGCTCATTCTTTACGGCTGCCGAGAATACAAAGAATTTGGCGATAAAGCCTGCCATTGGAGGAATGCCCGCCAGCGATAATAATAACATTGCCAGAATAAATGCCATGGGCAGGTTATTCCGCGCCAACCCTGAAAGCTCATCAATACTTTCAACCATTCCCTCAGAACGTCTCATCCCTAAAATACAGGCGAAGACCCCGAGGGAAGTGATAAGGTAAATTCCCATATAGAGAATAACAGCACCAATCCCCTCACTGCTGCTTGGAGCCAGTCCAACGAGAGCATACCCCATATGTCCAATAGAACTGTATGCCATCAGACGTTTGATATTATTCTGCCCGATTGCAGCAAACGCTCCGAAGGCCATAGAGGCAATAGATAGGAAAATAATAATCTGTTGCCAATGCTGTGTTGCACTTGGAAATGCCACCATCATTGTTCTGACCAGAAGTGCCATAGCTGCAATTTTAGGAGCAGAGGCAAAGAAAGCAGTTATTGGTGTTGGGGATCCTTCATATACATCTGGCGTCCACATATGGAATGGAACAGCTGATATTTTAAATGCAAGGCCGGCCAGCAGGAATACGAGACCAAATATAAGCTGAATTTTAACACTTTCCACGCCCTGCTGCTGAATGACATGTAGAGCCGCATTAATTTCTGCAAAATTGGTTGTTTGTGTAACCCCATAGATAAATGAAGCACCATAGAGCAGAAGACCTGAAGACAAGGCACCAAGCACAAAATATTTAAGACCGGCTTCACTGGAACGCACAGCATCACGTCTGATTGCAGCAAGCACATATAGAGCCAGACTTTGCAGCTCCAGACCCATATAGAGTGAAATCAGGTCATTTGCAGAAACCATCAGCATCATGCCAAGTGTGGCAAACAGGATAAGCACAGGCAGTTCAGGCTGCAATAGTCTGGCTGCTTTCATATAATGCAGTGACAGTAGTATTGAGACTATAGAACCAATAAGAATGAATAACTTCATGGCCGAAGTAAATTCATTAACCACCAACGCCTTACTAAAGAGTGGTTCTTTAACTTCAGCCCCAAAACCTGTAATCAGCGCAAAGCAGGCACCTGCCATAACCATCATTGCAATCCAGCAGATAAACTCACCGGAACGCTCTCTGAATGCTCCAAAGACAAGCAGGGTCAGTGCTCCAATAGTGACGATAAACTCCGGCGCAAGTGGAGCATATGTAGTCAGGATCGCATTTAAATTTTCCATCAGTCTAGATCCTTTGGAGCATCTCTATTTCACTGCAACAACAGGCACATTGCCAGCTGCTGCGGTCACTTCTTTAAAATTAGAAATCAGATTATCTACTGACGCAGTTGTCACATCCAGCAATAATGAAGGATAAATGCCAAACAGTATTGTCAATATCACCAGCGGTGCAAGAATACCAATTTCCCGTCGGTTCATATCCTTAAGATTTTGCAGCTTGGCTTTTTTCAACTCACCAAATACTACCCGCCGATAAAGCCAGAGAGCATAAGCAGCAGACAGCACAACTCCTGTTGTTGCAAAGAAAGCCGCCCAGGTATTCACTTTGAATGCACCAAGCAATGTCAGGAATTCACCAACAAAACCACTTGTACCAGGCAAACCAACATTTGCCATTGTAAATACCAGAAAGCAGAACGCATAAATTGGCATTCTGTTCACCAGACCACCATAGGCATCAATTTCTCTGGTATGTGTACGGTCATAAATAACACCAACACAAAGGAATAAGGCAGCAGAAACAATACCATGAGACAACATCTGGAAGATGCCCCCCTGAATGCCCTGTGCAGTAAACGTAAATAATCCGAGTGTTACAAATCCCATATGAGCCACTGAAGAATAAGCAATCAGCTTTTTCATATCCTTCTGGGCAAGTGCGACCAGCGAGGCATAAACCACTGCAATAACACTCAAAGTAAATACAAAGTTAGCCATCAGCCCCGAAGCAACCGGAAACATTGGTATTGAAAATCGGAGGAAACCGTAACCACCCATTTTCAGCAATATTCCGGCAAGGATAACTGAACCTGCAGTCGGTGCTTCAACATGGGCATCCGGTAACCACGTATGGACGGGCCACATAGGCATCTTGACTGCAAAGGATGCAAAAAATGCCAGCCATAGCCATGTCTGCATACCACCAGGAATTGTATATCCCAGGAACGTATGGGCCTCAGATGAGAATTTATGATTAAGCAACACTGTAATGTCAGTGGTTCCTGCACTCCAGTACATAGCCATAAGTGCCAGTAACATCAGGACAGAACCAAGGAGCGTATACAGGAAAAACTTGTAGCTGGCGTAAATCCTGCGCTTGCCTCCCCAGACCCCGATAATAAGGAACATCGGGATCAATCCGCCTTCAAAGAATATATAAAACAGCAGCAGGTCCAGTGAACAGAAGACGCCGATCATCAATGTTTCAAGAACGAGGAAGGCAATCATATATTCCTTCACGCGCGTCTTGATCGAATCCCAGCTGGCCAGAATGCACAATGGCATAAGGAATGTTGTCAGGATAACAAACAACATTGAAATACCATCAACACCCATATGGTAGCTGATAGCACCGGTCCCTTTTTTAGCTACAACAGGCGCTGCATCTGTTGCTGTTTCTGCTGCCTTAGTGGCCGCAGTTTTATCTATAACCAGCCAGTCATATTTTTCCACAAACTGAAAATCAGATTTTGCAGGGTCGAAGTGGTACCAGATCAGCAGAGACACTAAAAATGTAAATGCAGTCGTCCATAGGGCTACAAATTTAGCATTTCTGGAGGCAATCTCATCATTAGAGCTGATTGCCAGAATGAAAACTGCTCCTAACAGAGGCAGAAATGTTATCGCCGTTAGAATTGGCCAATCCATTATTGTGTCCCCCCGGAAGTCGCGATCATAAAGTAGGTCGCCAGAGCAGCCACACCAATCAACATCGCAAAGGCATAGTGATAGACAAATCCACTTTGCAGTTTAACAACCCGGTTAGTAAGTGCTTTAACTCGATTGGCTATCCCATCAGGCCCCAGACCATCAATGATCATGCCATCACCGTATTTCCAGAGCTGAGCACCCAGCCATTTGGTTGGTCTGACAAAAATGAAGTCATATATTTCATCAAAATACCATTTGTTCAGGAACAGCAGGTATATCGGTTTAAACGCAACAGCCAGTACACTGGATGTCTTCGGAATGAGCAGGTAAATAACATAGGCGCATACAAATCCAGCGATCATCATAACCAGTGGTGAGAACTTCACCCATGACGGTACATGGTGAATATGCTCAAGTATCTTGTTACTCTCAAGCGTATAAATTGATCCTGCCCAGAAATGCTTCTGATCATGTCCGATAAAATATTCATAAAAGACATAACCTGCCAGTAATGACCCGATAGCCAGAATAACAAGTGGTCCAAGCATTACCCATGGAGATTCATGTGCTTTTTCCCAGGTTTCAGGATTAGCGCGGGACTGGCCATGGAATGTCAGGAACATCAGGCGCCATGAGTAGAACGAAGTCATAAATGCAGCAATAACAGTCAGATAAAATCCGTACATTCCGATATCTGAATGCGCAGCATATGCTGACTCTATAATTGCATCTTTCGAGAAATATCCTGCTGTAAACGGAAAGCCTGTCAAAGCAATAGTACCAATCATCATCATAATCCAAGTAACTGGAATGACCTTACGCAAACCACCCATTTTCTTGATATTCTGCTCATCAGACATTGCATGAATAACCGAACCAGCTCCGAGAAACAGCAATGCTTTAAAGAATGCGTGTGTGAACAGGTGGAAAATCGCAGCCCCATAGGCTCCGACACCAAGGGCAACAAACATGTAACCCAGCTGCGAACATGTTGAATAGGCAATCACACGTTTTATATCATTCTGGACCAACCCGATTGTGGCTGCAAAAAATGCTGTGGTCGCGCCTACGAATGTCACCACATATAACGCAGTCTGCGAATATTCAAACAGTGGAGAAAGACGGGCAACCATAAATACGCCAGCCGTTACCATTGTTGCGGCATGAATAAGGGCGGATACAGGCGTCGGGCCTTCCATTGCATCTGGTAGCCATGTGTGCAACAGGAACTGTGCAGATTTGCCCATCGCTCCCATAAACAGAAGCAGACAGATAACCGTCATTGCATTGAGTTCATATCCAAGGAAAGAAATAACCTCATCAGCTTTAGCTGGAGCAGCAGCAAACACAGTATCGAAACTGATACTGTTAAACACCGCAAACACACCGAAAATACCAAGGGCAAAACCGAAGTCCCCTACCCTGTTTACGATAAATGCCTTCATGGCAGCAGAATTTGCCGACGGCTTTTTATACCAGAAACCGATCAACAGATAGGATGCCAGTCCAACACCTTCCCAGCCAAAGAACATCTGAAGGAAGTTGTCAGCTGTTACCAGCATCAGCATGGCGAATGTGAAGAATGACAGATAGGCAAAAAAACGTGGACGGTGTGGATCGTGATGCATATATCCGATGGAATAGATATGCACGAGACACGAGACCGTGTTCACAACAACCAGCATTACTGCTGTAAGCGTATCAACCTTAATAGACCAGCTTACATCAAGCTGTCCGGATGCAATCCATTTCAGAAGAACAACAGTCTGTACCTTTTCATGGCCCATACCAACCTTGATAAAGACAACCCAGGACAGCATAGCGGCGATAAACAGCAGGATACTTGTAACAATTTCGCTTGTTCTCGCCTCCATTGCCCGGCCCAGAAAACCGGCAATGAGACTACCCAGAAGGGGCAGGAAGACGATCGCTGTATATATTGACATTTGTACTGCCCCCTTGTGCAATCAGCCCTTCATAGCGTTAATATCTTCGACTGCAATACTGCCGCGATTCCTGTAATAGACAACCACGATAGCCAGTCCGACAGCCGCCTCGGCAGCTGCTATTGTTAAAATCATCAACGCAAAAATCTGACCGATAAGATTGCCCTGAAAATATGAGAACGCGACAAGGTTGATATTAACAGCAAGCAATATCAGCTCGATCGACATCAAAATAACAATGACATTTTTACGATTGAGGAATATTCCAAAGACCCCGAGTGTAAAAAGCATTGCTGCCAGAGTTAGGTAATGTGACAAACCGATTTCCATCAATCTCGTCCTGTAACTTTGCGTTGTTCATTCTTAAAGCCCGGCACCAGGCTCAACCGTTCTGATTTCAATTGCGTCTTTAGGCGATCTTGCAACCTGAGCCGAAATACTCTGGCGCTTTACACCTTCTTTTTGTCTTAATGTTAAAATAATTGCTCCAACCATGGCAACCAGCAGAACCAGCCCCGCAACCTCGAAGAAGTAAAAATACTTCGTATAAAGCAGCAACCCGATTTCTCTTGTATTGTTCGCAGCCACTGCTGTTTCCGGCTGAGTTGTGACTGTTCCCCATGGACCAACCACGAGCACCAGTTCCATAAGTAATACCAGGCCAATCAGAGCTCCAACTGGCAGATAAGATAGAAAACCAGATCTCAGTTCGGCAAAATCCACATCAAGCATCATGACTACGAACAGGAACAGAACAGCAACCGCTCCCACATAGACAATAATCAGCACCATAGCGAGAAATTCAGCTCCAAGCATAAGGAACAACCCTGCTGCATTGAAGAATGCCAGTATTAAAAACAGCACAGCATGTACCGGGTTCTTCGCTGAAATAACCATCAGCGCCGATCCGATCAGCACACCGGAGAATATGTAAAAGAATAATGCTGTTAATGGCATAAGCCGCTACCCTTCGTTGGCTTTATTGTTATCGTCTAACGGTAAGGAGCATCGAGTGCAATATTTTTCGCTATCTCGCGTTCCCATCTGTCACCATTACTCAACAGCCGTTCCTTGTTATAATAAAGTTCTTCACGTGTTTCAGTTGCAAATTCAAAATTTGGTCCTTCGACAATAGCCTCGACAGGACATGCTTCCTGACAGAAACCGCAGTAAATACATTTAACCATATCGATGTCGTAACGGGTTGTACGTCTTGTTCCATCATTACGTCTTGGCCCTGCTTCAATCGTAATAGCCTGTGCCGGACAAATGGCTTCACACAATTTACAGGCAATACAGCGCTCCTCACCATTCGGATAACGGCGCAGGGCATGTTCCCCCCTGAAACGAGGACTTAACGGACCTTTTTCGTACGGATAGTTGATCGTCGCTTTTGGCTTGAAGAAATACTTCATTGCCAGAAAGAACGCCGAAACGAACTCCGCAAGAAACAGCGATTTTGTGGCCTGCAGGACCCTATTCATTTAATCCATCCTTCTCAGCTCTATGGAGCCAGATCAAAGGTTCGTAAAACGACAGCAACAACGACAACCATCACCAGAGACAGGGGAAGGAAGACCTTCCAGCCAAGTCTCATCAGCTGATCATACCGATAGCGTGGTACCATGGCCTTCACCATGGCAAACATAAAGAACACGAAACAGACTTTAGCGACGAACCAGACGACACCGGGAACCCAGTTCAGAGGTGCTACATCAAATGGTGGCAACCAGCCTCCAAGAAACAGTACTGTTGTCAGCGCGCACATCATAACAATAGCTACATACTCACCAAGCATAAACAACAGGTAAGGCGTAGACGAATATTCAACCATAAACCCGGCAACCAGCTCGGATTCGGCTTCTGGCAAGTCAAACGGCGGCCGGTTTGTTTCAGCCAGTGCTGAGATAAAGAAGATCACAAACATCGGAAACAGAGGCAGCCAGAACCAGCCAAACATGCCGTACTGATTTCTCTGCGCATTTACAATATCAGTCAGGTTCAGCGAACCAACACAGAGCAATACCGTGATAATGACAAAACCGATAGAAACTTCATAAGAAACCATCTGTGCAGCAGATCTCAACGCTCCAAGGAACGGGTATTTGGAGTTTGATGCCCAGCCCCCCATTATGATGCCATACACACCAAGAGACGAGATTGCCAGAATATACAGAATACCAACATTAACATCAGCAATTACCCAGCCATCTGCTACAGGCATTACTGCCCAGGCAGACAATGCCAGAACCGTCGTCACCAATGGAGCTAGCAGAAACACAACCTTATTTGCGCCTGATGGGATGATAGGCTCTTTAAACAGGAACTTGGCCAGATCGGCAAAAGACTGTAATAAACCGAAAGGGCCAACAACGTTTGGTCCACGTCTCAATTGAACAGCCGCCCAGACCTTACGATCCATGTAAAGCAGAAAGGCAATGATAACCAGCAGTGCAACAAGCAGCATCCCGCTTTGCAGAATAATGACTGCCCACCTGGGTATTCCAAAGCCTGCCAAGAATTCAACCATCTGTCCCTGTCGCCTCGTCGTTATAAGTCTTTGTAAGAACGCTCATTTCAGCCATAATGGAAGATGCGCGGGTTACCGGATTTGTAAGATAAAAATCTTCAACAGCAACTGCGAATGGCTCGTCATTCATGGCACCACCAATATTTGCCAATGCAGAAATTTCCTCGTCAGATGTTTCCACTATTGCATCAATAGCAGAAAGATGCGGATACTGCTCATACATTGCCTGTCGCAACTCACCAAGATCATCATACTCAAGCGTTTTATCCAGAACCGCTGACAGAGCACGAAGGATCTTCCAGTCTTCCTTCGCTTCTCCCGGAGGGAATACCGCTCTTAGTCCAAGCTGCACTCTGCCTTCAGTGTTGACGTAAGTACCGTCTTTTTCAGTGTGAGCGGCGCCGGGAAGAATAACATCAGCCCTGTGTGCACCTTTATCTCCGTGGCTGCCCTGATAAATCACAAATGCATCACCAAGTGCACTCGTATCGATTTCATCAGCACCCAGAAGGTAGACAAATTTGATCTCGCCGGAAGCAGCTTTATCGATAATGCCGGCAACGTCCTGCCCTTTATTTTCTGGCATGAAGCCCATATCAAGACCTGTAACACGGGATGCTGCAGTCTGTAGCACATTAAACCCGTTCCAGTCTTCTTTGACAGCACCAGAGTTTACAGCCAGCCTTGCAGCAGTTGAGAGAATCGCCTCTCCATCATCACGTCTCAAAGCCCCCTGCCCGACTATAATCATCGGGCGCTCTGCATTTTTCAATACTTTGGCAAACTCATGATTGTCATTTACCAGCTCATTTAATGTTGCAGGCCCTGCTCCAAGGTAATCATACGGATATCCCCCATCAACCTGAGCACCGATAACAGCTATCTGACATTGTCCAGTCCGCCAGCGCTTGCGTATACGGCCATTAAGAACAGCAGCTTCAACCCGTGGATTTGAACCTATCAGCAGAATTACATCTGCTTCATCAACCCCGGCAATTGTGGAATTAAAGATGTAGCTTGAGCGACCATGAGACAAACTCTGCTTTGTGCCATCCTGTCTGCAGTCGATATCATTCCATTTCAGCTTTTTACAAAGGTCCTTCAGCGCAAAAATCTCTTCTGCCGCAGCAAGGTCGCCAACAATAGCAGCACCTTTATCAGAGCCTTCTTTTTGCAACTGGTGATCTATGGCCCAGAAAGCTTCGTCCCATGTAGCAGCTTCAAGCTTACCGTTTTTCCGAACATATGGTGTATCAAGGCGTTGGGTGCGCAAACCATCCCAGATAAAACGGGTCTTGTCTGAAATCCACTCTTCATTCACTTCATCATGATTACGGGGCATAATCCGCATTACTTCGCTGCCACGTGTATCAACCCGGATATTGGAACCGACAGCATCCATCACATCAATGGTTTCCGTCTTGCGCAGTTCCCATGGACGGGCAGCAAATGCATATGGCTTTGAAGTCAAAGCACCTACAGGACATAAATCAATAACATTACCGGAAAGCTCGGAAGTAATGCCCTTGCCAAGATATGTCGTAATTTCCATATCTTCACCACGGCCTATTGCACCAAGCTCTTCAACACCAGCAACTTCAGTCATAAAGCGTACACAGCGGGTGCAATGAATGCAGCGTGTCATTTCAGTCTTGATCAACGGCCCGATATTCTTGTCTTCAACTGCACGTTTATTCAGAGCATAACGGTTTTTCTCAATGCCGTAAGACAGGGCCTGATCCTGCAGATCGCACTCACCACCCTGATCACAGATTGGACAATCAAGAGGATGGTTGATGAGAAGAAATTCCATCACTCCTTCACGGGCTTTTTTCACCATCGGCGAGTTCGTTTTAATTTCCGGTGGTTCACCATCTTTACCAGGACGCAGATCATTCACAGACATGGCACATGAAGCAGCAGGCTTTGGCATTCCTGCAACTTCAATCAAACACATACGGCAGTTACCCGCAATTGACAGGCGCTCGTGATAGCAGAAACGCGGAATTTCCACGCCAGCTTCCTCACAAGCCTGTATCAGCGTTGTGCCGTTTTCGAATTCGTGCTCAGTACCATCAATGACCAGCTTCGGCATGTTTGCCTCACCTCAATTTATAATCAGTCGTTCAACAAGCATCACATAATTTATGCGCACTGCTTGCTTTTAAATAATTCAACACCAGGCAATTCCGCCCAGCCAAATGCATAATCCATTGGTCCGTTTTTGCGCAAATGCTCAAGCCTTTCGACCGCTTCAGCCAATGTCGGCTCTGTGCCCGGCTCAACCCACCACATCACCAGATTAGGCTCAATACTATGCTCAAACCATTCATCCTTACGGTTGTACATTTTCTTATGCACAGTCTGCCAGACAAACTTTTCTAGACTTTCGCCACTTTCCCAGACGCTCAGATTTACAATGACATTTTCATCATTTTCAATGTAAGTGGCATCACCGGATTCATCCTGCATACGCCAGACAAAACCTTCAGATCGTTCAGCTATTGCGTTAACTCTGTCCAGGTTATTCATGAAACCTGACAGACGTTCATCATCTTTTTGATATTTAAAGCGCGCTACGTTAAATTCAGCAAGATGTTTCATTTACAATCACTCCGCTGCCGCTATCGATGACATCACATTATCATCAGGATTTGCACTGAATTCATCAATTCTCGCTTCAATCACATGGCGGAAATGTCTGATCAACCCCTGTACCGGCCATGCTGCAGCATCTCCCAACGCGCAAATTGTATGGCCTTCAACCTGATAGGACACTTCTAGAAGCATATCGATTTCTTTCTTATGGGCCTTGCCCTCAACCATACGCTCCAGCACGCGCCACATCCAGCCAGTACCTTCACGGCAAGGTGTACATTGACCGCAGCTTTCATGTTTATAGAAATAGGATATACGGGCAATAGCCTTAATAATGTCAGTAGACTTATCCATAACGATAACCGCTGCTGTACCAAGACCAGACTTCAGCTCTCGCAATGTATCAAAATCCATTCGAAGGTTCTGACACTGGCTTGCCGGAAGGCAGGGAACTGATGAACCTCCTGGAATAATTGCCAGCAGATTATCCCATCCACCACGAACACCGCCGCAGTGTTTCTCAATCAGGTCACGGAACGGAATGCCCATTTCTTCTTCGACATTACAAGGGCGTTCAACATGCCCCGAGATACAGAATAGTTTTGTACCGGAGTTATTTGGAGTGCCAAGTTTTGAGAACCAGCTCGCACCACGACGGAGAATATCTGGAACAACAGAGATAGACTCAACATTATTTACAGTTGTTGGCGCACCATACAAACCGCAGTTTGCCGGGAATGGTGGCTTAAGTCTTGGCTGCCCTTTTCTACCTTCAAGGCTTTCAAGAAGAGCTGTTTCTTCCCCGCAGATATAGGCACCTGCTCCATGATGGACATACAGATCGAAGTCCCAGCCATGAATATTATTTTTACCAATCAGTTTTGCTTCATAAGCCTGATCTATCGCAGCCTGAAGATGCTCACGTTCACGGATGAACTCCCCGCGAACATAAATATAACCTGTATGCGCACCCATGGAGAATGCAGCATAAAGACAACCTTCAATCAGCAGATGCGGATCATGGCGCATGATTTCGCGGTCTTTGCAGGT
>JBOEGA010000018.1:0-69584 GCA_050633205.1 Methyloligellaceae bacterium | reverse complement strand
CCGTTATATGCTGGCTATATTGAGCTTGAGAAATGGAATATCCCGCTGCGTCAAGGCAAGCATGAAGGCTTAATTACGCTTGAGACATACCAGAAAATCCAGAAGCTGATTAAGGACGGGGCGAAGGCTCCGGCGAGGAAAGACATTAGCGCTGATTTTCCTTTGCGCGGGTTTGTGCTGTGCGGGGATTGCGGCAATCAACTGACGGCTGCATGGTCCAAGGGAGAGTACAGGCATTACGCCTACTATCTTTGCCAGAAAAAGGGCTGCGCCAGCTATGGGAAGTCCATTCGAAAAGCCAAAATTGAAGGTGAATTTGAAGCACTTCTAGGCACCATGAAGCCCACCAAACCAGTATTCCAAAGCACTGTCATGATGCTGAGGGATATGTGGGATCACCGCATTGCCAAGGCCGTAGCCTTTGCCAAGTCGTTTAAGAAGAAGATAGCTGAGCTTGAAAAACAGATTACGCAGTTCCTTGACCGGATTGTAGAATCGACCAATCCAACCGTGATTAAAACCTATGAAAAACGGATTACGGAACTTGAAAAAGAGAAGCTTTTGATCGAAGAAAAAGCCCGCTCAAAAGGTCAACCTCGAAACACCTTCGAAGACATTATTGAACTTTCTCTGACCTTCCTGTCAAATCCTTGCAGGCTCTGGCATTCAGAGCGCTTGGACCTGCAAAGAACAGTGCTAAAGTTGGCATTTTCGGAGCGTTTGACATACAAGCGCGGCGAGGGTTATCGAACGCCCGATTTATCCAAGCCTTTCAAGCTCTTAAAGCAGATTCAGGAAGGGAAAAACAAAATGGTGCCGCTGGGGAGAATTGAACTCCCGGCCTCGTCATTACCAATGACGCGCTCTACCACTGAGCTACAGCGGCCCGGAGCGACATAAGTATCTGTATATTCTGGCGGGTTCAAGTGTTAATTGCGGGGAATTCGCAATTTATGTGGGTCTGTGATTTGCCCGGGGTATCAAGTACTCTGATTTGAAGGGATATAGTGGAAGTATTCCTGGTAATTCCTCGGAGACAGTTCATTTATTCCTATATATCTCAGCAGCATATGGCGTAATTCGTTACTTTTCAGTTTTTGTTCCTGCTCGGACAGGTTAGGAGACAGAAGCAGTATTGCGCCATTCAGGAACNNGAAGGTGTGGACCAGCATTTCTGCGGCAATCTGTTTTGTTTTGTCTGAGGGGTAGAGTTCGTTCGGGATGACTTCGAGCAGGCTTTTTGCCAGCAGATTCCCCATCTGCTCCTGTTTTTCCAAGCCAATAATCAGGGGCATATAGAGGAGGATTTCACGATTGAGGTTTGGTCTGCGTGTGAAGATGTTGAGTGAATCCTGTATTATGGCCAGGGCGCGTTCCTTGTTTTTCAGTCCTGTTGAATTTCTCAGGGACTGCCTGAATGCAGTTTCATTTTCTTCCAGAAGGCGTTCGGTAATCAGGCGGATGATTGCGTTTTTATCGAGGAAATACTGGTACAGGGAATTAATATTTACGCCGGAGCGGTCAGCAATTTTATTGGTCGTGATTTTCTGAATGCCGATTTCTTCAATAAGGTAAGTTGTGGCTTCGAGAATGTTTTCGAAGGTTATAACAGATCGCTTCTGAGTTGGCAGAATTACGGGGTTTTTCGGTGTTGGTTTTGCCATGATCTCCAGGTTTTCAATGTAAGTATGAAAGTAAGTAAATACTTACTATTCTATCGTCAGGACTGAAAAACAACAAAGGAAAAATGACGATGGTAGTTTTGAGGATGATTCTGTTTCTGCTTCCAGGGTTTCTGGGGAGCAGGCTACTGGTCGCTCTGGCGGGGAAGAAGTTTGAGTATCGTTACCGGGACGAAGAGAAGGACTGGATGGAACGTGTTGAGCAGTTTTCCTATGGTATGGGGAAATATGCGTGGCGGGCTGGTCAGGGGCCAGTTGTTGTTCTGGTACATGGATATGGCGGGGTGGCTGCCCAATGGTACAAAATTGCGGATATGCTGGTTAAGGCTGGTTATTGTGTTGTAGCACCTGACATTACAGCACATGGAAGCACCAGGGGGGATAAGATCAGGTTCCGGAGTTTTATTGATGATCTGAAGCAGCTTGAGGGTGTGCTGAACGAGGATATTTATGCTTATGTGGGGCATTCTGCAGGGGGGCTCTGTATGATGGCAGGGCGGCGGGTGCATGGATTAAAGGCCCGGAAGTATGTATGTATTGCAACACCCAGCTATCCTTATCCGCCGATCAAGGTGATGAGAAAAAAGATTCAGCCACCGGAGAAAGTTATCGGAGGCTATCAGGATTTTCTGGGCCGTCAGTTTGGCTGTGAATGGGACGATATTGTTGCCCATTGTTTTGATTTTGAGACAGGCAATAATCTGCTGCTGGTTTATGACGAGAATGATAAATATCTTGAACCGGGGGATCTGGAGAATATCCGGCAGTACTGGCTTGAGGTGAAGGTGTTAATTACGACAGATGCCGGGCATGAGCAATTATTGCGGTCGGATGTTTGTATTGAGAAGGTCGGGGCTTTTTTGCAGGGTGGTATTGCGGGCGGGAGCCAGATGTCCTCGCCCGGTGAAGGTCGTTGATATTATTGCATTCCCTGAACCAGCAGGCCTACGACTTCAGCGCCTTCTATGCGCTCCTGCAGGATATTAAGATATGTGGGGTCTGTCAGAGTCTGTTTGGCGTGGTTGGTGTCGTAGAACTCAATGAGGACAACCTCGTCGAAGGGCCAGTGACCTTCGAGCACTCTTGGTGATGGGTCTACAGCCAGAACTCTGGCGCCAAACCGGTGCAGAATTTCTGGAAGCTGTGCTTCATAAATTCTGTATTTGGCTTCGTTTAATATCTTGATGTGTCCTATGATAAAGACCGACATGCTGTGCCCTCCCACCTGTGCGGTATTATTTATTGAGCATATAATATGACAAATTTGACGGGTAGGGAACGGGGAAAAGTTACTTTGTTTGTCCCCCCATCCCCCTGCTTGCGCAGGGTACTTCCCCCGCGAGGGGGGGAGGGAAGAAGGGGGGAGCGGGTTTTGTGTCTGTTACAGAGCTTCGTTACTTTTCTTCACGGCATCTTCCGAGATGTAGACTTCGGCGCCGAGTTGCAGGAACTGGTCGCTCATGTCTTTCATTCCCTGTTCCTGTTTTTCCTTTTCGGCAGCGTAATCTCTTACGTCCTGCGTGATTTTCATTGAGCAGAATTTAGGGCCGCACATAGAGCAGAAGTGAGCTACCTTGTGGGCGTCCTTCGGGAGAGTTTCGTCGTGGTAGGATCTGGCTGTTTCCGGGTCGAGGCCGAGATTGAACTGGTCTTCCCAGCGGAAATCGAAACGGGCTTTTGAAAGGGCGTCGTCGCGGAGCTGGGCAGCCGGGTGGCCTTTAGCAAGGTCAGCGGCGTGGGCGGCGATTTTATAGGTGATTACACCGACTTTTACGTCTTCCCTGTTGGGGAGACCCAGATGCTCTTTTGGTGTTACGTAGCAGAGCATGGCCGTACCAAACCAGCCGATCATCGCAGCGCCGATACCGGATGTGATGTGGTCGTAGCCGGGGGCGATGTCTGTCGTCAATGGACCAAGCGTATAGAACGGAGCTTCACCACATTCGCGGAGCTGCTTGTCCATGTTGATCTTGATTTTGTGCATTGGTACATGGCCGGGGCCTTCGATCATGACCTGACAGCCTTTTTCCCATGCGATTTTTGTCAGCTCGCCGAGGGTTTCCAGTTCTGCGAACTGAGCGCGGTCGTTGGCGTCGGCTATTGAGCCGGGGCGAAGGCCATCACCTAATGAGAAGGTGACATCGTAGGCGCGCATGATATCGCAGATTTCGTCAAATTTGGTGTAGAGGAAGCTTTCCTGATGGTGGGCCAGGCACCATTTGGCCATGATGGAACCACCACGGGAGACAATGCCTGTAACGCGGTCTGCTGTGAGATGGATATATGGCAGACGGACGCCGGCGTGGATTGTGAAATAGTCAACGCCCTGTTCGCATTGTTCAATCAGCGTGTCGCGGTAGAGTTCCCATGTGAGTTTGACCGGGTCGCCGTCACATTTTTCGAGGGCCTGATAAATTGGTACGGTTCCTATTGGAGCAGGTGAGTTGCGCAATATCCATTCGCGGGTGTTATGGATGTTGCGACCAGTCGAGAGGTCCATAACTGTGTCTGCGCCCCATCTGGTAGCCCATACCATTTTTTCGACTTCTTCCTCGACAGAAGAGGTTACTGCAGAGTTGCCGATATTGGCGTTGATTTTCACGAGAAAATTACGGCCGATGATCATTGGCTCAATTTCAGGGTGATTGATGTTGGCCGGGATAACGGCGCGGCCTTCTGCGACTTCCTTGCGGATGAATTCCGGTGTGATGAATTCGGGGATGTCTGCGCCAAAGCTTTCACCGTCTTCTATTTTCGCGCCAGCCTGTTCAAGGGCCTGTTTGCGGCCATGATTTTCGCGGTGGGCGATATAGATCATTTCTTTCGTGATGATACCGGCGCGGGCAAACTCAAGCTGGGTTACGGGTGAACCGTCCAGACCGCGTAATGGCTGATTTTTAACTGGGAATTCGCGGGCCAGTTGTTTGCCGGCGTTGCCGTTGTCTTCGGGTTTGATTTCGCGGCCTTCGTATTCTTCCACGCCGCCACGCCCTTTAATCCATTCGGTGCGTAGTGCAGGCAGGCCTTTTTCGACATCGACTGTGTGATCAGGATCAGAGTAGGGACCGGAGGTATCATAGACCTGGAATGTCGGGTTGTCCGGGTCTGTCAGCGCGATTTCGCGGAAAGGGACTTTAACGTCCTTATGGCCTTCGGGGGATGTGTAGATTTTTTTAGAGGCCGGGAGTGGTCCTGTGGTGACTTCCGGGCTTTTTATGTCTTTGTCGTGTATGTTCAAGATCTTAGCTCCTGTTTACGTATTACGTTATAGAGCCAGATGCACGGGTGCTTAGGTCGGTATTGCTTTTGTATGTTTCCGTCCCTACGCCAGTATTATCTGGATCAGGTGTCGATCATGCCGCCTAATCCGCTGTGGTGGCCTGCAAATGGCATCTCCCTGCGCTTCCGGTGCTCACGTACGTTTAGTACGCTGCGCTCCGGTTCTCGTGAGACACCATTTTCGACTCACCACACCGTATTATGCGACATGATCTAAGGGTTCAGCGTGTTGGTTCGCGCCATCTCAGCAGGTGTACCTGCACCCCTCGGTGTGTGGGGTATGATAGCGGGTTTTTGGGGTGTGGGGAAGTAATGTCTGTTAAATTTAACATAATGAACGAATCGTTGTACTAGCGTTTTTCTGTTTATAGCTTTTTGGAAGAATGCAGAATGAATAATTTACAGGTAATACTAACCTTTATTTCACAAATATCTTGGCCACTTGTAACGCTTTTCTGTGTTTTGTATTTTTATCAACCGATATCTAATTTTTTGAATCGATTAACAAAAGTAGGGCCTTCGGGGGCGGAAGCGACACCTCCCAAGCAATCTGCAGATAAAGTGAATAAAAAAATGCATCAAGAGTATGAAGTTACGGTCAACAATTTGGAACCAGTAAAATTTTTAGAACCTCTTGAGGCGAAGATATATAGAGATATTGTTGACTGTGAAAAAAATTATAACTTTAGTGAAATGGATATTCGTGAGCACTTAGTTAGATTTGCAGCATTACAAGAAATGCAAGCAAATTGTTTCTCGGTAGCAAGGTATATTTTTGGTACGCAAATCTCTTTATTGAGACATTTAAAAGACGGTAAATCCAGAAATAGAGAGGCGCTTTATGCTATTTATGATGAACATGAAGCAAGATTATTTACTGCAGGTTTGGGAGATGTTCACACTTCCTTTGGTCAATGGATTTCATACTTAATTGATTTGCAGCTTGTTGAATTGCAGGAGAGGGGGTATGTAATTACTGATTTTGGTCAGTTTTTTATGGGCTTTTCAGATAGTAACGGGTTTGATGAAGCATTGCCATTTTAAGTTTCAGGATAATCCAAGCCAGTGACCCTATCCCCTACATAAGTCCATTTCTAAGTTAGAAACATCCCAAATCTAAATCACGTTATGCAGCTTTGTCCAGTTGCAACTTAAACTCTTTCGGACAGAGCCATCCGAGTGAACTGTGAGGTCTTTCTGTGTTGTAGTGTTTTCTCCATTTTTCGATGATCACCTGTGCTTCTGTGAGTGAGGAAAATACATGTTCGTTCAGACACTCGTCTCTCAGACGACCATTAAAACTCTCGATAAAACCGTTTTGAGAAGGCTTGCCCGGATCGATAAAACTGTGCCGGATATGAGTATCCCTTGTCCATCGAAACATCGCATGGCTGGTAAATTCAGAACCATTATCTGTCAGGACAGCATTGGGCTTTCCCTGCCGAGATAACAGCCCCTCCAGATGGCGTACCACTCGCTGTCCTGAGAGGGATGGTGCCACAAGGATCGCTTTGCACTCACGGGTAAAATTATCAATGACTGTAAGTAATCGGAACCGTCGTCCATCCATGAGCTGATCAGAGACAAAATCCATTGACCAGCAATCATTCGCTTTCGCTGGAACAGCCAGCGGCATTCGGCAAACAGCCCTGCGCCTGCGCTTTTTACGTTGCTTTACCTGTAATTTCTCTTCTTTATAAAGGCGGTAGGTCTTTTTACGATTGATTATATGACCTTCACGGCGCAATAAAATATGTAACCGCGGATAACCGAAACGGTGGTGTTTGCCTGCAAGCTCTTTCAGTCTTTGCCGAAGTACACTGTCATCAGAACGGCGGGAGATGTACCGGGCTGTTGAACGGTGTAACTTCACCAATTCACAAGCCCTGCGCTGACTGAAAGCGTAATGCTTCCTAATGTAGTCAACGGCAAGGCGGCGCGATGCAGGCTTTACCACTTTTTTGAGAGAACGTCCTCAAGAACAACCTTATCCAACATGGCTTCCGCCAGTAATCGCTTGAGTTTGCTGTTCTCCTCTTCAAGCTGTTTTAGTTTTCTCGCATCAGACACATCCATACCACCATACTTGCTGCGCCATTTGTAAAAACTGGCATTTGACACCCCATGCTTGCGGCAAAGATCTGCAACGCTGACGCCAGCCTCAGCTTCACGCAGTATCGAAATAATCTGCTCTTCTGTAAAACGCTTTTTCTTCATGTCAAAATCTCCTGGTTGATAGTTTAAAGCAGGGAGATTTCTAACTCAATTCTGGATGTGTTTCTGGGGATAGGGTCAACCTGTAAGTATATTCTAGCAGGGAAAATGTGTGCAAGTTGATCTATTCGGAACAAACCTGACTACTGAGAGAAAAGGTTTTTATCGGGTGCAGTCTGTCCGGTGCGGGCTTCCAGCCTGCACCGGACCGTTGGTGTAACTATTTCAGAGTGAAACCGCCTTCCAGTTTCACTGATTTGATTGCCTTGTCCAGATCTGGGATGAATTTGGCATTTTTCTTGTGCAGCAGGACGTAGGCAGAAAGGTCAAGGATTGGGGGGCTTATGCGGAGTTTATCTTTTGAGATGACATTTGCCTTGATTATCCGCCCGAGTGTGACGTTGTCTATCAGGAAGCCGTCGATACGGTTTGCCATTAACTGTTTGATCAGAAGTCCGTATTTTGCACTTGTTCTCGGGGTTTTGAGGTGCTTCTTCAGAGCTTCGTGCCATCTCACTGCATGCACAGTTCCGATGATCCTGTCTCCTACATCTGCCAGGGATTTGGGACTAAAATCACCTGCTGCGTTTGATACTATAACACCCTTGCCTTCAGCTACAGGGGTCGGGACTGCTATGACATGATCTTTCATTTGATTGATGTAGGCTTTTACCCTGAGGAATTCACCATCAATGCTGCGAGGAATTCACCATCAATGCTGCTATCTTTCATAGATTTCTGGATACGTGCGCTGGGCAATGTCACATAGTCCACGCAGATTTTTGCCTTCTGGAAAGCCATCTGAATACCGGGTGTTAATACGGCTATTGCTTTGCTGGAATTTGGATTGCTGGCGATTTTCATACATTCTTCTGAATGTGCTGAAAGTGTTCCGAGTATCATGATGAAGTTAACTGTGAGAATTTTGAATATAAAGCGCATGGATATTACCCCTCGTAGCCTCTGGTATATGGCGGGAGTTTATATGAGTGAGAGTAATATTCGGTTAAATACTGTTTTGTGACGGTGTTTAAGGTTTTGTTGTCTAAGTCTTTATTTCCTGGCACCACTAATTGTGAATGTTCCTGTCTGATCCAGATGTGGCAGGCTTTTATTCTTAATAGCTGAACATATTATAATTAGCGAGGAACAGCAGATGGCTGGTGAAGCAAGGTCGGGGTTTGAGTTGAGGCGTGTGGTGACAGGGCATAATGCTGAGGGCAGGTCGGTTGTCATGCATGATGGTCCTGAAGCGCGGTTAAATGGGAACCTGTATGAGGTCTGGAATATTGACGGAGGGGTTCAGGATACCAGTGATACGGATGATCGTGGTTTGATGGAGGTTAATTTATCTCCCGTTGCCAGAGGTAGTAATTTCAGGTGGTTTGTTGTTCCGCCAGTCGATCCTTCTATTTCTCATGAACAGCTTGAGGAGATTATAGCTAAGCGATTTGCTGGCATGGGAGCTTCTCATGAACGGGTAGATACCTCACGGCATCCGGCAATGCATAAAACGAAGACTATTGATTATATTATCCTGCTGTCAGGTCATGTCACGTTGATGCTTGATGAGGAAGAGCGGGATCTCAAGCCATTTGATGTTGTCGTACAGCAGGCAACAAATCATGCCTGGATTAACAAGGGGAATGAGCCTGCATTGTTATGTGCTGTTCTGATTGATGCGGATATTGAGTAGGGAGTGGTTATAAGTGAAATTTTTAAGAGCTGTTTTTGTTTGTCTGAGTTTTCTTTTTATATTGTCATCTGTTCAGCCGGTATCAGTTAAAGCCAATCCAATATGCACAACTGAAACCTGGACCAATACAGATCCCAACACGAATAGTGTGCCTTATGTATATTGGCGTAAATGTCTGAATAATGGCCTGGAGCAGTTTTATATTCAGGTATTTGGCAAGTGTCATCCGCAGAATTGTGATTGGGGTTCACGCAGGGCTCATCAGGATCCAGCAGGGTACAGGGCATTTTATGTTCAGGGTGTAGCACGGCGGCATCTGACATTTGGTATTTTTGGTAGTCGTATGACAATGAATATCAAGAGTACGTATACGGATGGGCGTGTGGTTAACTGGGAGCTTGCGTTTCAAAAATAGAAGAGTAGCCACCTGGTGTTCTCAGGTGGCACTCTTTCACTGCCCTAGAGCCTGGTATTAAATAAAGCCAGTTGAGGGTGGTCTTTGCTAATTTGAATTCTGTAGCTGTAGCGCAGATATTTATTGAGTAACGGGATTTTTTTGCAGAGGAAGTGGGCTATGAAATCCAGAATAAGCTTCGATTTTGGTGTTAGATTCAGCTTATTACCCGAGACATTGATACTGTGGTGGTAGTAAATGTACATGGGCTTGCTGTGTATGTGCTTTACTGGTGCGACTTTTCTCAGGGCGGGGTGAGGAGCGCAATAGACAGTTTGTAGTTCGCCATTGTCCAGACATTCAAAGAAACTGGCGAACATCGTCATGTTTCTGTTGAATATGCTCGCCATTTCATCTGAATAAGAGAAACCTTCAGAGAAGTTTATGATGTAATTCTGGTTTGGTGTGAAGTTGGATTGAAGGTCTTTGATATAATCCTGATGAATAGCATCGTCGTTATCCAGTCGTGTGGTAATGATATGCCTGATGTCAGCTGGGGTAGTTTCAGAGATTTTATTTTTTATCGTGGGGAGAAGCCCATCCTCTGAATATACAGGGATACAAAAGCTAATGTTTTCAAGCTTTTGTATGAAATCCGAGTGCTCGTCTTTTACGCTTGGATCAAACAGGACGAGCCAGGTGAAGTTCTTTTCTTTTTGCGCCAGAACTGACGGCAACGTAATCTTCTCGAAAATTTCAATGCGTCGCTTCATCCATTCGATCCGGGAATTCTGCTCTGGAAAACCTGATTTAACTCCCATGCTAAACCGTGTGATCAGGAAATGCCTAAATTCATTTTTCATTTTGCTTATGGCTTGTACTGGAGGGCTGCTATCAATTTTCTAAGATATTGATATTACCACGTTTTATTCATTATTATAGAGGCACTTTACCAGCTTGACCCGTGTTGTTCAATATAGGTTCTCTGCTCCTTCTTAACATCGTTAAGTGACCTTTGAATTTTAGTGAGAATAGTTTTTTAACATAATTCCTCTACGGTTTTCACAGAGTTACTTGGAGTTCTGTATGAGACCTATCAGTGTTGCGTTTTCAAAGGTCAAGGTTCTGGTTATTGGTCAGGATGAGGTGATTAAGGACAGGATGAAGGCTGTTTTGACTGGATTTGGAGTTCCCAAGGCCGGGATATCAGACTGCACTGTATTGAACAATCAGCAAGGAAACGCTTTTCATGACTATGATCTGATCGTGTTTGACTGTGCTTCGGATCGTTTTTCCAGAGAGCTTGCACTTGACGAACTGGCCGGCGAAGAGGGGGGAGAGCTACCTCCAATTCCTGTTATTCTTATTGCTGAAGGTGATGCGGAAATTTCTGCTGAGCAGGCATTCGGTGATAAGGAATATATCGTAATTGGCCCATATTTTTGTGCCAAGTCATTGTATTTAAAGCTTCATATGATGATGTCAAAATTCAATTTGCCATCTGTGAGCGAGAACTCAATTACCGTTGAAGAGCGTCTTAAGGGGTGTGATTATCAGGTTCCTGCCATTTAGTGCGTGCTGACATTTTTATGAACATATTGTGAGTTCCCTGAAATCCGGTTTATGTTAGGTTTGTCGACAAATTTAATATAAATGGGCTCTCTCAATGAACGAAATATCTCCTGCCAAGTCGATCGAAGCGCAATCTCTTGGAAAATTTGAACATCCCGATATTACTGCCAAGGGTGACAAGCGGGCTTCCGTACCTTTGGACAAGCTGGAAACGCTTTGGGTCAATACAGGGACGCTTTGCAATATTGAGTGTGTGAACTGTTATATAGAGTCCAGCCCAACGAATGACAGGCTGGTTTATTTTCCGCTTGCTGATGCAGTATCCCTGTTTGACGAGATTGAGGAAATGGAGCTTGGGACTCGGGAGATCGGGTTTACAGGTGGTGAGCCATTTATGAATCCAGATATGGCAGCGATGATGGAGGATGCTCTGAAGCGTGGTTTTGAGGTGCTCGTATTGACGAATGCCATGCTTCCCATGCAGCGCAAGAAGGTTAAGGAAGAATTATTACGCCTGAACAGTCTTTATGGTTCAAAACTGACCATGCGTGTGAGTCTGGATCATCATAGTCAGGAATTACACGAAAAAGAACGTGGAGAGCGGACATGGGCTCCTGCTTTGACAGGTGTTGACTGGTTGGCAGAGAATGGTTTCAGGATTGATATAGCCGGGAGAACCTGCTGGGGGGAAGATGAAGGCTCTGCCCGTGCAGGGTATAAAGCCCTGTTTGAAAGCCGCCACTGGCCTGTTGATGCAGATGATAAAGCCAGGCTTGTTTTGTTTCCCGAGATGGAAGAGGTGACGGATGTTCCGGAGATTACGACTGATTGCTGGGGGATACTGAATTTAACCACTTCCGATGTGATGTGCTCAAGCAGCCGGATGGTTGTCAAGCGTAAAGGGGCAGAGAAGCCGGCTGTGCTGCCTTGTACTTTACTGCCTTATGATGAGCAGTTTGAGATGGGAGCGTCGCTTGAAGCATCTCTAAAGGCTGATAAGGGCATGTTTGATGACGGGGCTGTGAAGCTTTGCCATCCTTACTGTGCGAAATTCTGTGTGCTTGGCGGGGGCAGCTGTAGCTGACCCTATTCTATCGCTGACAGGCAGCATTCGAGATACTCGTCAGGGTTCTCGAATACAGAGTATACCAGATCGACAAATGTACGGATGTGAGGCTGTTTCAGGGCCTGAGGTCGGGTTACGAGAAAGACCTGCATTGATGGAAGCAGGATGTCTGTGAAGACTTCAGTAAGGTTGTCCTGAGCCATTATTCGTGGCAGAGACGCTACTCCAAATCCTCTGCAGACAGTTTCAAACTGTGATCTGAATGATGACATTCTGATGCGGGCATTGGTGAAGCCGGCTTCTTTTGCCACTCTCTTATGCGGGATCTGGTCCATAGGTGGTAAAAGATCCAGATAGTCCACAATGTCTGGTGACATTTTATTGGCGTTGTGTTTTAGGTAAGCCGGAGACGTGAAGAAGCCGAAGCTGATTTCTGCCACTTTTTTGTAAACAAGTGAGGTTTCACCACGGTTTTGTGTGCGTATGGCTACGTCAACATCTCCTCTGGCTACATCGTCCAAGTCAGAGTTTATGGAATAGTCGACAGAGCAGCAGGGGTTATCTGTTGAGAATTTGATTATGGCTGTTGTGAGAACTTCGGAGAAACCTTCTCCGGATGAAAGAGTTACAGTTCCTGTGTGGCCAGTGGACTTTCTTGATATTACAAGTTGTCTGTCCAGCTCTCCAGACATGGACTTTGCGATTTCTGCAAACTCTCTACCTTTGGCTGTTAACCTGCAGCCTTCCACCCCGCGTTCAACAAGTGTTACGGATATTGCTTCCTCTAATTGAGAAATGCGTCTGGCAGATCTGTATTATTTCAGTCCGGTGAAGCTATGCCAACAATAGCTTCTGCAATAGAACGCGATGGCTTTTTATATCTCAGTCCTCATATCAATCTGACAAGACTAGGGGTGATAGACAGACGGATGTTCAGGGTTAAGTTACATCCTTAAAATTTAGAGACTCTGCATGTAAACCATTTTAACCTAGACAAGTGTCTGGCCTGGTTAAAAGGTTTTGCGTCCAACTTATCTTGATATAGTTATCATGATAACTATATAGGGAGTGAAGTTAGTTATTTCGGAGACGTAAATATGAAAAGCAAGTCTTTGGCAGGTTCTCTTGAAGTTTCGGCAATAGGCCTTGGCTGCATGGGGATGAGTGAGTTTTATGGTCCAGGGGATGACGAGGATTCTATTCGCGTTATGCATCAGGCAGTTGATTGGGGTGTTCGCTTTTTTGATACCGCAGATACATATGGTGTCGGGCACAATGAAGAGCTGGTTGGCAGGTTTTTGAAGGGCTGTTCCGACACTCCAGTTATTGCAACCAAGTTCGGTATAGTGCGCAAACCGGGGGAGTATGCGAGAGGGCTTGATAATAGTCCTTCCTATATGAAATCCGCTTGTGAAGCTTCTTTGAAGCGGCTGGGAGTTGATTGCATAGATCTTTATTATGTGCATCGGGTTAACCCTTCTCAGCCTATTGAAGAGACTATGGAAGCTCTCGCCAGTCTGGTTCATGAAGGCAAGATTAAGCATATCGGTTTATGTGAAGTCAGTGCCCAGACTTTACGAAAAGCACAAGCCGTTCATCCGGTTACAGCATTGCAGACAGAGTATTCGCTCTGGACGCGTGATGTAGAAGCAGAGATCTTACCGATATGTCGTGAGCTCGGGGTTGGATTTGTTCCCTATTCTCCATTAGGGCGAGGATTCCTGACGGGAACATATTCAGCAAATATGGAGTATGAGAAGGGAGATTTCAGAAGTCTTCTTCCACGTTTTTCAGAAGAAAATATTCAGGCTAATTTAAAAATAGTTGAAGGTGTAAAAGCCATTTCGGCTGATAAAGGTTGTACGCCAGCCCAACTTGCTCTGGCCTGGTTGATGGCACAGGGAGATGACATTGTTCCGATCCCAGGTACACGACGCATTAAATATCTAAGCGATAATATCTGTTCTGTTGAGGTCGCGTTGACAGAGGAAGACTTCGTGCGAATTAAAAAGGTTCTTCAAGACAATCCAATAGTTGGTGAAAGATACCCTGAAGAAGGTATGAAAGGAGTGAATGTGTGATGTCGAAAATAAAATTTATAGGTCAAATACTGGCGGCTTCAATAAGTTTTTTTACAATGCTTTTGTTGTCAATCACGGTCAGTCAGGGGGCAGGCATGCTTAAGCCGGTTAATCCTGAGGGAGTGAATATTCCCGGTATTTCGCAGGCAATGATTGTTAATAATGGCAAGCTGATGTTTCTGTCAGGTCATGTTCCAATGGGAGCAGACGGGAAAATCAAAGGTGCTACTGTTGCAGAGCAACTTGAACAGGTTCTGGCTAATATGGAGCGCACGCTTAAGGCTGCCAATGCTGATTTTTCTTCATTAGTGAGAGTGACTGTTTATGTGAAGGATTATGATGCCAGCAAACTTGCCGGAATTCGTAAAGTCCGTGATAAGTGGC
The DNA here is from genome assembly GCA_050633205.1 of Methyloligellaceae bacterium. Lineage (GTDB taxonomy): Bacteria > Pseudomonadota > Alphaproteobacteria > Rhizobiales > CBDHHC01 > CBDHHC01. Next base: position 55,216 of record JBOEGA010000018.1, on the reverse strand, counting down.
TTAATATGAAAAATCCGCCAGCAAGTGCTTTGATAGGTGTGAAGGATTTATTTGTTCCGAACGCTCTCGTCGAAGTTGATGCAGTTGCAGTTATCTCTAATAACTGACGCCGACGAGATATAAACCATGTGCGGGTGCTACGGCCCCGCACTTATTGCGATCAGCCGCCTTTAATGCTGCATATAAATCGTCACTGGTCCACTTTCCTTCGCCGACCAGTTTAATTGAGCCAACCATTGAACGCACCTGGTTATGCATAAATGACCTTGCAGATGTTTCCACCCGGATTTCTTCTCCAGCTCTTATTACTGATATCGAATCCAGTGTTTTGACTGGAGATTTTGCCTGACAATGGGCAGAGCGGAAGGTTGTGAAATCGTGTTCACCGAGAAGGCGCTGGGCTGCAGCATGCATAGCCGTTGCATCCAGTTCTACAGGTACGTGCCAAGCACGGGTTCTATCTAAAGCAAGGCGTGGTCTTCGGTTAATCAGCCTATAAAGGTAATGCCTTGCTGTTGCGGAAAAGCGGGCGTCAAAACTTTCATCAGCTCTCTCTACCTGAAGTACAGATATGAGGGTTGATTTCAGGTGATAGTTGACTGCTTCGCGAATACGGTTTGGGTCCCAGTCTTTTACCAGATCAATATGGGCTATTTGTCCGGTTGCGTGGACACCTGCATCTGTACGGCCTGCTCCATGAACACCAACTTCTTCGTTCGTAAATTTTCCAAGCGCATCGGCTATGGAACCCTGGACTGATGCATCGTCTTTTTGCATCTGCCAGCCTACATAAGGCGTTCCATCATATTCTATGGTCAGTTTGTATCTGGGCATTGGTTTGCAGCTGGTGTTTATTAATCTGTTGTCAGGTGAAACTGTCTGCTCCACCTGATGAGTTTAGTCGATCAGCCCAGAAGGCCTTCTTTTTTGGCTAGTTCAGCCAGATTTTCCTCCGGGCGTGCTCCCAGATGCGAAATGATTTCTGCTGCAGCAAGACCTGCCAACTGTCCGCATGAGACAAGTGACTGGTTGTTGGCATATCCAAACAGGAAGCCCGCTGCATAGAGGTCGCCAGCTCCTGTTGTATCTACGACTTCAGAAACGTAATGGGCGTTTACTTCATGGGTTTCATTCGGTGTAACAATGACTGAGCCTTTGCTGCCACGCGTCAATGCTGCAACCTGACATTCAGCTTTGACCAATGCTGCAGCTTCGTCAAAGCTTTCAACTTCGTAGAGTGCACAAATTTCTTCTTCATTGGCAAAGAGGATGTCTACGCCTTCTTTTACAAGTTTGCGGAAGTCGTCGCGGTGACGGTTAACGCAGAATGCATCAGACAGGCTGAGAGCTACTTTGGTGCCGTATTTTGCTGCAATTTCAGTTGCCTGATGGAAAGCGGCCTTGGCTTCTTCCTTGTCATAAAGGTAGCCTTCAAGATAAACAACTTTTGCTGTTTTGATCAGTTCTTCATCGACTTCACCCTGATCGAGTTCAGTGCTGGCACCGAGGTATGTGTTCATTGTACGCTCGCCGTCCGGCGTCACAAAGATCATACATTTTGCTGTCGGTGAGCTGTTTTCTGCAAGCGGTGTCGTGAACTCAACACCGATGGAGCGGATATCGTGGCTAAAGATTTTGCCAAACTGGTCATTGGCAACTTTACCAATAAATGCTCCTTTACCACCAAATGATGCAAGGCCTGCAATTGTATTTGCTGCTGAACCACCAGAACTTTCAATTGCTGGTCCCATTTTTTCGTAGAGCTTGTCCGCCTGTTCTGCATCTATTAGCTGCATATTACCTTTGGGCAGGTTCAGCTCTTCCAGTAGTGCGTCATCGCAACGAGAGATAATATCGACAATAGCGTTGCCGATGCCGAGAACATCAAAGCGGGTTTCAGACATAAAAAACAGTCTCCAGGTTCGTGAAAATTATTGGTGAGTTAGGGGCAGTATATAGTATGAGTTAAATAGTTTTTCCATCGAATTCGCATAAATCAATTATTTTGCAGTTCTCGCAATCCAGTTTACGGGCCTTGCAAATATAGCGTCCATGAAGAATGAGCCAGTGGTGGGCGTGGAGCATATACTGGTCAGGAACGGTTTTTTCGAGAGCCAGTTCGACTTCAAGAGGGTTTTTTCCAGGGGCTAACCCGGTACGGTTTGATACGCGGAAAATATGGGTATCTACAGCCATTGTGGGCTGGCCGAAGGCTACATTGAGAACAACATTTGCCGTTTTTCGTCCTACTCCGGGAAGTTTTTCCAAATCTTCCCGCTTTTCAGGAACCTGGCTGCCGAATTCCTCAATCATCATGCGGGATAAAGCAATGACGTTTTTGGCCTTGTTTCGGTAAAGACCTATGGTTTTGATGTGCTCGCGCAGTTCATCTTCGCCTAAGGCAACCATTTTTTCCGGAGTATCTGCAATTTTGAATAGCTCTTTTGTCGCTTTGTTGACGCCAATATCTGTTGCCTGGGCAGATAATGCTACTGCGACAACGAGTGTATAGGGATTGGTGTATTCCAGTTCACTTTCCGGGGCCGGATCGTTTTCCTGAAAGCGGCGGAACATTTCATTTATGGTGTCTTCAGAGAGGCGCGTGGCAGTCGCTTTGAGGGGCGGCTTTTTTTTTGCTGACTTGGTTTTTGGTTTAGGTCTGGTCATTTTCTAGCTGCGCCTGAGTTTTTTTATGATATTCTTGAGGTATGAGTATTATTGATGAAAATTTACAAGAAACGTCAGAGCAAAGCCAGCCGTTATTTTCTGCTATCCTCACTCCATACCGCTCTCTTAGTCCTAAAGGTTTTCTGATTTTATTATCCATATTCGGTGCAGTGAGTTTTATTATAGGGGTTGTATTTTTTGTAAACGGTGCCTGGCCAGTGGTCGGGTTTCTGGGACTGGATGTATTTCTGGTTTATCTGGCATTTCGTATGAATTACAGGGCAGGCAAGGTTTATGAGACCGTTGACCTGATTGGTGATGAGTTGGTTGTTTCCAGAGTTTCACCATCCGGAAAAGAGCTGTACTGGAGGTTTAACCCATATTGGGTGAAGGTTCTGGTTGAGTTGCAGTCCAATGAATCGGTAAAGCTTGTACTTTACTCCCATGAGCAGACACTGGAATTTGGCAGGTTTTTATTAGATGAGGAAAAGATTCAGTTTGCTCAGGCGTTAAAGGATGCACTGTTTGAATATCGTGGTGGTGTAAGGGTTTGAGTCTTCTGAGCTGAGGCGGGCATCCTGTTACCAAGATGCCCTTTGCGGGGAGGTGAGGTTTATGCAGCTTCTGATTTGAGAAGCTGTTTTGTATCAGAGCTTTTAATCTCAATATTTCTCGGTTTCATAGCTTCCGGAATTTCGCGTATGAGATCTATATGAAGCAAGCCGTTTTCCAATGCAGCATTTTTAACTTCAACATGGTCAGCCAACTGGAATGTACGCTGGAAATTTCTTGCAGCAATTCCTCTGTGCAGAGTTCTGGTACTTTCGTTTTCGACATCAGATAGTTTTTCACCACGAATCGTCAGTGTGTTTTCCTCTACCTGGATATTCAGCTCATCATTTGAAAATCCTGCGAGAGCTATTGAAATCCGGTATGCGTTCTCATCCTGCTGGACAATGTCATATGGGGGGAAGCCTGACTGGTTTTCGTTTGGTCCTGCAAGAGAATCAATTAGTGAAAACATGCGGTCAAAGCCGACTGTTGAACGGTATAGTGGTGATAAATCAAAGTGTGACATAGCAAATCCTCCATTAGAAGCGATATGTTAAAATGCCTGCTATATTTGCCAGGCTGTTAGTGTCTGTACCCGTTTTCGGCGTACAGTTATGGATATAGTTTGGGAAAATCGGGGTTCAATAGATAAAGCTGAAAAAAATATGCATTTTTTAAAAGTGTCTGTATTGCTTCATTTTTCATTAAAAATCTAAGTTAACAAAATCTATAATGTTTCGTATAAGTATCCGGGCTTATAGCCTTAAAACAGAATAATAATGCATAATAGAAAGCACATCTCATGGTTCTCGTTAGTATTGCCCGTAACCCGGTACCAACCGATGCGATTTCCGGTCATTTCAAAGGGTATGACGGACAGCCGATCCGATATGCCTATTGGAAGACAACGAGTGGTGGGCGAAAAGGAACGGTCTGCCTGTTTACGGGGCGTTCAGAGTTTATTGAGAAGTACTATGAGGTTATTGCGGATCTAAGGCGCCGAGGGTTTTCTGTTGCTACTATGGACTGGAGAGGGCAGGGCGGTTCTGTTCGGGTTCTGAGGAATTCAAGAAAAGGCTATATTCGCAAATTTGAAGAATACGAAGCTGACGTTCATAACTTTATGAAGCAAATTGTTCTGCCAGATTGCCCACCCCCTTATTTTGCACTAGCCCACTCCATGGGGGGGCATGTTATTTTACGTATGGGAACAGCACGTAACTGCTGGTTCGACCGCATGGTTCTCAATGCGCCCATGTTTGAATTTTCTGAAAAGCAGCTGCCTTTTTCATTTGGTATGGTAAAGGGAGTTATGGAGACCATGTCGCTTTTGGGCATGGGAGACAGGTATGTTGCAGGTGGTAGCGATAGAGCCTGGGATGAGCAACCTTATGAAAAAAATCCATTAACCTCTGACCGAGGGCGTTATGACCGCTCTCAGGCAATTCTGAAATCAGCTCCAGAGTTAGGGCTTGGTTCTCCTACCGTTGCATGGATGCGTTCAGCCTGCCGGTCAATTGTAAAGATTCGTGATCCTTTATTTCCAAACCAGATACAGGTTCCGGTACTGATTATCGGTGCAGGTGATGACGATGTCGTATCCACACGGGCAACGGAGGATATGTCAGTACGGCTGAAAGTCGGTTCTCACCTTGTTATCCCGCAGGCCAGACATGAAATTATGCAGGAGCGAGATGAGTTGCGGCTGCAGTTCTGGGCAGCTTTTGATGCATTTGTACCTGGTAGTAAAGATATTCCTATTTATAAAAAATAGGTCAGTTGTTAATTTCACTCAGAACTTTTTCGTGGAGCGTGGGGTCACCAGCAGCTATTATTTTGCCGCCATTGGTTGCTTCTGTTCCATCCCAGCATGTTACGACTCCGCCGGCATTTTCTATAATAGGGATAAGTGGGGCAATGTCGTAAATTTTCAGGCCTCGCTCCATTACCAGATCTATGTGTCCAGCTGCCAAAAGGCAATAGCTGTAACAGTCCCCACTATATCTTGTTAGTCTGGCCTGCTGGTGGATTTTTGAGAATGCTGCAATATCTTCAGGAGTTTTAAACATTGCAGGATCTGTAGAGGACATGATTGCACTCTCAATATCTGAGCACTTCCGGGTTCTTAGTTCGTGCTTTTTATCCGGGCCTGCGTAGTAGCTTTTTTGAGAATCAGACCAGTAGCGTTCTTTGGTGAATGGCTGATTCATCATACCCATCAGTGGAGCAGAATTTTGTAGAAGCCCAATGAGTGTTCCCCATGTCGGGAAGCCTGACATAAAGCCTCTTGTTCCATCAATAGGATCAATGACCCAATGATATTCTCCATTTATGGTATTTTCAGCAGGCTTATCATCAAACTCTTCCCCGATTATGCCATGATCAGGAAAATGTTTGCCTATTTTATCACGAATTGCCTGTTCGGCATTCTGATCAGCAAGCGTAACGGGATCAAAACTTCCAGGGGCGGCTTTATCCTGAACCTCCAGATCTGAACGGAAAAACGGCATGATTGTATCAGCAGATATGTCGGCCAGGGAGTTCAGGAGTTTGACCAGTTCTATTCTACTTTGTTCGGAAAGTGGAGGTAAGGTGGAGTTATTCATGAAGAATATCCTGCTATTAAAATATAAAAGGTCCAAATTATCTCTTTGTTTTTTATGGTATTTTTATAGATCAAAGGGTTTAGGACTTATTTAGGGCTTGCTTTTTGTGCGCAGCAATAATATATTGTGCATTGCGATATAAGGGCGACCTTATTCGAGCCCACATCGGGCGTTTCCTCCCTAGACTTGGGCCGTCTAACCGACGGCCCCTCTTTATTCTGCAGCAGCTGCAAAATTTCCAGGCTGGAGGAAGTCTTCCGCAAACATTCTTTCGTTCAGCTCTTTTAGAGTTTGTCTTATATTTTCAAAGCTGTCTTTCTTTTCGTATGTAATTTCATCCATATATAAAGCGCGATTGATTTCAACCTGAATTGCATGCACATTTTCGGCTGGTTTTCCATAAGCTTCTGTTATGTAACCACCGGCATATGGTTTATTAATACATACGAGAAAGCCCATATCCGTCAGGTGCTTTTCTATGAATTTTGTTAGCGCAGATGAACACGAGCTTCCATATCTATCGCCCAAAACAAAATCAGGTCTCATGTCCTTCGGATAGTTTGGAGGAACGGAAGGCATTGAATGACAATCTATCAGAATTGAGCCATTGAATTTTTTTATTGCGTTTCCAATTAAAGTTCCAAGAGCCTTATGGTAAGGCATGTATAGCGAGTGAATTCTATCGAGAGCTTCTTTCAGAGTGAGAGGGTGCCGGTAAATTTCTTCTGACTCTGTTACAATTCTTGCAATTGTACCCAGTCCACCAATGACTCTCATGGAGCGTGTGTTTGCATAATCAGGAAGTGCCTCTGTGAAAAGCTCCGGGTCCAATTCATAAGGTTCTCTGTTTACATCCAGGTAAGCTCTGGGGAAATGTGCCTGTAATATTGGCGCACCTTCTCCTGTGACGTCTGCAAAAAGTTCCTCAACATAAGCATCCTCCGATTTGCGCAGGGCAACAGGGTCGAGCTGGGAGGAATCAATAAATGACTTTGGGTACTCTCTTCCACTATGTGGTGAGTTAAACACAAAGGGTTGTAATAATTGTTCTGGCTCAGTGATAGAAAAGGCAGGAGAAAAGTCCACTGGGGGAGTTTTCGAGTTATCATTTCTCATGCCTTTGACCAAACCAGATTTTTCCAGAATATTTCTAATCATGTACACTGTTCTACCGAGCCAAACCTATATGGGGTACAATTTTTTATTTTATATCAGCTTCGCTGAAGCCCTGTACCTCTTCTTATTATTACCGGACAATCGGACTTTAGCATGATATTGTTAAAGTCCTGAGACTATCTTCCAATATAAAACTATTTTTTCAGTTGTCCTGCTAACAAAGAGTATTATTGTTCAGTTTATCTGTAGTATAAATTTCAGGATCCCTCAAGCCAACACGTGGTGAGAAGCCAGCATTATTCACTGTTCAGGATATCAAATATGCAAGCCAGCGGGCCTAGCATATTAAGACGTGCAAACATGCGTTATTTATGATGCTTTGAATGAAAAAGAAATGTGTTAACCTCTTTTTCATTCAATCGGATATGAATTATACATTATGATACACATATGTGTGTTTATTCGGTAGGCTTTCATAGCTCATTTACCAGAATCGGTTGAGATGAGGCTGTTAACTTATTTACTCAGGACAAAAGATATTCGGATATGGCTGTAAACGAAATTTCACAATCAAAGGTTCATCGCATTCTCCTGGCAGAAGATGATGAGTCAATGCGCCGTTTTTTGGTTAAAGCTCTTGAGCGTGCAGGATATGAAGTGGTTTCTTTTGGCAATGGTGTTGAAGCTTACCGGCGCTTAAAAGAAGAACCATTTACCTTATTGCTTACAGATATTGTTATGCCCGAAATGGATGGTATTGAGCTAGCCAGAAGAGCAGCAGAACTTGATCCGGACCTGAGGATTATGTTTATTACCGGGTTTGCTGCTGTCGCTTTAAATTCTGAAGACAAAACGACTAAAGATGCCAAGGTTCTGTCAAAGCCATTTCATCTGAAAGATCTGGTTGATGAAGTCGAGAGAATGCTCAATTCTGAAGACTGATATCTACTAATATCTACAGGAATGGCATTTATTTTATATTCCTCTCTGGATTGCGTATTCAAGGTCTTGACGATCGATAGGTTTTTATGATTAACCTGAATGTATGAGGCGTTGAGCTAAAGACTGCTCCGCCCTACTTTCGATGGGTCGTTAGCTCAGTTGGTTAGAGCGTTGCCTTGACATGGCAGAGGTCACTAGTTCGAATCTAGTACGACCCACCATCATTAAGTTTTGAAAATGTTTTAGTTTGTAGGCATTGTCTTGCCTGCAGGCTTGTTACTGTTTGTCTGTCCCTGTTGGCTGCGTAAAAGGGGGTATGCAGCCAACAGAGGACATAAAAAAAGCCCTTGCAAAGACAAGAGCGCGATTAATTGTGGGGTTGTTTTTCAAGTCTGGTAATCAGGTCTTTTAGCTGAAGTTTTCTTCGTTTCAGCGCTGATATTTTAACGCTGTCGCATTGGGGTCTTGCTGTTTCCTGCTCAATTTTTCGTTCTAAAGCTTTGTGCTTGTTTGATAAACTTTCTAAATGAGTGTTATACAATCTGATACCCTCCAATATGGTTACCATTACACAGGGCATTGTGTCAGAAAAATATTCGATTGTCTAACCTGATCAAAAAAAATATTGTGCTTGCGGATAACCTGGGCACATTTTTTAAAAAAGCAAATACCGGAATAATTTTAACAGAAAAATTTTTTTTAAAGAGTTTTCCTGTTTTTAGAAATACTTAGGTGAGTTAATATATGATCTCAGGATCTGATATGATTTAAGCAGAAAATTTGCGTATATTTGATTGAGCTCTGGTTAACATGATTTCATATTCAGGGGATGGTTTCGTTTATTTTTCAGATGAGCATAGCAGGATAGATAATGGATATTGAAGAGGAAAATGTTCTTCGGGAAAAACTGGTTCGTTTAAAGCAGGAGCACAGGGATCTTGATAGTGCTATTAATGCTTTGGAACTGAGTGGCCACGGGGACCAGTTACAAATCAAGCGTCTGAAAAAAAAGAAGCTTGGCCTCCGTGATGATATCATTGGAATTGAGGATAAGTTATTTCCGGATATTATTGCCTGATGTTGCAATAATAAAAAATAATCTAGGATTTTTCGGAAGGCGTTGCTTTGGAGGAGCGCCTTTTTGTTCTTCTTGCGTACATTTCCTTGTCAGAACGGTCCATTACTTCCTCTATTGTATCGCCTTTTTGTATTTCAGAAACACCTGTTGAAATTTGCATTGGTATTGTGAGCTGTTCAAAACAGCAGGGAGTGTCCTTTATATTATTTTCCAGTTGAATTGCTTTTGTCTTTGCTTCGTTCTGGCCAACATGTTGCAGGATAAGTGCAAATTCATCTCCACCAATTCTGGATATGATGTCTGACTGGCGGATGTTCTCTATGAGAAATGAAGCAATATGGCGCAGAGCTATATCGCCCGCTTTATGGCCATGGGTGTCATTTATTGATTTGAAGTGATCAATATCGATATAAATAACGCAGGTTTTTATACCATATCGTCCTGTGTAGGCTATGGAACGTTCAAGTTCTCTTTCAAAACCCCGACGATTTAATATTGGTATAAGGGGATCTTCTTCTGCAATGTTTTCAAGTAAGACAACTCTTTCATTTGCCGCGCTTAACTCATTTTTCAGGCGCTCCACTTCCTGTAAGAGGAGGGACATGGCAGATTCAACTTTTGGAGTCAGCTCATTTTTGGGAATGGAGTTATAAGGCGTTATATCCCCTCTAACTCTTCTGACAGTCGGGCCTGTCTGAGGGCCTGGATTAAGTTGTTCTGAATTTTTCCGGTTCGTCTGGTTTACCTGAACTGACATAAGGTTCCCCCTCAATTATGTCTGCAAAATAGTCTATACAGATGTTAGGAATCTTTTTGTTTATCCCTGCTAAACCATATTATATATTTGACATAATCTATGATAATGAGAGGTTAAAATAAAACTGTTTTGCCAGGTTTTCGGATAAAAAATTGTATTACGGGCTTGTCAAAGTGTTTTCGAGATCTATAATCCGCGGCTTCTTGAAGGGTATTTTTTCTTTTGTTTTAATGGCCTATATGGTTCTAACGATGGGATAACAGCAGGTTTCTAATGACGCAAACACAGCCACTTGTGGGTATAATAATGGGAAGTCAGTCGGATTGGCCGACAATGCGTCATGCGGCTGACGTGCTAGAGCAACTGGAAGTTTCTTTTGAAACACGGATTGTTTCCGCTCACCGTACTCCTGATCGAATGTTCGACTATGCCAAATCAGCAAAGAGCAACGGTCTAAAAGTTATCATTGCAGGAGCCGGAGGAGCAGCGCATCTTCCAGGGATGGTAGCAGCATTGACACCGTTGCCGGTTCTTGGTGTGCCCGTGCAGAGTAAAGCTTTGTCTGGTCAGGATAGCCTGTTATCAATTGTTCAGATGCCGGCAGGTGTTGCAGTTGGTACTCTGGCTATTGGCATTGCCGGTGCTACAAATGCCGGTTTGCTGGCAGCTCAGATACTGTCTGTCAGGGATGATGCTCTTGGAGAGCGGATTGAACACTGGCGTGGGCAAAGGTCTGCTGCAGTTACAGAGTTTCCTGTCAATGAAGGGTGATGCAAGATTAAAACCCGGTTCCCGGATTGGAATCATTGGTGGAGGGCAGCTCGGCAGAATGCTGGCGATGGCTGCTGCTCAACTTGGTTTTCATGTTCATATTTATGCTCCGGAAGATAAACCGCCTGCTGCGGAAGTTTCTGAGCATCACACCTGCGCCGAGTATAATGATGTTGAAGCTTTGAGCCGTTTTGCCCGGAGTGTTGATGTTATAACTTATGAGTTTGAAAATATTCCGGCACAGCCTGTGGCCTCGCTATCAGGTATTGCTCCCCTATTTCCGCCTGTGTCAGCGTTGAGTGTTACGCAAGACCGGCTGGATGAAAAAAACTTTCTTAGCGGTTTGTCTATCCCAGTCGCCAGATTTGCTTCAATTGACAGTCTGTCTGATCTTGAGAATGCCAGAAAAGACATTGGGCTTCCTGCAATGTTGAAAACCCGCCGTTTCGGATATGATGGTAAAGGGCAGGCGAAGCTATCAGATTCATGTGATTTGGAAGTTATTTATCAAGATTTTGAAGATGTTCCGGCCGTATTTGAGGCCTTTATTCCGTTTGAGTGCGAGCTCTCTGTTGTCATGGCCAGAGGTATGGATGGGACATCTTTTGCATATGATGTCAGTAGAAATGATCATGTTAATCAGATACTTAACAAGAGCGTTGTACCTTCAGGCATATCCCAGGCTGTGACAAGCGAAGCTATCAGTATCGCAAAAGTTTTTGCTGATGCCGTTGACTATGTCGGAGTGCTGGCCGTCGAATTTTTCTATTGTGGTGATAAAGCAGAAAAGCCATTGATTGTGAATGAAATCGCTCCAAGGGTCCATAATACTGGTCACTGGACTATGGATGGCTGTGCAGTCGGGCAATTTGAGAATCATATCAGGGCCATAGCGGGCTGGCCTCTTGGGGATGGTTTACGACACAGCAATGCAGAAATGCTTAATCTGATTGGTGATGAAATGAATATGTGGGCGGATTATGCCCAGGAAAGCAATACAATCGTACATTTGTACGGAAAATCCGAGATACGTGCGGGCAGAAAAATGGGACATATTACGAAACTTAAGCCCCTGACCTGATATTGCAGTTGTTTTCTTAATAAAATTAAAACATAATTTTTGGATAATTGCCTCTGATTGCTTGTATAGGCTTTCTTACTATAGCAAAAAGCAGTCTAATTTGCTAATTTCATGGCCGTTTAGAGTAGTATTCTGTTGTGGTAACAGCTTTTTACTACGTGTTTTTTATTTAATGGCTCTATGTTCAGAAGAGGTAGATGACGCGTGGAAGTTCTCGTTCGTGATAATAATGTGGATCAGGCCCTAAGGGTTCTTAAGAAGAAGATGCAACGTGAGGGTATCTTCCGGGAGATGAAACTTAGAAATTATTACGAAAAACCATCGGAAAAAAGGACGCGAGAAAAATCAGAGGCTGTACGTCGGGCAAGAAAGCTGGCAAGAAAGAAGATGCAGCGCGATGGATTGCTGAATGGTAAACGCGACCGTTGATATTTAGTTCAGGTTCTATATAAAATTGGCCTAATTCCGCCGTAATTGAATTGCAGATTTCTATTGTATAGTGGTAATCAATATATACTGCAACCGAGGGCTGATTATTCAAATAGCCTTTAGATCCAGTGTATTACAAAATTGTTTGGGAAATTTATTCGGCTTATGACCATGCGCAAAGAATTGTCGATAGAAGCAGCTCAATCCTTTTTGAAGTTTACCTCCGTTATTGCTGTGTGTGCATTTATTGCCGGATGCAGTTCCAGCAGCTCAAATCTGAGTGTAGATGGCAATGCTTCTCTTGGGAACAAGGGGAACATTGCTTCGCTTACTCAGGTTATCAAGAAAAATCCTGAAGATCCAAATGCTCTTAACCTGAGAGGCACTGCTTATGCGCAGATTAAGCAGTATGATGAAGCGTTTAAGGATTTTAACGCGGCTATAGCTATTAACCCGAATTATTATCAAGCCTATAACAACAGGGCTTTACTGTATTACAAAACCAGGAAATACGATAGAGCCATGTCAGACTACAATGAAGCCATTAGGCTGGCTCCAAAGTATCATCTGGCCTATATTGGTCGTGGGCGATTGCACCAGCGTATGAAAAGAGTTTCTCTTGCGCTAGCAGATTTTAGTCATGCTATTGATATATACGGGGAACATCCGGTTGCGTATTTTCAGCGTGGTCTGATTTATCAGAAGCTTGGCCAGCACGAGAATGCTATCCATGATTTTTCGACAGCTATAAATCTGAGGCCTAATTCATCTGGCGGTCCATATTTTGCTCGTGGTAAAAGCCGTCTTGAGCTCCAGAAATATGAAGAAGCATATGATGACTTTTATGTAGCGGCAAGAAGCCGTAAAGGTCATTTCAAGGCGTGGAGCTATAGAGGGCTAGCCGCTGAGAAAAATAATGCTCCAGAAAAAGCTGCCCGTGCTTACCGCAGAGCACTTGGTATAAACCCTTCTTTCAAGCCTGCTTCTGAAGGATTGCGCAGAGTAAGTGGTGGCAGTAACCTGCCGAGGGCATAAGTGGCAGGCGGCATATCTTAAAGTGTTTTACGTGCGTTGTTATTTGGGGACTGCATAGCAACGAAATGTAGGAACATATGTTTAAAATTCTCGCCGTTACGATCCTCGTTATTCTTGTATTACTTCTGTTAATGGTTTTGGTGCTGTTTTATCAGCAGCGCAAATTTATATATTTTCCTGAAAAGGTCAGAACCTCGCCTGCAGCGGCGGGGTTGAGCAATGTAGCTGAAATTACTCTTGTAACACCGGATAAACACAAGCTGATTGCCTGGTATTCCAGAGCGGCGCCCGGCAAACCTACAATATTATATTTTCACGGTAATGGTGGCTCTTTGAGATCTCGTACTGAAAGGGTCATGTTGATGCAGCAGAAAGGGTATGGCCTGTTTATGCTGAGTTATCGTGGTTATGGCGGCAGCAGTGGTTCTCCTTCAGAGAGGAAAATTATCGGAGATGCCTTACTTGCCTATCAGTGGTTAGTTGATAACCGGGTTTCAGACAGGGACATTATTCTTTACGGAGAATCCCTTGGAACAGGAGTTGCTACACAGGTTGCCTCGCTCAGAAATGCAGCCTGTCTTATTCTCGAAGCTCCGTTTACTTCGTTGCCGGATATAGCCAGGATTTCATTTCCGTATTTACCAACCAGATTCCTTATGAAGGATCAGTTTGATTCAGCCAGACATATTTCCAAAATCAGTCAGCCGTTACTTATTCTGCATGGGTCTATGGACACGGTTATTCCTGTTGCATACGGGCAACAGTTGTTCGATCTTGCTCGTTCACCCAAATCTATTGAGGTTTTTCCATTTGGTGCACACTCAGATCTATATCTTCACGGGGCCTGGTCAAAAGTTACGGAGTTTATGGAGCAGAGCTGCGTAAATTATTAGTCTGTTAAGGATTTTCTCTTACCTAAATGGGGTATATGCAACTATTAGAAGAGGAAATGCTGTGAATAAACTTTTATAGGGAAGAATGATCAACATTGCCGCATCTGGCTTAAAACATTGACAAAACCAAACTATATAGGCATTTGTATTATAGAGTTTTAAGTATTTAGAGTATGCCTGACAAGCATAGTAGCGCATGAGGCTTAACAGCAACAGTTTGTTTACTATCGATATCTTGCCATAAAATAATCACTTCTTTACCTAGCCAGTCTCTTCTAAGTTGGCCCGACAAGCCAAGATCAAGCATTTCTTATGCTGTTCGTGATATTGAGGGAATGCAGGTATTCCATAGGCAAATGAGATTGTAAGGAATTTTAAGATGCTCCCAGTTGTATGTGACCGGTGAGCCCTATCGGTAATGGAAGGTACTCCAGGCCTTATCGATAGATTGAAGAAAAAGGCCCGATATATGGGCATTAAAAATACAAGAGTACGAGTATTAAGGAAACGCACGCTGTTCAGGGCAGTAAGTGTGGATATAAAGCCGGCCGCAATAGCCAGAAGTTGTGACAAAAAGTTGAACTTCAGGTGGTATTGATAGTGAGACCCAAGGTTTTAGATAAAAAGGGTCCCGCGGACAGGGCAGTAACAAGAGGTTTTGTGTATGTATACAGTTCTAGCGGTTTTAGCAGGCCTTGCCTGTCTATACGGAGTTGTGGCAATTGCATTTTATGTGTGCCAGCCAATTCTTGTCTACCGACCGAAGACAGAGCGTAAACAACCTAAAGATATCGGACTGGATCAGGTTGAAGAGATCGTTTTAAGTACACCAGATGGTGAGGATGTTATTTCCTGGTATTGCCCCGCGCAGCCAGGGTATCCAACTCTGTTGTATTTTCATGGAACGAATGGTTCCCTTGAAACAAGACGAGATCGTATTCACCGTATGACACGTCGCGGTTACGGAGTGTTTATGCCAAGTTACCGGGGATATTCCGGCAGCACAGGCAAACCACAACAAGGGTGGCTTACTGCGGATTCTATTGGGGCCTATGACTATCTTCTGTCGCTTGGGGTTTCTGCGGATAAAATTGTGATTTATGGAGAGTCACTGGGNNGTATTGCTACTCCTGTAGCTGTTGCGCGCGATTGTGCTGCGCTTGTTCTTGAAGCTCCCTTTACCTCTATTGTTGATGTTGCTGAAAAGCGGTTTCCATTTTTTCCTGTTCGAGGTTTTTTGCAGGAACGTTTTGAATCGATCAATGTTATTGACCGGGTGAAGGCTCCTTTGCTTATAGTGCATGGAGTGAAGGACACTGTTATCCCCGTTGAATTTGGCCGGGCTATGTATGATGCAGCTAACAGTCCAAAAGAGATGATTGAGTTTGCTGAAGCGGGGCATACCGGGATTTTTCAGATGGGTGCATTTACGAAGATCAGTGAGTTTTTGCAGCGTCACATTCCGATACCGGGTTCAGCTATTACTCCGTTCAAGAAAAGTGCTGCCGAGTAAGTTTACGAATCTCAAATTTAGTGATTTATATGAAATTCGAAGGGCTTCGTATTACGAAGCCCTTTATTTTTGTGTTTTTTCCAGGTTGTGTTGGTTTTAACGAGAGGGAACTATGGCTAAAACTCCAGAAGTTGTGAGTGCTGCTGATCATATTCAGGCGGCAGCAACTCAATGGTCCGAAACTTTTCTTCCTTATATGCTTAGTCTGGTAACTGCTATCATTGTTTTGATTGCCGGTTTCTTTGCAGCCAGATTTGCAAGCAGGTTAATCAGAAGCAGGATGGAAAAGGTTGAGAAAATTGACAAGACGCTTATTCCTGTCGTTGCCCAGCTATCACATTATACAATTCTTATATTTACCCTAATTCTGGTTCTTGCCGAATTCGGTATTCAAACGACAAGTATTATTGCTGTGCTTGGTGCAGCAGGGCTTGCAATTGGTCTTGCCCTGCAGGGTACACTTCAGAATGTTGCTGCCGGAATTATGCTACTGATTATTCGACCATTTCAGGTGGGAGATTATATTGAAGCAGGTGGGGCCAGCGCAACAGTTGATGAAATTGGCTTGTTTATGACCCGAATGCATACAGCACAGGGGATTTTTATTGCGGTACCGAACAGCAAGATATGGTCAGATACAATTGTTAATTATTCCAAGAGAGCAGTCAGACGCCTCGATATCCATGTTGGTATTTCCTATGATGACGATATTGATCATGCGATAGAAGTTCTAACCGGGCTAATCCAGCAAGAAGAAAGAATATTAAACCGGCCTGAGCCACGGGTTATTGTGAAAGCTCTTGGAGAGAGTTCTGTTGATCTGGAGATACGTGCGTGGGCCAAGGGGGCAGACTTCTGGGCAACACGCTTCGATTTGATGAGAGCAATTAAATATCGGCTGGATGAAGAAGATATTTCTATTCCATATCCACACAGGCAGGTCATTATGCAGGATATTACAGATTCCTGAGCCTGGCATGCTGAAATAAAAAACAACAGCACGAGGAGTAACAGTATGACATTTTCATTCTCGCTTGAGGAGCTATCTGATGGCGCAAGTGATGTTTACCGGTTTATGCCAGCTACACCTCAGTATGCCTGGCCTTTACTTCAGGAAAACACCGGTGCGAAGGTTTGGGTTAAACATGAGAACCATACGCCAACAGGTGCCTTTAAAGCGCGTGGTGGATTTACCTATATCAAATGGCTCAGGCAGACTTATCCTGACGTGAGGGGCATTGTTACTGCCACGAGGGGTAATCATGGGCAATCACAGGCTCTGGCGGCCTCTCTGAATGGCTTAAAGGCGTCTATTGTAGTTCCCAGAGGGAACTCACCTGAAAAAAATGCCGCGATGAGAGCTTTTGGTGCTGAATTAATTGAATTTGGGGATGACTTTGATGAGGCACGTCTGGAAGCCATGAGGCTTGTTGAGGAAAATTCCTATCATATGGTGCCGGCCTTTCATGAAGAGCTTGTGAAAGGGGTTGCTTCTTATGGTCTTGAGTTTTTTAAAGCAGTGCCAGATCTTGATACTGTGTATGTGCCTATTGGATGTGGTTCCGGGGTTTGCAGCCTAATACAGGCGAGGAATGCTCTGGGGCTAAAGACAAAAATTGTAGGGGTTGTTTCTACTGAAGCTGACGCTGCAAAGCTTTCATTTGAACAAGGGCATCTGGTTGAAACCAAAAGTGCCAATACATTTGCAGATGGAATGGCGGTCAGGGTTCCTGTCAGGCAGGCTTTCGAAATTTATTCCAGTGGTATGGAGCGGGTTGTTGCTGTTTCGGATTATGAGATTGCGGAGGCTGTTCGTATTTATTATCGTTGTACCCATAATCTGGCTGAAGGTGCCGGAGCAGCAGCTTTAGCGGCATTGCTTCAGGAGTGGGAGCTGATGAAGGGAAAAACTGCTGGTGTTATTCTGACGGGTGGGAATATTGATCAGTCTATGATGATAGATATTCTGAATAATAAAGTTCCTGCTGTTAGTCAGGACTAACTGTTAAAATTCTTAAAATAATTTGCAGGTCAGTGTCACAAGATGATGTGTCCAGTCGTCCTTATTGTATAGGCTTTAATTTCTATACATAGGAGTATGTAGCATGAGCGATTTTCCAGCTATTAAATATCATGAAGAAGCGCCTGAGGTTTTTCAGGCTATTCTTAATGTTGAAACGGTTCTTGGGCAGCAGGGACTGGACAAGACTTTATTCCATCTTATCAAGTTACGGGCTTCCCAGATCAATCAGTGTGCTTATTGTGTCGATATGCATCTGAGAGAAGCAAGGCGGGACGGTGAGACAGATGTCAGGCTGGATCGACTGGTTGTGTGGCGTCATGTGGAGGATTTTAGTGCAAAGGAGAAGGCTATCCTCGCACTGGTAGAAGATCTGACAGTACTTGACCATAAGGCAGGGTATGGAGCGCACAGAGAGAATTTACGCACATATTTCTCCGAAAAAGAAATCAGCGTTATTCTGGAGGTTATTGCTATGATTAATCTATGGAACAGGTTGCAGGTAGCCCAGCACTAATATGGAAAATCAGGCCAAAACCGACCTCTTTGAAAAAGCCCGTCCCAGACTTCTGGGGCTGGCTTACAGGTTATTGGCATCTAAAGCTGAAGCTGAGGATGTCGTGCAGGATGTTTATCTGAAATGGCGGGAGGCTTCGGAGGCTGAAATTCAAAACTCGCATGGCTGGCTGATTACTGTATGTACGCGAAACTGTATTGATATATTAAAGTCTGCGCATAAATCGAGAGTTGAATATGTCGGTCCATGGTTGCCAGAACCTGTCATTACATTTTTTGATGAAGATCAGGAAGGTCAGATTGATCTTGCCGTGTCACTCTCTACGGCGTTTTTGTTATTGCTCGAAAGGTTAAGTCCACGTGAGCGAGCGGCTTATCTGCTTCATGATGTTTTCGATCATGACTATCAGCAGGTTTCTGAGATCCTTAATGTAGAACAACCCGCCTGCAGGAAACTGGTGTCACGAGCAAGAGAACATGTTTCCCAGGATAAAAAGCGTTATGAGGTACCACGGGAGAAGCAGCAGGAGTTTTTATCTGTTTTTCAAGATGCGGTACAAAGTGGTTCAACAGATAATCTGAGCAGGTTACTGTCTGAAGATATTGTATTTTGTTCTGATGGGGGAGGAAAAGTTGTAGCTGCCCGCCGCCCCGTTTCCGGACGAGAGCGTGTGCTTAACTTTATTGAGAAAGTTCTTATACCAGCCTGGAGCGAAATAACTTTTGAGTCTCTGGAAGTTAATGGACTAGAGAGCCTGTCATATTTTCATAAAGGCAGACTCTCCGGGGTTATTACATTCTCATATGGGGAGCAGAATAAAATTGAGAATATTTATGTTATGCGTAACCCCGAAAAGCTTATTCTGTTTCAGAGGAGAGTGAGCGGCAACCAGCCTGATATTCTGTAGTTGCCTATGGTATAACTCCCGATATTGGCAAAGGGGGGCGAGCTGCCGTATCGGGATGTTTTGCGAGTGAGTATTTATTTCTTTTTCTTTCCTCTTACAGGATTACCATTACGTTTGACAAAATTCCGATACCATATCCAACATTAAATCCAACTGAACATAGCGCGAAAGCCAAAGATGTTTTGCTTATATGCATTTTCTATCTCCATTAACAACTAAATCAATAGCGAGTAATCTACTTAAATGTAGTATTTAATTGCTATATGCACTTAAATGGTTAACTAAGAGTTAATGCCTGGCGGGAAAATGGATAAAAAACATATATTTATGCCGTTTTTCTCATTTTAATTCTTATTTTTGGTGATTGGAGCACAGAAGGAAAGCTTTTGGTACTTCCTGCTGTACTCCAAGATAGGTTCGGTTTATTCCTGTTTCAATAGGGGCTGGTTTTCTTTTTTTGCAGGAAAGTATAATGAGATAATTGCCCTGAAAACTTTTCCAATATCAGAGCCAATACCCAGAATAGCAGGGACCAGTACCAAAACCAGAATAGTGGCTGCTCCCAAACCAAAGACAAGAGTGATTGCCATGGGGATCAGAAACTGAGCCTGACGGCTTGTTTCAAACAGTAGTGGGAGTAGTCCCCCAATAGTGGTCAATGAAGTCAGGGTAACAGCTCTCAAGCGATCCTGAGAAGCGCCAATCGCAGCTGCAGCCAGATCCTGCCCCTGTTTCAGACGTTCGCCGGCCTGGGAGACTAGAATTATAGAATCATTCACGAGGATACCAGATAAACCGAGAAGCCCGATAAGACTAACAATGGTGAGATTATACCCCATTATGCCATGTCCTATTACTGCTCCGACAAATCCAAATGGTATAATTGCCATAACAGCAAAGGGGTTTGAGTATGACGCAAATACCCAGGCAAGAATGATATAAATCATTGATAGTGCCAGCAGGCCACCCAGTTTCAGGTCTGCGAATGATTTTCCTCTTTCCTCAGCGCGTCCCTTGAGGCTGTAGGTTACTCCGTATTTTTTTGCTAAAGGCCCCAGTTTTTCACTGGTTAGTTTTGCTGTGACTTCTCCGGGGTTAGCGATATTGGCGTCAATATTTGCGGTTACAGCGACAGTTCTTATGCCATCAAGGTGCTGGATGATAGCGAAGCCCTGAGTTTCCCTGAAGTGAACGATTTCACTTAATGGAACCCGCTTTCCCGATGGTGCTTTCAAGTGAAGACGGTATAATGCGTTAAGACCGGGAACTTCCTGCTGTTGCTTAACACGTACAGTTATTTCTTCATCACCATTCGCGAATCTTGTTGCTATTGCGCCTTCAAATATATTTCGAACCTGAGCACCAACATTTTCAGAATTAAAGCCAAGAGCACGTCCCCTTGGTGTTAATTCCATAATCAGTTCCGGCTTACCGTAAGGCAGGTCATCAGCAATTGCAGTAACGCCAGGCATGGTTTTCAGAATTTCTTTTAATTCAATGGCGGCGGCCTTTAATTGTTCGGAGGTGGCATTTTGCAGGCGGACGTCGATATCTCTGCCGGGAGGTCCAACACGGGCTCCAATGATGGCAATGCGCTCAACGCCGGGGATTTTAGGAATATCAGTTTCCCAGGCATTGATGATATTTTTTGCTATGATTGTTCTTTCTTCACTCGGGGTGAGCTGGACATCTATTTGTGCGAGGTTGTCACCTCTGGCTATGCCAGCCTGTCCAAGAGTAGTGAAGGTTGTTACAACAAGTTTTTCTTTGCCCTTAGCAAGGCGGGCTTCAGTGCTTTCGAGTGCTTTTTCCATTTTGGCAAGTGCTTTAACCTGCTCATTAGATGGTGTGCCTGCGCTAAAAACAACCAAAGCAGAAAAGTTTTCCGGTTCTGGCGACGGGAAAAAGACAAAGTTAATTCTTCCTCCGACCAGAAGGCCAGCTGAGATGATCAGTGCAGCACATGTTAGGGCAACAGTTGTATATCGCCAGTTATAAGTGATTGTTACAAATCTTTTGTATGGTCCATCTCTAAAGTTATTCAGGGCATTATCGAATTTCTGACGGAACTTTGAGGTTTCGTTGATTTTACCAAAACCGTGCCGCAAGTGCCCAGGAAGAATTAGAAAACATTCGATCAGGCTTGCTGTCAGAACAGCTACTACGACCAGCGGAATTGCTGACAGGATATCGCCGAGCGTATCGCTGATAAGAAAAATCGGGAAAAATGCTGCCTGTGTCGTCAGAGTTGCAGCTACAACAGGAGCCAACATTCTTGACGCTCCCAGTTCAGCGGAGACAAGGCGTGAATCACCCATAGCCTGTCTGGTTGCTGTATGTTCTCCAACTACTATGGCATCATCGACAATTATGCCGAGCATCAGGATCAATGCAAACATCGACACCATGTTTATTGACTGTCCTGTTAAATACATAACAGCCAGTGTACCAAGAAGGGCAACAGGGATACCTGCGGCTACCCAGAATGCTATTCTTGCATTCAGGAAAATAAACAGGACAATCAGAACAATGATAAGACCCTGAATACCATTTTCGATCAGAATTCCCAAACGCTGCTGAACCAGTTTGCCCTGTATACTATAAACCTGAATATTAAGTGTTTTGGGTAATGTTGGAAGGACTTCCTTCAGGTAGTTTTCCATGTTTTTCATGGTTTTAAGAGTGTTTGCAGTCGGTGAACGCTTTATCTGAAGTTCGATTGCAGGCATACCATTTATAAAGCCTGTTTTCTGATCCTTGTCGAAGCGTTGCTCAATAGTTGCAATATCACGCAGTATTACCTTCTGTCCTGATTTCTGCGATTTAACTTCTATTTCTCCCATGGTATCGGGAGTTTTCTTTTCAGAAACCGACCTTAGCTGAATATCAACATCGCCTTCGGATACACCTGATGGCAGGTTTCTGGTGTTGTCACGGACAGTTGCTGCAACTTCAGAGAGATTCAGACTAAGGCGGTGCAGGTCATATTCACGAAGGCGTACCCAGATTTCTTCATCACGTTTACCAATGAAATCTACTCTGTCTATGCCGGAAGCAAGGAGGCCTTCTCTTAGTTTTTTGGCATAAGCCTTGATGGCATTTTCACTAAACGGTCCTGATATTGATATGCGTGCGACAGGCTCATAAAAAGCTATTCTCTGAACTACCGGCTCATCAGAGTCTTTCGGAAGTGTTGTTGTTCTGGCGACTACCTGTTCTACATCAGACTGGGCTTTTTGCATGTCTGCATCAGATTTAAACTGGAGTGATAGTGTTGCCAGCCCCTCAATTGAGTATGAAGTAACTTTATCTATACCGTCAATGAAGCGTAATTCCGGCTCCAAAGCGTTTATTATATTTTCCTCAACATCTGCTGCACTTGCTCCTGACCATGAGACGGTTACAGTGATATTAGGGATTTCCACGGTAGGGAAAAACTGGATATTAATTTTGGTAATGCAATAGGCGCCAATAAGGACGATAGCAATCATTAACAGATTTGATGCAGTAGGGTGTCTTACAAACAGACCGATTAACCCTGTGCCCCTTTCTGAAGGACTTTCTGACATTTTCTTATTCCTACAATAATTACTTTTCTTTTGTTACAGAAAGAGGCTTATGAGCAAGGTTTGTTGTCTTGCTATCATTTTCCTGACTGGTTTCTTTTTTCGAGGATGGTTTTGATTTTCGTGATTTAACGCGTACTCCGTTGCCCACTGTAGAAATTCGCGTGACCAAGATTTCTTCATCCTGCCGGATATCGCCGGTAAGCAAAATATCATTGCCATCAACACCAACAGATTTGACTGTTCTTTTCTGGAGGCGGCCATCTATGATAGCGTATACATATTTTCCTTCAAACAGGACTGTTTGTGGTAAACGTGCTACGGCTTTGTAGGTCCGGTCGGGGACAGCAACTTCAACGAAGGTTCCCGGGCGAATTGCTGTTCCTGCAAGAGGGTTGGAAATGCGGGCGAAGACGTCAATCCCTCCGCTGTCAGAACTTACTTTAGAGCTGACGCGTTCGATTTTTGCATCATATTCAATGGGTGGCTCCGAGACACGCCACCTGATTTTGACCTTGCGCTGTATAACAGGTTCGCCAGATGAGATGATCCGGCCGTACTGGCTATCTGATAATGTGAACTGTATGTCGATTACATTTTTGTCAAACAGGGTTGCAATTCGATCATTAGCGTTTACAATTCGGCCTACTTCAGCATTTACTGAGTCAACATAGGCATTAAACGGGCTTACCAGTAAGGTGTCTTTGAGGTTTCTCCGGGCTTCTTTGACCCCCCATTGCAGACGCTCAATGATCGCTCTTTGCTGATTGTATCTGGATTTATTAACTTCAAGACTGTTTTTCTTCTGGTCAACAACCTGCCGGCGCTGGCTTACAACAACGCGACGATCGTCTTCAAGCTTTTTCGTGGCAGTTCCTTTTTGTGCAAGCCTGCTTGCTCGTTCAAGATCTTTTTCAGCCAGAGTGAGCTGTTCTTTCAAATATTCGAGGTCTTTCTCATCCTGCAGCATGTTTGCGTGAATTTCCTGAAGTCTGGCTTTTGCTTCAGCAAGTCTGGATTTAGCGTCTGTCAGAGCGCCTTCATATTTAAAAGGGTCAATCTGAAGTAAGACCTCTCCTTTGTTAACGATGCTGCCGTTGTTGAGTTTCTCACCTGTTTTTATAATTTCTCCGGCTACAAGAGAGCGAAGTTCAACTGTTCGGCCGGAGACTGCTTCTCCATATAGTTTTAATGCCGGTTGATGGTCCGCAATTTTTACTGTTGCTGACTGAACTGACCATACGGTTTCTTCGGCGGCCTTAATATTAACTTTTGGTTTGGTTGATTTCAGGTACCGATAGCCACCAACTGCGGCTGTTACGATAATCACAGGCAGCACTATTCGCAGTATTATCAGCACTATGGGAGTTTTATGTTTTATTGTTTCCATACGCTTTACCAGGACTCCAGATAAAATTTAATTGGCGATTGCATTCCAGTTCGCATTAACAGCCAAGATATATTCGTTATACATTTATTTATTCAAAAAACTGTCGCGCCTAATATAATTTAATAGAACAATATGAAGAAACAATATGTTAATTAGGCTGGTAGACATTTCTTTGCTGGGATATTGATTGATCTTTAATCCATTGGAACTGACTGCAGGGGAGTAAACGGTATGTCTGATCATGGTTATGAAGATATTATGCAGAAGCTGATCCGCTTTGATACGACCAGCAGGTATTCCAACCTGGAAATGATTGAATTTATTGAAGACTTTCTTCTCGGGTATGGTGTTTCATCTACTAGAATTCCTAATGAGACAGGTGATAAAACAAGCCTTTATGCCACTATAGGGCCTGAGGGGATTTCTGGTATCGGGCTTTCTGCGCATACTGATGTGGTTCCCGTAGATGGTCAGAGCTGGACTTCCAATCCATTTGAGCTGGAAGAAAAAGAAGGACGGTATTATGGTCGCGGCACTACGGATATGAAAGGTTTCTTATCCTGTATTCTGTCGTTGGTTCCGGAGCTTACCAAGAGAGAACTTCATATGCCTGTGCATCTGTTGTTGTCCTATGATGAGGAAATCGGGTGTATTGGAGTTCGCCCGATGGTGGATGAACTTGGAAAGACATTGACTAAACCCAAAATGGTAATTGTTGGTGAACCAAGCAATATGCAGGTTATTTCCGGGCATAAGGGCATTCATGCATTTGTTACTGAGGTTACCGGCAAGGAAGCACATTCAAGTGTTGTAGACCTCGGAGTTAACTCAGTTTCCTACGCCTCAAGGTTAATTGTTGAGCTGGACAGGGTTGGATCACTATTGCGCACCAGTCATGTTGATGAGCGGTTTACACCTTCTTTTTCATCTGTGCATGTTGGCAAGATAGATGGTGGTACTGCACTTAATATTGTTCCTAAAAAATGTCGTTTTTTATGGGAAATCAGAAGTTTGCCAGGTGCTCAGGTTGATCATATTGTTGGTGAGTTTCTGGATTATTCGGAAAAGCTGGTCATGGAAATGAGGAAGGTCAGTGAAGAGGCTGGAATCCAGACCACTAAGGTTAACTCTGTGCCGACCTTTCAGACAGCTCAATCTGTTGGAGGAGAGGAGTTATTATCTTTGTCCCTCAGATGGGCCGGACAAAATGAGATAGGGGTTGTCTCATACGGAACAGAAGCAGGTTTCTTTGAACTTGGAGATTGTCCTACTGTGATATGTGGGCCCGGCAGTATAGAACAGGCTCACAAGCCAGATGAGTTTATTGAAAAAGATCAAATGGATAAATGTATGAAGTTTCTCAGGAATATAAGGGATTATGTCAGTAAACCGTCCTGAAATCAGGTATCCTGTCCCTCAACTTCAATGGTCAGCTGCTCGACAGCCTTTTTTGCATCCTCATAGTGGGGATGAATGGCCAATAGTTTTTTGAATACTCTCAAAGCCGATTTCTTATTTCCTACTTCCTGGAGAATAAGGCCCAAACCGTATATCGCCTTAAAATTATGCGGGTCTAACGCAAGAACCTGTCTGATGTCTATGAGTGCTAAAGAGTAATTCCCGTTATTGAAGTGAATTAGTGCACGTCTATACCAGCCAGTTTGGTATCCCGGCGCAATTGTTACAATCTCATTTAAAAGGTGGAGACAAACAGTGTTTTTATTTTCACTTTGTGAGCGAAGTGCCCGCTGCATAAGCAGATTTACAGTATGGCTACCAGATTCAAGCCAAACCCCCTCAATTTCCTTTTCAATAGTATTCGCGTTTTTACTATCTTCAGCATGCTGTAGCTTATAGTACAGCCTTTTGAGTATCTGACTTTTCGATGGGGAGTTCTGCGTAGACAAAGACGCAGGACGAGACTGACTGTCAGCTGATGCTCCAGCTAGCGGGGCTATCAGGAAAGTGACCTTCAATATGAAACTAGCAAATAATATCTTCGCTGATAATCTTGGGTATAGCATGGGGTTAGAATACCCCATGTTTCTATCGTAAAAAAGCAATATTCGCTTTTAACGTGCATTTATCCTAGTTAATGTCGTTTCCAGACATTGTACGGACAATGCTATATTTATAAAAAGTATATAAATATCAAAACTTTAGAAATTGACTTCGAGTCAATTAACGCGAAAACACAATTATGTTAATGATGTAATGTACACCATTAACCTTGGCGTGCTTTAAAGCGCGGGTTAGTTTTGTTAATTACATATAGGCGTCCACGGCGGCGAATCACACGGTTGTCGCGATGTCTACCTCTAAGAGATTTGATTGAGTTCTTGATCTTCATCTATCTGACTTTCTTTAATCAAAAGGCCATGCATGCTTAGCGTATATTCTGTTTATAAACAGTGTAGATCCATGTTCGTGATCTTCACCACCAAGCAGCCTGTAAATTCATGAAAGCCCAGACATAGCTTATAGAGTAAGAGCTTGTCAATCTGGGCAATTAGCATGATTCGTGTTTTTTATGACCAAATTGTCCTATTCTTCTGCTTTTGTTTCATCTTTGTCTTCAGTGGTCAGGCTTGCAAAAATCTTTTCTGCATCAGGTACTTCTTCTTCTTCAGAAGATGAAGTGGATGATCCTGCTGGTCCAAAAACATTTTCAGCACTGTAGTTCAATTTTTTAGCTTCAGCTTCAGCTGTTGCTGCACCAGGGAAACTGTATCCATCAGATGATTGCTGTTCTGTTGTTTCAGTAGCGGACAGAAGAGTATTTGCAATATCAGGCTGAGGACGTGGCTGGTCAGCATCAACTCTGTGAGCTGATTTCTGAACTTCCTTATCCAGGTCTATCTGCGTACATAACCCAAGTGTAACCGGATCGGCCGGTTGCAGGTTTGCGGAGTTCCAGTGAGTTCTCTCGCGAATTGACTGAATTGTAGGTTTCGTCGTTCCCACCAAGCGGATAATCTGGGAGTCCTTTAACTCCGGGTGGTATTTGGTTAGCCATAGAATCGCATTTGGGCGATCCTGACGTCTGGATACCGGAGTATATTTGGGCTTTCTCTTGGTTTTTGCCTCAGGCATGGAAACTTTAGACTTTGAAAGCTTTAAGCGATATCTGGAACTATCCTGTCCGCGTTTAATTTCATCACGGGATAATTGACCTGATGATATGGGGTCATGCCCCTTAATTCCGTTCGCGACATCCCCATCAGCTATTCCTTTAACTTCCAGGACATGAAGGCCGCAAAACTCAGCAATTTGTTCGAATGTCAACGACGTGTTGTCGACGAGCCAAACCGCAGTTGCTTTTGGCATTAATGGTGTTGATGTCATAAACCTGTCCTCCACACTCCCAAGGGTTAATTCGGGAGGTCATATAGACTGTAAAATTAGGGGATGAGACTCTTATATAAGCTGGATATCCAGCAAGTGCAATGCAACTTTGTTATTCTTTTCTGATGATTTTGTCAAAGACTTTGTTCTTTTCAATTACGGAAAAATAAATTTTAACCCGAATAAATGCAGTAGTTAAAGAGTAGTAAACAGATGAGAAATAAAAAATATTACTACAAGAGATTTTTCTCAGAGTATTCTGAAGTTTAACAGGGTTAAAGCCTGCCATAGGTCAGTATTATATCCCGACCTAATGTTTGCGAAATTATCTCAGGTATATTAATTCTCCAGCTTTCAAATGGAGGCCAGTTCCAGAATATGAAGGCAAGACTGCAAAAGCCCAGGTGTGGCTGTGTTTTCCAGCGAGAGACATGAGATGAGGTCTTGCAGTTCGGGCATGATACCCTTGGCTGATGCTTTCTGGAGACAAAGTTTTCACCTGCTTCAGCAAAGGACTCTTTGAGTACAGATAAAAGGTCAAATGAGTCTGTTGTGAGTTCAATTTTGCATACCGGGCACAAAGCGGAATCAAGACCAATTATTCCATAGTCGTTTACCCAAGCTTTTGTATGAATATCCATACCACCTATATTTAGTTCCTGGTGATTGCGCAGGTCTATGGCTGCTCCTGATGCAAACGAGAAATCCGGGCCAGGGGCAAATTTTCCAGAAATGTGTGTGAGAGTCTGGCCCGGTTTGTATAATGTAATTATTTTTTCCGTGGCCAGAACACTGGTTACTTCAATGGCAAGATTTTTGGCTTCTTCCTGAGATGCAGTAATATCTATGACAGCCTGATACCAATCATTAATCATCAGGTTCAGGCCTCACATACTGCATTTGCATGGCAGGTTGACCGACTTTGAATGTATTCAGAACTCAATGTCAGCCCTAATTGCATCTTGCGTGTTCCTGTTCAACAGAACTGTAAGGAAGTGATGATAGATCAATCCTGCCAGGCATTATGTGGTAAGGATAATCTTGCCTATATGCCCTCTCGATTCCATCCGTTTATGTGCTTCCCCTGCTTTTTCCAGAGGAAAGGTCGAATCAATTACAGGTTTGAATTTTCCTTCTTTTATCATTGGCCAAACATTGGATTCAACAGCTTTTGCTATCTCTGTTTTAACTTTATCTGTCCGGGGCCTCAGTGTTGAACCTGTCAGAGTAAGCCGGTTAATCATAAGCCGGTTAAAGTTGATTTCAGCGATCGGTCCATTGAGAAATGCAATCTGAACTATACGCCCGTCCTGAGCTGCACATTTCATATTTCTTTCTATATAATCTCCACCAATCATATCCAGAATTACATCAGCTCCATTACCATCGGTAATTTCCTTAACAGCTGTGGGGAAATCTTCAGTCGTATAGTTGATAGCTTTGGTCGCCCCAAGTTTCAGGCAGAATTCCGCTTTTTCTTCAGAACTGACTGTTGTGATTACTTTCGCTCCGATTGCTGCTGCGAATTGTATTGCTGTCGTGGCAATGCCGCTTGCACCGCCATGAACAAGAAACCATTCTCCGGATTTCAAATTTCCCCGCTGGAATGTATTATGCCATACTGTAAAAGCTGTTTCCGGGATACCTGCTGCTTCTATTTCCGTGATATTCTCGGGAATTGGCAGAGCAGATCCTTCATGGGCGAGGCAGTACTGGCTATAGCCACCACCTGAAACAAGGGCACAGACCTTGTCACCCGGTTTATAGCGCTTTGCATTCAGGCCACATTTTACAACTTCACCAGCAACCTCAAGTCCCGGGCGTTCTGATGCTCCAGGCGGAGGTGGGTAATGCCCAAGTCGCTGTAAAACATCGGGGCGGTTAACCCCGGCGGCGGATACTTTTATCAGGATCTGCTCGTCAGTTGGTACAGGAGTTGGCACTTCTTTTAAGACGAGTTCACTTTTTGCTCCTGGAGCATCAATAGCGATCGCCTGCATTTGATCCGGTACTATGGCAGTATTCATTGTTCAGAGCTCTCTGTTATATGAGTTACATATCCGGAGACTATAAGTTCTTTATGGGTTGGAAACCAGAGGGTAGTTGCCGGCGTGCCAAGTGCTCTGGAAATGAAGCTATCGGGAATATTTCTGCTTTTCATGAAATTGTATTCTTTACGGAAATAGTCAGCCCTGCGAAGCATGGGGATCAAAGGCGAATGGGGTTGATGGAAACCCAGCCTGGCCGTTTTTGATATTATCCTTTTATTTCCAGCAAGGAAAATTATTGAACATGCGCTCAGGCAGGATTTACCGACATAGGTATCCAGCTTTCTTTGAGTAACAAGTTTGATTATCTGATGAGCGGGGATCAAATATCCACCGGAGCTTTCTATATGAAGTCTGTTAATTTCCTGGTGTTCTGAAAGGGTTTTCTCAAGAAATAATGGCAGGTTGAATGATATCGTTCCTGATATTCTGAGTGTTTGTCCCCGGCGCTGGTGTTTAAAGCCGGAAAGGGAGGTGGGGTCATTTTTTAACAAAATGCTACTGAAATGACGAGCTGCCGAGATATGCATAACTGTCTGAATTATAAGAAAGACAGTTAAAATGGTAAGAATGAAAAAGGCTATGCCTTTTAATATGGTGGAGGTTACAGAGTTTTTATATCTTATTTCTGCCCTTACTGTTCCTGTAAGGGACCATAAATAGCTAAGCCAGTATAAAGGGAACAGGCTGAAGATCAGGGCTACATATATTGCAATTTCCAGATAGCCCGCAGAGTTACTGATAAGGCTTTTAGACAGTTGAAGTGCTACCTGAAATATACATAGTGGGGAGATCAGGTTTACCCAGAATGATCTGCTGAAACTATAATGACCTCTCCAGTGTTTTTGTACATAGTCCATCATATTCAAGCATATTATAGAGGCAGGTCGTGAGCCTAGTCTGATACGGAATAACTCGATGAAATTGTATGCTGTTCACCGGGTTCCAGAATCATACATTGCTTTCCTGCCGTTGCTGTTTCTACACACAGCATTTGCTTATAGCTATCTGCGAAGCCCATGTCTCCCATAGTTTCTGCTTTTTTCTTTCCTGGGTTCCATACCACTATGGCATTTGCACCTTTATGAGAGATGTTGATTTTTCGCTTCATTGAATAGTCATCAATAATGATGTTATCTGCCGGTGACATATAAATTCTGTCAATTTCAGTATCAATTGTTAGAGGAGTGCTGTCTTTGCCAAAAGCATTTCGTTTCAATTTATTGATATATTGCGTATTTTCCAAGCCTCTGACTTCGAGCTCCCTGATATCTCCCACTTTGAAATATGTA
Organism: Methyloligellaceae bacterium; assembly: GCA_050633205.1. Classification (GTDB taxonomy): domain Bacteria; phylum Pseudomonadota; class Alphaproteobacteria; order Rhizobiales; family CBDHHC01; genus CBDHHC01. The sequence continues at coordinate 24,691 of JBOEGA010000018.1, read as the reverse complement.
TGCAGGGCCTGAGTGTAGGCGAGCTGGCAGGTCTGGCTTAGATTTTTTGTTGTAAGCTGTATATCCAATGTTTGTCCGATATGAAATTTAAGAGTTGCCGAGCAATAGTAAGGCCAGCTTTCGAAATCATTATTTATGAATTCAAATTCAATCAACGTCCTATCACCAAGGTCTTCATTGGTTTGAAGTTTCCATGGATTTCTCCGGGCAAGTCCGTGAGACGGGTATTCTGACGTTGTTGGATGCATTCCAAACCAGGGCCAGCAGATAGGTATTCCGCCGCGAATTGGTTTGCCAGGGCTAAAGGAGGCTCCCGGGGATAACCAGATAACGTCATCCTGCCCGTGTGGTTTCCATTGAAGAAGTTGAGCGCCCTGTTCAGCAATGCGTGCTGCGGCTTCTCTATTCTCAATATCGTAAATTTTTAGTCTGTTATTTCGTTTTCTTTTGTCTGGTCGATGTGGTGTTGCTGCTTCTGGTAACATGTTTCTCTACCTTTATTTGTAGAGATGGATTTCTGTAATATTAAGTACATCAGTTTGCCAGATTAATAGAACGTCCAGTATAAAATGAAGATAATCTGCCCTGTAAAATTGTTTTTATTTTAATTCCGTGATCGGACAAGACTGAAAACCAGCCTGACAAACCTGATAGTAAGTAACTCCCAGAACCCCATCAAGTTAAACCCCATCTATTTCTACCTTCAGTTGTATAAATAGGCAACAGCAATCTTCTCGGGTTTCCAAGGTGTTCCTGAGTTTTTACGATGTTTTTGTTCAAGAGTGTGTGTTTAAGCTCTCTGCCTCGATAATTTCAGGTTCGGGCTATTTTCAAGTAACTGGGTTCTGAATTTATTTGCCTTATATGTTCCCAGAATTCGGACTTCATTGGAAAAGAAAGAAAGCTCTTCCAGAGCCAGTCTTACAGGGCGTTCAGAAGGGTGTCCTTCAATATCGGCATAGAACATTGTTGCTTCAAATGTCCCTTCAAGCTGGTAAGATTCCAGCTTGGTCATATTAACCCCATTCGTAGCAAATCCGCCAAGGGCTTTATATAAAGCAGCAGGAACGTTGCGCACCCTGAATATAAAAGTTGTTATAATGGGGCCGTCTTCCGGTTCGGCATCTTCAGGTTCAGCGGCCAGGATGAGGAAGCGGGTTGTGTTATGCTGAGCGTCTTCAATATTTGCTCTGATGACCTCAAGGCCGTGGACTTCGGCTGCCAGAGAAGAGGCAATTGCAGCCATGGACTTATTATCGGCTTCCTTAATCAGGCGTGCGGCCCCGGCAGTATCTGCTTCAGTTACTGCATTAAGCCCAAGTTCTCTGATTACATTTCTGCATTGTCCAAGTGCCATTGTGTGGCTGTGTACAGTTTTCAGATCAGATATATTTGTGCCTGGTATTACAAGCAACTGGTGACAAATCCGTTCAAAATGTTCTCCAATGACATACAGCCCTGAGTCAGGAAGAAGGTGATGCACATCTGCGACCCGTCCCGCCACAGAGTTCTCTATGGGGATCATTGCCAGTCTGGCACTTCCATTCTTAACGGCTGTCAAGGCATCTTCAAACGTGGAACAGGGTACGGATTCCATGTCAGGGAAGTAATCCTGACAGGCTAAATGTGAGTTTGCACCGGGCTCACCCTGGTAGACCACTTTGTCATTGATTTTATCTGTCATGCTTTGGCGTTTAGAGCAATTATGGTGAGTTATGCAAGCTTTTTGTTAAATTATATGTATTGCAAGTGGATTTTAAGTTTTTGTTGAGGGCATTCTGTTCTTCTGGCCGGAAGGATTGAAATACTTAACGCGGCGAATTGTCCGTTACGGAATATTAAGTTCCCGGGACGGTTGCGTGTTTTAATCTTAAGCCTTATTAGAGATACAAACTCAGTCACGGAACTGTAATGATCAAGCAGGCCTTTTCTATAATCGGGAGCGGCACATAATGGATTCTTTTGAATTTAATAAAATATCGGGCGCTATTCTGGCAGCCCTACTTCTATGGTTTGGAACCAAAATCGTTTCCGAGTCACTATATTCTCATGCAGCGCCAGAGAAGCCTGGATATGTTGTTGCTGTGAATACTTCAGATGGTCATGGTGGAGATCATGGAGCAAAAGAAAAGGCAGTGCCTTTCCCTGAGCTTCTTGCTGCTGCAGACCCTGCTGTTGGACTAAAAGAGATGAAGAAAAAATGCGCTGGTTGCCATAGCTTCACTAAAGACGGAAAAAATAAAGTTGGTCCAAAACTCTGGGGTGTTTATGAGCGCGGCCTGGCAGCTGTGGAAGGCTTTTCGTATTCAGGGGCATTCAAGAAAAAAGGCGGAAGCTGGACAGCTGAAGAGCTGGATGCATTCCTGAAAAACCCTAAAAAGCATATCAAGGGTACAAAAATGGCCTTTAACGGTATGAAAAATGACAAAAAGCGCGCTGCACTTGTGAAGTATCTTGGTACTTTGAAGTAAGTCATTTTGTTTTAATGCAAGAATTATAAATGCCGTTGAATTATTATTCGGCGGCATTTTTTATGGCTTCCCCAGCTCTTCCCGCAAGGCATAGATTGCTATTGCTGTTACTGCGTCATGTATTTCGCCTTTGTCCAGCATAGTGAAGAGTTCATTAAAACTGAATTCTCTCAACTCTATATCCTCACCTTCATCTTTCAGGCCTAATGTTGTATTTTTTCGAGTTTCGGGAGAGTAGTCAGCAAGAAATATACTTACCCTTTCAGTCATCATTCCAGGGCTTGCAAAGGTGTTACATATAAATTTGAGGTTTGAGACTTCATATCCTGTTTCTTCAAGGGCTTCTCTTATCGCACAGCTCTCAGGTATTTCATTTTCTTCCAGCATTCCTGCAGGAGCTTCCCACAAGCGTTGTCTGTAGTTGTTTACCCATGCCGGCAGTCTCCACTGGCCTATTAGAATTGCAGTTTTACGTTTTCTATCTACGGGCAATACGGTCACGCTATTACCGTGATCATGGACTTCACGGGTAACAGTGAAGCGCTCATTTTGAGTCGAAATAATTTCTGCAGTTATTTTATCGAGTTTTACAAAACCATCCGAAAGGCGTTCTTGCTTCTTTATTTCTACCTGTGGTTGATTTTTACTATTTTCAGTCAAGAATATTGTCCCTTATTTCTCACACATCCTAAAAAAAGATCTAATACTGAAATACAATGTAAGGAATCTAAAAAATCTTACAATATGATGGCAGAATGAGAGATTGTTTAAACAGTCTGGTAACAAGCCTGACGTAGTTAAGTGGTTGCATTATGCCGGTTGAGGACTGGCTTTCAGGCTTTGTGGGATTTTGAAGGGGGTTGGTAATGCGTTTTATGAGGCTTGTCTCGTTTGTATGGATTACGAGTCTGTTGTTTGTCAGTTACGCAGTAGCAGGGGACAGAGTTCCCGCCAAGAAGCTTTTTGGCAAGGTGGCTAAACCTTCCAAGCAGAAGTCTAACAGTTATGGCAGTTATGCCAAAGGGTGTCTTGCGGGAGCCAAGATGTTACCTGCTAACGGGCCTGCCTGGCAGGCCATGCGTTTGCACAGGAATCGTAATTGGGCACACCCCAAAATGGTGGATCTTGTTATGAAGATTGCCACAGATGCACAGAAAGTTGACGGGTGGCCTGGACTTCTTGTCGGAGATCTTGCTCAACCCAGAGGCGGGCCCATGATTACCGGGCATGCCAGTCATCAGGTCGGTCTTGATGCAGATATCTGGTTGAGACCCCTACCAAAAAAGCGTTTTACAAAAAAACAGCAGTATGGGGCGAATATTTCAGCAATTTCAATGATAAAACGCGGGAAAGACCGTAAATGGACGATCAATGAGAAGCATTGGAAGCCCGGGCATGTCAAGCTATTAAAACGTGCTGCAACTTCCCCTGGTGTTGCCAGGATATTTATACACCCGGCTATTAAGAAAGCATTGTGCCAGGCATCTGATAAGGATAAATCCTGGTTGAAACGAGTGCGTCCATGGTGGGGGCATCACTATCATTTTCATATTCGTATGAACTGCCCGACGGGAAGTGTAGGGTGTCAAAACCAGCCAGCTCCGCCATCGGATCACGGGTGCGGCAAGCAACTGGATTACTGGTTAAAACTTGTTAACCCAAGGGTTCGCAAGAAGGTTACTGTCGTTAAGAAAAACACGAAGAAGATTAAGAAGAAGAAGGTTGTCCGTAAAAGACAGGTTGTACTTGCAGATTTGCCTAATGCCTGTCGAGTTGTTTTAGGAAAAGACAATATTCCCAGTGCTGTAGCTAGGAAAAAGGTACCTCTCCCTGTCAGAAGACCAAAGGTGCTGACTACAAAAACAGCTGGATAGTAAAGTTTTATTTAAGTCAGAGACAGGGCAGGCTCTTTATATTGAATCTGCCCTTTCTTTTTCAGCAGGTTTTCTGCGAATAAAACAGATCAAAGACAAAAAATAATCAAATACAACAGTTTTTATACTTTTATTTGTTACCTTTGTCCTGTCGGATATGGCACGGATGTCAGGTATAGATGAATATCGTAATATATATTGTTCGTATTCTTTATTGTTACTCTGGATGTCCGAACATCAATTTTCTCTTTTGTGGAGGGGTGCCATGATAGAAAAAGGTGTAATATGACCGAAAGAGTACTTGTTGTTGATGATGAACAGGATCTTGCAGAAGGTCTGAAAAAACATTTTTATGAAAAGCATAAAATTGAAATCACCAATACGCCAATGAAAGGTCTTACCATGCTTGCAAAGTGTGGACCTTATGCAGTGGTGGTGAGTGGTAAAAGTATGCCGGAGATGGATGGCGTTACCTTTTTACAGAAATCAATGGAGCAGTTTCCTAATACTTCCCGTATTTTGTTAACAGGAAGTGGAGATTATGAGACTGCAATGGCGGCTATTAACAAGGCACGCGTTTTTCGTTTTTTTCCTAAGCCGTGTTCTATTGCTGATCTTGGAGCTGCTATTGAGGAGGGTATCCTTCATTATAGTCAGAAAATTTCTGATAAAGAACGACAGGACAAGACCCTTTCCGGTAGTATTAACCTGATTATTAAGATGATGGAGGCTACCAGCCCGGAAGTTTTTCGCAGAGTGAGTATAATGCGGGCAACTATCAAGCCAATAGTCAAGCTTATGAAATATAATAATTTATGGGAGCTCGATATGGCGATTCTGCTGTCACAGCTTCCTGAAATTCTTCTTCCAAGAAGCATCAGGCTAAAACTGGCTAAAGAGTATAAATTAACTGCTGAGGAGCAGGAAGTTCTGTCTCTGGCACCACAAAGAACACGTGATCTAGTCGCCAGTGTTCCGAACTTAATTCCGGTAGCAAAGTCTATCTATTATAAAGACAAGGGCTTTGATGGATCAGGTCTTCCTTCTGATACTGTGAAGGGGGAGGAAATACCGATGAATGCACGTTATGTCTATTTTCTTCAGCAGCTGATTAAGCAATCGCAGGGAAAGCCACCTACCAAACTACATTTTATGGAGTTGACACGTACACCTGAATTGTTCGACCCCAAACTTCTTGAAGCCGCACGTATGGTATTTACGAATGCCTAGAGCATGGCGGCCTAATTAAGTTATTCTCTTCTGCTTCAGCCTTGTTTCATTAACAGGCCGAATGTATTCTGCCTGACAATCGAAGTTCCCGTGACTGGAGGTTGGATATGGATTTTGAGGATGACCAGGTAAAAAAAGTATCAGGTTTTACATCCGGCGCTGATTTATCGAATTTTTCTGTGGATGAATTAGAAGCTCTTCTCGTCCTGATTGAGAGTGAAAAAGCACGTATAGAACGTGAGATTAGTTCAAAAAAATCACAAAAACTGGCGGCAGATTCTTTCTTTAAAAAATAGATACACTTTCAATAATGTGCAGATTTTATAGTGTTCTGCCAGTATTTATACTTGGTTTTAATGTGCTGAAAAATATAGATAATTAAGTATTAATATTTTTATTACAAGTATATCTCCATGGCTTAACTCTTTATTAGCTAGTTTTATTTACTTTAATTTGTATCCAGTCATCTGGATACTGAGTGGCTCCTGTCCACTCTGTTTGACGCCTCCCTGTTAACTTTACAGAGCCGCTTTTAGCGGCTCTTTTTTTCTTTATAATGTCTCAAAATCGAACCTTTTTAACTTATTCTTATACATATTAACTTTAAACAGGATGAGATTCGTTATTTTCGAGTCGCAATGGTATAATGAAACAGCGTAGAGTGAGTAGCGTTAAGCGAGAGAGTTTATGACTGGTAGTATTAGTTATGAAAATCCCCGGGGCGAGCGGGGTGTCACAATTCCTTTTGGCGAGAAATACGCCGAATCCGAACAATTTAAGTCCCTTTTTAGAGAGGGAATGTCTCTAGTTGAGACTACAGCAACCTATCTTGATGGCGAAGGGCGTCAGGATGCAAAGATGCTCGAGTCTCAGGCTTCTTTAGCCTATGCGACAGAGAGCATGAGATTAACAACACGTCTTATGCAGCTAGCTTCCTGGCTTCTTATCCGTCGTGCTGTTAACGAAGGTGAAATGACTTCAGAGCAGGCCTCTGAAGAGAAGCACAAGGTTAAGCTTCAATCTGTCGGGCAGCCCGGCCACTGTCCAGGTTTTGAAGAGTTACCAGAAACACTGAAGTCACTGATTTCTGAAAGTTTCAGATTATATGATCGTATTTTGAAGCTTGATCGCCTGATCCATGATTCAGGTAATGGAGATAATCAGGATGAGCATCCTCTTAGCAGCCAGTTAGAACAACTTCGATCTGCATTTGAATATGATCATACCAAGCCTTAATCCAGAAGGGTGGGGTTTAGGAAAGTCAGATAGGTTAATAAAATAAATGGCGAAGAAATCTCTTTCTTCGCCATTTTTGTATCGACTAAATTTTCTGAAAAATACGGCCTAGATAAAGCCTTCGAATTTTTTCTTGAATTTAGATACGCGACCGCCACGGTCCATAAGTTGCTGATTACCGCCTGTCCAAGCAGGGTGTGTTTTAATATCAACGTCCAGTTGAAGGGAATCGCCTTCAGAGCCATAGGTTGAATATGTTTCGAACTCAGTGCCATCTGTCATAAGCACTTTGATCTTGTGGTAATCAGGATGTCCTTCTTTTTTCATAGGTCTTGCTCACTAGCAGTTCGGCGCGAGGGTTTAAATTGTACTCAGCGCGGAGTTTAAATCAAAAAAAATTGTCGGATTTGGGTATTTTGTATCCGAATGAAGTGGTTGTGACAAGTATTTGTCGTAGATTCATGTATCTAAATCGCGATATTTTGCATTATATCATGCAAATATGACTAATATCGCCTCTGGTTTCAGCTTGTTAAGCAATGCATTTGATATATGTCATTTGCCATAGGACGCAGTGCAGTGCATATAAAAATCTGATATGAAACTGCTCTCACCTATGAATTCAGTATTATAAAGGATAGCAATGGCCAACCAAGAAACTATAACTGTTGGTGCTCGTTCGAAGTCTATTCGTCCGCTATTGACATTACAGCCTTATATTTTTCGTTATAAGCTGATGCTCATAGGTGCTGGTGTTGCCTTGCTGGCAGCTGCGTTATCAACCCTGGTTTTACCCGTTGGTGCCCGTTATATTATTGATATGGGGTTCAGTACCCAAAGTACGCAGTTTATTGATGATTACTTTTTTCTAATGGTTTTGCTTGGGGCGGTGCTGGCCGTATCAAGTGCTGCCCGGTATTATTGTGTTAACTGGCTTGGTGAGAGAATTATTGCGGATGTTCGGGATGATGTTTTCAGGCATTTAACGACGCTCAGCCAATCATTTTACGCGAAAACACATTCCGGTGAGCTAATGTCCCGGCTTTCTGCAGATACAACGCAAATTAAATCTGTTGCGGGTACTGCTGCGTCACAGGCTTTAAGAAATCTGGTGATGCTGGTAGGGGCAGTTATCATGATGTTTCTGACCAGCTCCAAGCTATCCATACTTGTTGTCGTTGCTATTCCCCTTATTGTGCTGCCTTTAATTGCCTATGGCAGAATAGTGAGGAAGTTGTCCAGACATGCTCAGGATATGCAGGCTGATGCCTCAGCTTATGCTAACGAGAATCTTTCTGCTATTCAGACATTACAGGCTTTTACCCATGAAAAAACCGTTGTTGACCGGTTCAGCAGAGCTGTAGATGCCTCATTTGATGCGGCAGGCGCCAGAATGCGTGCCCGAGCCGGCTTAACAGCAATTGTGATCTTTCTCGTATTCGCCAGTGTGGTGGCAATATTATGGGTAGGGGCGCAGGAAGTTCTTGCAGGAAACATGAGTGGTGGGACGTTAGGGCAATTTGTGCTTTATTCAGTCTTCGCAGCTGGATCACTGGGTGTTTTAAGTGAGGTCTGGGGAGAAATACAACAGGCTGCAGGGGCTGCTGAACGGCTTGCTGAGCTCCTGGAAACGCGCAGTGAAATTAAGGAGGTTTCTGATCCTAAAGAGCTTCCGGAAAATATTAAGGGTGCTATTTCTTTTGAAAATGTATCCTTTACCTACCCTTCCAGAAATGATGTGTCTGTTCTTGATGGTGTTTCTCTTGATATCAAGCCTGGAGAAACTGTTGCTATTGTTGGGCCGTCGGGAGCCGGAAAAAGCACAATATTCAATTTACTACTAAGATTTTATGATCCAGCTCAGGGGCAAATTAAAATTGATGGCCTTCCAATTCATGAGCTGAAGTTAAATAGCCTGAGAAGTTCAATTGCTCTTGTTTCTCAGGATACTGCTTTATTCTCCGAGACAATCCTGGAAAATATCAGATATGGTACACCAGAAGCCCCTTTTGATAAAATCAAGGAAGCCGCTGATATTGCCTGTGCTTCCGAGTTTATTGATGCGTTGCCTCATGGTTTCAGTACACGTCTGGGAGAGAAAGGCATGTCATTGTCAGGAGGACAAAGGCAGAGGCTGGCTATAGCACGAGCAGTATTGAAGAAGTCTCCTATACTTCTTCTGGATGAGGCGACAAGTGCACTGGATGCAGAAAATGAAAAGCTCGTGCAGGTCGCTCTGGAAAGAGTGATGGAGAAGCGTACGACAATTGTTATTGCTCACAGGCTCTCTACTGTACAGCGTGCAGACCGCATTCTGGTAATGGATAGGGGGCAGATTGTTGAGGTTGGCAATCATCAAAGTCTTCTTGCCAAGGATGGGGTATATGCCCGTCTGGCCAGACTTCAGTTCAGTTCGGAGCAGGTGCTGGCATAATTAATGAACGAATTATGTCACTTCCCTTTATGCTATAGTGTTATGCATATTTGTTACCTTCAGGATATTACTGTATTGACCTGATTGAGTTTTTATTCTTACTTATCTTTTTTGTGCTTGAATGGGATATTAAAATCCAGAAGATTTCTGCTGTTTTATTAAGCTGTAACAGCAAGGCACTATATGGGGAATAATGAACAGTTAAGCCGGGGGCAGGACCCTAAATATATCCGGAGTGGGGCAAGTGCGAATTTTTCTAATTTTTTTATATTTTTTTGCGATTAGTCTTTTTTCGTCGATACAGGTTTTTGCTGCAAAAATTCTGATAATTGAAAGCTATCATAAAACATTTCAATGGGACAAACTCTATACAACGGCTCTTAAGGATGTTCTTGGCAAAAAACACAAGCTCTATTTTTTCAGGATGGATACCAAGCGTATTTCTCCTATCAATATAAGTAAACGTGCTGATCTGGCATGGAGTAAGTACCAGAAAATAAAACCTGATTATGTTGTCCTGGGTGATGATAATGCATTGATGTTTCTGGGGGAGCGCCTTGGGAAAACAGATACCCCGGTTATTTTTCTTGGCATTAATGGGAATCCAACTCACTATTTTGCGGATAAGCGCTTACCTGCAAATATAACCGGTGTTCTTGAGCGTCCACATATTGCTGACAGTATGAAAAAAGTGAAGATGCTTATCCCAGAGTTAAAGCGTGTATTAATCCTTTTTGATAATGGCCATACGTCAAAAGCTTTATTAGGAAATGTTATGCGTGAACTCAACTCCATTAATAAAAAGGAGCTTGAGTATGACTTTAAGTTTATACAGAAGAAGAGTGAATGGGTTGAGACTGTCAGTAAGGCAAAAGCGAACGGGTATGGGGCAATATTTCTTGGCACTTATCATACTATAACTGATAAAAATAACCGTCATGTTCCCAGTATCAATTTAGCCCGTTGGACCAGTGCTAAAAGTGAAATTCCTGTTTTTGGATTCTGGTCAATTGCAGTCGGAAAAGGAAAAGCGATAGGCGGTATCGTATTAGACGGGTATAATCAGGGCTTTGCTGCTGCTCAAATGGTTAATGAAGTTATTGCCGGAAAAAAACCTCCAGTGCTTCGCAGTAGCAAAGGATTGTATTTATACAGTCGAAGCGAGTTAGAGCGTTGGAATATAAAGTTGCCTTTAGCACTTGAAAAGAAAGCAACTTTCGTAGATTAATACGGAATTATCATAATCCTGCGGGGAGAACCTGCGGAAACAGAGACGTTGAGACAGGAACCATGCCACATTGTATTGTTGAATATTCATCGGATTTAAGCAATGAGTTTGATATTGAAGCGTTAATAGAGACTGTCCACCATTCCAGTTTAAATACAGGGCTATTTGCCGAAGGCAGTATCAAGTGCCGGGCTGCGGGATACCCGCATTATCTGGTTGGAGCGGAAAAAAAGCACTTTATTCATGTGACGATTAAAATTCTAGCTGGCCGGACCATTGAGCAGAAAATGCAGCTGGGACAACTGGTGCAGAAAGATATTACAAATCTTGTAAACTCTTCTGCCAGTGTATCAGTTGAAATTGTTGATCTTGCCGTTGATGCATATTTTAATTAGGCACTCACTCTTCTGAGTGCGCTGCTTTAAACTGCAAGAGAATGTCTGGCTTTATTTTCTGTCAGGTATTTATCAAAGTGGGCGCAGATGATGCGTATATAGGGGCGCCCAGTTTCAGTGACAGTAAATCCATCTGATGTAGGTTCTGTGAAGTTTTTGTTATCAATCTGCATCAGCATTCTGGCGTCCTGAATAGCTGAATCTGCCAATTTTCCAAACTTCATTTTTATTCTGCTTTCCGAAAAACGGAAGCTGCACATCAGCATTTCAATTATGTATGCCCGGAGTTTATCTTCATCTGTTAAGGCAAGCCCACGGGATACAGGAAGCTTCTGATTGGAAATATCGGACTGGTATTGGCCAATGGCTGTTTTGTTTTGAATATAGCCCTGGGGAAGCTTGCTTATAGCTGATGCTCCCATACCGATAATTGCAGTTGCTGAGTCTGTTGTGTATCCCTGAAAGTTACGTCTCAAAGTTCCTGTCTCTGCTGCCTGAGCCAGGGTATCGGCCGGGTGGGCGAAGTGGTCCATACCAATCTTTATATATCCGGCATCCTGTAGAACCTGACTGCAGTGATCTGCCTGTTTAATCCTTTCTGTAAGATCTGGCAGGTTGTTGTCATTTATCAGGTTCTGATGTTTTTTCATCCAGGGGACATGAGCGTAGCCGAAAAGAGATATGCGGTCCGGAGATAGTTTCAGGACCTGATCTATTGTCTGGCTCAGGGTGTCCTTTGTCTGGAATGGAAGGCCATACAATAAATCAATGTTGATTGCATTAACACCATTTTTTCTGAGTGAAGTTATTACCCGGAATGTTTCTTCGAAGGACTGAATTCTGTTTATTGCTGCCTGTACTTCCGGGTTAAAGTCCTGCACACCAATACTTGCACGAGTAACGCCTAAATTGCTTAAACTTTGGATTTGTTTATCTGTCAATCCTCTGGGATCAATCTCAACGGCAAAATCAACCTGATCTGAAAAGTTGAAATTGTCTCTTAAGGTCATAGATATTAAATCGAAGTCATTTGAAGTTAATATGGTTGGCGAGCCACCACCAAAATGAATATTGGTCACCAAAGGGCGTCCCTTTAATGCGGGTGCAACCAATTTTATCTCCTGTAAAAGACTACGAATGTACTTTGATACAGGGTCGTAACGCTGAGTAATTTTCGTATGGCAACCGCAGAACCAGCACAGCGTATCGCAAAAAGGGATATGGAGGTACAGGGAGAGTGTATCTTCAGGGTCTAACTGAGACAGCCACCCGCTATATTCCTCTACACTTACTCCGTTATGAAAGTGAGGTGCAGTAGGGTAACTGGTATAACGTGGTAAAGACTGATCTTTTTTATATAATTCCATTTTCATAACTGCAATTAATATGAATTCCAGTCAGGAGAAATTGATTTACGTCAATATGTTGAAATAATTCAGCCAGAATGGCTGTTATTATTAGTCAGCTATTCTTTACTGATATCAGTTTATATTTTTCTTTAGGGCGGTAGGGTTTCGTAAGAACAGTATCCTTAAAGAGGTTCGGAAGGGATAACAGGCCATTCGCTACTATCATCATGGCAGGAGGAGAGAAGAGGAAGCCCTGCCCTATATCGCAGTCCATATCCTTTAACTTCTGTAGTTGTTCCTGGGTTTCAATACCCTCAGCGACAACTTCCAGTCCAATTTTTTTAGACAGGTCAATTATTGCACAAACAATTGCTTCACTCTCAGTATTTGTTGTAATATCCTGAAGGAAGCTTTTATCAATTTTCACTTCCTGAACTGGCAGTTTTTTCAAATGGGTCAGTGAAGCAAAGCCTGTTCCAAAGTCATCAAGTGAAATTTTTATGCCTCTTTTTGATAATTGCTCCAGTATTCCAAAAGTATTTTCCGAGCCATGCCCCATTACACAGCCTTCAGTAATTTCGAGTGTCAGATATTCAGGGGGGATGCCATGTTCATCAAATATGTCTATGAGGACTTCCATTTCTTCCATATTTTTTAATTGATGAGAGTGAACATTGACTGCTATACGGCCTTTCAGCATTTTCTTATCCAGCCATGTTGCCATATCAAAGGCTACACGGCGGGCAACATAGCGACTGACAGGAATGATCAGTCCCCGTTCTTCTGCAATAGGCAAGAAGTCTTCCGGAGAGATAAAACCCTGGTTTGCATGTGGCCAGCGAATGAGGGCTTCGAAACCAGCTATTTCTCCCGTTCTCAAGCAGACTTTTGGTTGATAGAAGATGTCCAGTTCATTGTTTGTAATTGCTTCTTTCAGATCAATTTCAAGAAGATCATTTTGTCTGACCCTGTTTTGAAGGTTTTTATCAAAGAACCAGCATTTCTGTGTCCCGTCTGTTCGGGCTGTTTCAAGAGCAATGCTTGCATTTGATATCATTAGATCAGTCGTGTCACCGTCCGTCGGGAATCTGCTGACCCCTATTGTTGCACTGATATCTATCAGTTTGTTCTCTACTATCACCGGTCTATCGAATTCTCGAATAATACTCTGAGTGAGTTTGCTAATCTGTTTTGTGTTGGTCAACCTATTGAAGCATATAGCATATTCGTCACCGCCAAGTCTGGCAACGATATCTTCCTCTGTTGTGAGGCTTTTGAGGCGTTGTCCTACTGCTTTCAGCAGTGAGTCACCGATATGGTGTCCATATCTGTCATTAATATTTTTAAAATTATCCAAGTCCAAAACAATGACAGAAAAACCATAACCGTTCTGATTGGCTTTAGTGATTTGTTTTTTTACAAACTCATAAAAGCTTTTTCGGTTTGGCAGGTCTGTAACCGTGTCCCGGTTGTCTTTCAGTGCGATGGTACTTTCTGCAGATTTTAGCTGGTTATTCTGATCCTGGATGATACGTTTCTGGTTAAATTCATTTTGTAGTTTTCTCATTGCAAACAGCAGGAGAAATACAAAAAACGCAACAAGAACATAGAGGGCTACGATTGTATTTGTTAGCGGATTAAGATTCTTATTATTGAAAATGGAGAAACCCGGTAATTTTATTTTTAAGCTATGGACACCTCTCAGATCTCCAATGCTCCAGTTTTTATGTGGGCTGTCAGGATGAGAGTTGTGACACTGTACACATCCTTTTTCCATTCTGATTGCGCGTGCATATCTTAGATATCTATCGCCAGCTATCTTTTGAATGATGTGCTTTTTACTGCTCTTGCCTGACTTGAAATAGTTTAGCGCTTCCCGCTCAAACTTATCTCTCGGACCGCCACCGACCCGCTTATAAAAAGGCTGATCACTGTAGAAATGAAAATTTCTGTTGTGGTATTTTTCGTTAAGTTTCTTGATGAATTCGTGTGTGAATGTTGCGGGAAACGGGATAGCAGTGCCTGCATCCTTGTAGTCCTTTTTAACTTTTATATGGTTTTTCTTAGCATGGGCAACGACTTCTGAGGCATAAAAGCTCTGCATGTCCATTATCATGGAGGTGAAAGCATTGGAATCTTCGAGGGCCAGCTTTTCTTCTGTATATTCTGCAACATAGTTGACCGTTAATGAAAGCATAACAAGTAGCAACATTGCGCAAAGTATGAACGCCAGATTATTATTTAACTTTTTGAAAAGCATTCGCCCTCTCCAGGAAGTAATCTAATTCATCCTATCAGGAAAGGTCTGCTATTCTATTAAAGTGTAAGGTTTTATATCAACTGGCTATTGGAAAGGAATTAACTTCCAAAGTTGGCATCCCATGCGGTTTTGACCTGTCCGATAAGACCGTCAACCGGATCAGCAAGTTCGCCTACAGTCACGACTATTGCGACGGAGATTCCTGCAGCAATTACCGCGTACTCAATTGAAGTAACGCCACCTCTGTTTTGCCAAAACAAATTTAATGCTGGAAGCAGGTTTTTAAACAAATCAGCCTCAATATTCGTTATATCATGTCCCGTAGCATTGCTCTTAAAGGCTCGTCTGCCGGTGGCATTTCATAATCTGACAGGCGGACAGGGCGTACCCAAGTGATTTCCTGCCCTTCAGTCGGGCGTATAGTACCTTTCCATTGCCTGCAGGCATAGAGTGGCATTAATAAATGAAAATCTTCATAACGATGGCTGGCAAATGTTAAGGGAGCCAGGCAGGAAATGCTGACATCTATGTCCAATTCTTCCTTTAATTCTCTTATCAATGCTTCTTCCGGGGTTTCATTCTTTTCGAGTTTACCACCCGGAAACTCCCATAATCCCGCCATTGAGCGGCCTTCAGGGCGTTTTGCAATGAGAACTCTGCCATCAATATCAATGAGAGCACATGCAGAAACCAATAAAATTTTCATTTTTTAAATTGTTCCTAAGTTTTAGTTAACTGCGGTAGTCTGCATTAATGTCAATGTATCCGTGAGTAAGATCACAGGTCCATATGGTAAAGTTTCCATTACCAACGCCTATATCAACCTTTATTTTGATATTTTCCTGTTTCATGTGATCAGCAGCGTCTTTTTCCCGGTATTCCGGGTCGACTTCACCATTGTGCGCTACGCGGATTTTGTCAAACCAGATACTTAACTTATCACGATCTGCAGCCTCCCCTGACTTCCCGACCGCCATTACTATACGGCCCCAATTCGCGTCTTCACCTGCAATTGCTGTTTTTACCAATGGTGAATTTCCAATAGCCAGTCCTATTTTTTTTGCTGCCAGATCTGTTTCAGCACCAGTAATACAGATTTCTACAAATTTGGTTGCACCTTCCCCGTCCTTTACGATCTGATGGGCAAGATCAAGCATGAGATCATTTATTGCTTTTCTGAAGTCTGAAAAGGCTGGATCATTTATATCATTTACAGTTGGTGTATTGCCGTTATCGGCCTGTCCGGTTGCAAAAAACAAGACCGTGTCACTTGTTGAGGTATCTCCATCTACGGTGATTGCATTAAAGCTATATTCTGTGCTTTCGGTGCATAGAGACTGGAGGGCATCAGAGGATATTGCCGCATCCGTGAATATGAATGCCAACATGGTTGCCATATCAGGGGCAATCATACCGGACCCTTTGGCTATTCCATTAATTTTGACTGTGCTGTTACCGATTTTGACTGTTTTTGTCGCTACTTTGGGGTAGGTATCGGTTGTCATGATTGCTTCGGCAGATTCTGCCCAGGCGCTATCTGAAAGCTGATCTTTCAGAGTTGTGACTTTACCGGTAAACTTACCTGGATCAAGTGGTTCTCCTATGACTCCCGTTGAAGCAACAAAAACCTGATCTGGCAGGCAGTCTACTGCTCCGGTTACCGCATCAACAGTTTTTCGAACTGCATCCAGTCCTTTTATACCTGTAAAAGCATTTGCATTACCGGAGTTTACGATGAGTGCGCGGGCATTGCCCTGCTTCAGGCTTTGACGACACCATTCAATCGGTGAAGATGCCGTTTTTGATCTGGTCAGGGTTCCTGCAACTGTCGTTCCCTCATCCAGTACGGCGAGCATAAGATCCCGGCGGCCCTGATATTTAATTCCGGCCTCACATGAAGCCAGTTTCACTCCAGAGATCGCAGGAAGTTCGGGATAATTTGAGGGGGCAAGAGGTGAGGTTTTTGAGATATTTGCCACAGTGAGAATCCTTCGAATATTACAGGTAACCGAGAACACAACCAATTTATCATAAAAGAAAGGGCCGTCGAAACCGACAGCCCTGCTTAATAAAGATGAAAATCGCTTATGTCTTGCTATTTTTTCTTTTCTTCTGCTTTTTTGGCAGGAGCTGCTCCTGCATGGCTTCCACGGATAGCTTTCATATTTGCTTCCATTTTTTTGTCCAAAATTTCAATTTTGGCTTTGCCACGCATATCACGAATTGTTTCCTGTTCTTTTTTCTGAATAAGAGACTGAACAATTTGTGCTTTTACTGACTCATAAGGAGGCAGTGGCGGTTCACGCAGTTCTGTAATTTTGATTACGTGCCATCCGAACTCAGACTTAACAGGAGCAGAAATTTCGTCTTTTTTCAAAGCAAATGCTGCTTTTTCAAATGCCGGAACCATGCGGCCTTTCTGAAGAGGTCCAAGGTCTCCGCCTCTTGCCTTGCTTGGGCCAATTGATTTTTCTTTAGCAAGCTTGGCAAAGTCTGTACCTTTTTTAAGTTCTGCAATAATAGCTTTTGCTTCATCTTCAGTTTTAACAAGGATATGGCTTGCACGACGAATTTTCTTTGACTTAAGGTCGTCATAGAATTTCTTTGCTTCTTCGTCTTTTACTGAAGTTCTTACAAACTTTTCGACATAAGCGTCGCGCATTGCACGTTTGCGGTAATATTTCAGACGCTCTTTAAAGGTTGCTGCAGAATCCACTTTTTCTTTTTTTCCTGCAGTTGCCAGCAGATGGTTCTGAATAAGATACTCAAGCAGAATCAGGCGCTGCTGGTCCACAGGCATATTCTGAAGCTCGGGGCCCATTTCCATTTTAGCAAAATTGAGATCCTGTTCTGTAATCTCTGTATCGTCAATTTTTGCTACAGTCTTGTTTTCTGCATTACCCAGAGTCGGAAGCAGGAACAGACATACGACAAATGCCGAAAGGGTCGAGTAAAGGTGTGTTCTCACAAAAAGACCTCATTTATTCTATAGCGGCACCTGACTTTAAGCCTGAAATTTCCGCTTTTTATTGAAATTTGAATATGTTTATCAGCACTTCATAGCGCTAACTGTCGCATATTCCAAGTTACGTTTTTGAAAGGAAAACGAACTTTGGGCAGGTAATGTGCTGATTTAATGGTTAGATGAGAGATTTAACGATATTGTGATGCTTTAAGATTGAACTTTTTTGCTTTCTGTAGACGTATTTGATTTGAGAGGTGATGAGTATCTGTCTATCGTATTTCGTCGAAAGCACCCGATACTTACGTTGACAAGGGCTTCAAGCCCTCTTATCTGTCATTGATGAAGAAAAAATGTTGGTAACCGTATGTCTTGAATGAAGGAAGTGTATTGTTTTTCAAGCAATCTCCTCCTTTTTTATGCTGTTTTGACGTTTCTCAGAATTTTGTTATGAACTTTTTGTGAGAAGTGATCGACTTAGGATAAAAGAATTACCATTTTCATTATCCGTATGGGACTAATATTCCGTGGATTTATTCGGTTTCGGGTGAAGCTATGACGTTTCCGGGAGTTACAGTGTTTATGCCAATGTAACGCTCAGAACTGTCACGATTTTATTGCCCATGACCATGTTGAGGCTCAGATAATATGTTTTCGCTAGAATCTATCGCTACCAAGATCTTTGGATCATCAAATGATCGAAAATTGAAGGACTATCAGGCAAAAGTTGAAGAAATTAACGAGATAGAGCCTGATTTTGCCAAGCTATCCGATGATGAGTTGAGGGAAAAAACGAAAGAATTCCGCGCTCAGCTTGAGGAAGGTGTATCCCTGGATGATCTGCTTGTTCCCGCTTTTGCTACGGTAAGAGAGGCAGCGAAAAGGACCCTTGGGCAGAGACATTATGATGTCCAGCTTATTGGCGGTATGGTGCTGAATGATGGCAAGATTGCTGAGATGAAAACCGGTGAGGGTAAAACTCTTGTTGGTACATTGCCTGTTTATCTGAACGGTCTGACCGGTAAAGGTGTTCATGTTGTAACAGTGAACGATTACCTGGCCGGACGTGATGCTGGCTGGATGGGGCAGGTTTATGAATTCCTTGGGCTAACAGTTGGCTGTATTCTGCCGGATATGGATTCAGATGAGAGGCAGAAACAATATAAGTGTGATATTACCTTCGGCACGAATAATGAATTTGGCTTTGATTATCTAAGAGACAATCTTGAGCATTCGACAGAGGATATGGTTCAACGCGGCCATTATTTTGCGATTGTGGATGAGGTTGACTCTATCCTCATTGACGAGGCCCGAACACCACTTATTATTTCCGGTCCTATTGAGGATAGAAGTGAACTTTATATGGCCGTTGACAAGTTATTGCCATTGCTTGTTGAAGAAGATTTTACACTCGATGAAAAAGATAAGAATGTTACCCTGACTGAAGCAGGTAACGAGCATGTTGAGCAGTTACTGGAGGAAGCCGGTCTTCTGAAAAATGGTTCTTTGTATGATGCAGAGAATGTAACAGTTGTTCACCATGTGAATAATGCATTGCGTGCTCACAAGCTGTTCCGCAGAGATAAAGATTATATCGTTAAGCGGGATCAGGTAATCATCATTGATGAATTTACCGGTCGAATGATGGAAGGGCGCCGTTATTCTGATGGACTGCATCAGGCGCTTGAAGCTAAAGAAGGTGTTTCCATCCAGCAGGAAAACCAGACACTGGCTTCTGTTACGTTCCAGAATTATTTCCGTCTTTACGAAAAACTTGGTGGTATGACTGGTACAGCTCTTACTGAGGCAGATGAGTTTCTTGATATTTACAAGCTGCAAGTTATTGAAATACCAACAAACCTTCCAGTTTCCCGTGTTGATTATGATGATGAGATATACCGCACCGCTAAAGAAAAATATGATGCGATTATTGACCTTCTTGAAGACTGTCAGAAACGTAAGCAGCCGGCTCTTGTTGGTACGACTTCCATTGAGAAATCAGAATATATTTCAGAGCTTCTAAAGAAGCGGAAGATCAAGCATAAGGTTCTTAACGCCCGTTACCATGAGGAGGAAGCACATATCGTTGCGCAAGCGGGTGTTCCTGGTGCAATCACGATTGCTACGAATATGGCTGGTCGTGGTACTGATATTCAGCTTGGGGGTAATCTGGATATGATTATCGATGGCTGGAAAGAAGAGCAGGAGAAGAAGGGGAAAGTCCCAACTGCAGAGCAAATTTCAGCTAGAACAGCAGAAATTAAAAAAGATATTGAGCAGAAGAAGCGGGCTGCTCTGGATAGTGGCGGTCTTTATGTTATTGCCAGCGAGCGGCATGAGAGTCGCCGTATTGATAATCAGTTACGAGGTCGTTCTGGTCGTCAGGGTGATCCGGGTGCTTCGAAATTCTTCCTGTCACTTGAAGATGATCTGATGCGTATTTTCGGTTCGCAGCGTATGGATAAAATGTTGCAGACACTTGGCCTTGAAGAAGGCGAGGCGATTGCTCATCCATGGATTAATAAAGCATTGGCGAAAGCCCAGCAAAAAGTTGAAAGTCACAACTTCGATATTCGTAAAAATGTCCTGAAGTATGATGATGTGATGAATGATCAACGTAAAGCTATCTTTGAACAGCGTGTTGAGCTTATGCAGCATGATGATGTTAAAGAGATGATTGATGGCATGCGCGAGGATGTTGTTTATGACCTTGTTGCTGCTACTATCCCTGAAAAAGCCTATGCAGAGCAATGGGATACTGCTGGTCTTAAAGAATCTGTGAGAGAAGTTTTCGGGCTGGACCTTCCTGTCGATGAGTGGGCAAAAGAGGAAGGTATTGCGGATGAGGAAATTCGCGAACGCCTTATGGATGAGGTGAAAACCAAGGCTGCGAAGCGTGAAGTTGAATTTACCTCAGAATTTATGCGTGCTGCTGAAAAGCAGGTTCTGCTTGGTACGCTTGACGGGTTGTGGCGTGAGCACTTATTGACCCTTGAGCATTTGCGTCAGGTTGTCGGGCTTCGTGGCTATGGTCAACGAGATCCTCTAAATGAGTATAAAACCGAGAGCTTTGCATTGTTTGAATCTCTTCTTTCCAGCCTGAGAGAGGAAGTAACCAAAACAATGATGCATGCCGAGCCATATAGTGAAGATGAGCTGGTTCAGCTGCAGCAACTTTCCGGTATTGAGGCACATCATCACCAACTGGATGAATTTGGTATGGAGTTTGATGATGAAGAGGATGGTGAACGTCCTGCTCCTATTCGTAACAGGCAGGAAGGGGTGGATATTGACCCTAATAACCCTCAGACCTGGGGCAAGGTTGGACGAAATGCTGAATGCCCATGTGGTTCAGGCAAGAAATATAAACGTTGCCATGGGAAAATCAGTTAGATAGTGTTAAGGCATTGTACCCCCGGAACTTTTCAGTTTCGGGGGATTTTTTCAATTTCAGATGTCAGGTTCAGCTTGCATTAACCTCAGTGTGAGCAATTGCGTGTTATCCGAAATTTAAAACACCTGCGCTGAAAGCTGTCACTTCGAATGTCTCAAGATCAAATTATTCTCTTTGCCCTGTTGTTTACCATATTTGGTTTACTGATATGGGGACGCTGGCGTTATGATCTGGTTGCTTTTGGGGCATTAGTTGCTGCTCTTGTATTAGGAGTTGTTCCTTCTGAGCAGGCATTTGATGGGTTTGGGCATCCTGCGACAATCGTTATTGCACTGGTACTTATTGTGAGCCGGGCGCTATCAAACTCCGGGGCTATTGAGATTTTTGCCCGCTACCTCATTGACGGTTCCCGGTCTATTTCGGCGCATAT
The DNA here is from genome assembly GCA_050633205.1 of Methyloligellaceae bacterium. Lineage (GTDB taxonomy): Bacteria > Pseudomonadota > Alphaproteobacteria > Rhizobiales > CBDHHC01 > CBDHHC01. The sequence continues at coordinate 3,428 of JBOEGA010000018.1, read as the reverse complement.
CGGGGTTATTTCGACGATTGGAGCGGCATTATCAGCTTTAATGAATAATGTTGCTGCACTGGCCTTATTAATGCCGGTTGATATTCAGGCTGCAGAAAAGGGAAAGAGAAGTCCAGCTCTTACTCTTATGCCGCTGTCGTTTGCAACAATTCTTGGCGGGATGGTGACACTTATTGGTACGCCTCCAAATATTATTATCGCCGCATTTCGGGGGAAGGTTTCCGGAGAACCTTTTCAAATGTTTGATTTTGCTCCTGTTGGACTGGCCTGTGCCTTCGTAGGGATTATTTTTGTTGCCTTTATTGGCTGGCGTCTTATTCCCGTAGAACGAGGCAAGAGGGACAGTGCCAAGGAACTGTTTGAACTGGATGATTATATTGCGGAGGTTCATGTTCCCAGGTCAGCAAAGATTATTGGCAAGACTGTACATGATCTGGATATGGATTGTGAGGAGCATGATGTTGCTATTATTGGAGTTGTTCGCCATGGAAAGCGCCTAAAGGGGTTTGTGCGTCGCCATGAGATTATGGTTGATGATTATCTGGTCCTGGAGGCTGCACCAAAAGCAATTGATAATTTTGTTGGTGCCATGAAGCTCAAATATGTGGGGGCCGAGAAAAGAGGCGGGCTGGTCGCTGGTGGTGATGTGACATTGCGTGAAGTCGTTGTACCTTCGGGAGCACTGATTGAGGGACGCTCTGCGCGTTCCATGCAGCTTCTATATCGGCATGGCGTTACATTGCTGGGGGTTTCCAGGCAAGGTGTCCGCTTCAGGGAGCGGGTCAGGAAGCTACCAATTCAGGCTGGTGATGTTCTATTGCTTATGGGACCGAGTGAGCGACTTGAACATATTTCAGACTGGTTGGGCGGTCTGCCACTAGCCGAGCGAGGATTGCAGGTTGTAAACCGGAGAATGGCGGGTTTAGCGGTCGCGATTTTTGCAGGGGCTATTGCCCTTGCGAGTTTTGGTATTCTGTATCTCCCGGTTGCGTTGGCACTGGCCTGTTGTTTGATGGTTCTGTTAAATATTGTTCCGATCCGGCAGGTTTATGATTCGATTGAGTGGCCCGTTATCGTGCTGTTAGGTTCAATGATTCCTATTGGAGTTGCATTGGAAAAATCTGGCGGTACAGCTCTGATTGCACAGGGGATTGTTACAATTTCTGCGGGAGCTTCTCCTGCTATCGTACTGGCGCTGCTGATGATTGTTACGATGACATTATCGGATGTTCTAAACAATACGGCCACAACTGTGATTGCAGCACCTGTGGCTCTTGATATTGCAAATACACTAAAAGTCAGCCCGGATCCATTTCTGATGGCTGTTGCTGTTGCTGCTTCGTGTGCGTTTTTAACACCAATAGGGCATAAAAATAATACTCTGGTTATGGGACCTGGCGGTTATAAGTTTGGCGATTACTGGAGAATGGGGTTACCTCTGGAGATACTTGTTGTCGCAGTTTCGCTACCTACGATCCTGATTGTCTGGCCTTTTTAGTGTTTTATTTCTTTAAAAGGTGATTTTTTAGGCCATTTTCTCTGTGCGCCTACTCTCTTTTCCACAAGAGTGGATAATTTTAATAATGGTCATATTAATCCTGAATTTGTTATGTAAAAAAAGAATTTGTTGGCATTTCCTCAGGTTGGGGGTAAATTCCAGATAACTCAATAATAATCAGATATATCAGGGGGGAGTGAACTGGATGAAAGTTACTCCAATTCTAACCAATATTTTTGTTAATGCATTTGCCGTAGTTGGTTTTATATCAGTTGCGCTTATCCTTTCCATGCAGCTGGTTCTTGGAGAGAAGCCCGTACTTTCCTGTGTGAATGACAGAGACTTTGACTTTGTTTCTTCGCAGTATACCGGTGGGAAACAGTATGAGCTAATACGTTATCCTTCTCTTATTTCCAAAGAGAAAAATGTTTTTGTTCTATATGACAGAAAAGACCGGATAAAAGGTTGTATCAAGAAGGACAAGATGATTGCCATGGAGATTGTTGGTGAACGTGGCAGCACCGAGAAAACATATCCAACCCAAATTCGCGTTATCAAAACCGGCTTAAAGGTTGAATACAGTACTTCTGGCAAAGTTGACCTGCATAACCTTCCGGTTATATGGGACATGAAATCAAAGATGGCTTCTGTACAATAGTTTTTTCTATTTGAGGTTTAGAAGCCTTTTTATATCCCTGATTGATTGCTCTCTAGCTTTTTTGTTGGTTCCGACTCTTGCTACGCCAAAATCTGCTGCGGTATAAGCGAGCCATAATCTAGTGCGAAGTTTGGCGTTTGGTATGTCGAATCCATGGAATGCTCTGTTGTATATGATTATATGTCCCCCACGTTCCCATACCAGTTTCTGGCAATGTTTGGGGGAGGTCCAGTCATCCCTGCTGCCAATAAGTATGGTCAGGGGAATGTTCTGTTTTCCCTTAGTATTTTTCAGAAGCCTTTTGCAGTCAGGATAAAATGCAAAAGCCTGTCTGAATCTTTTTCCTTTTTTTGAATAGGCGACCCGAAGTGCTGTCATGGCACCTTCAGACCAGCCCAGAATCATTATTTTTTTGCTGTTTACGAATGGTTGCCGCTTTAGCCAGTTGTAGGCTCCCAAAGCATCTTTCACACGATCAGACTGTGATATTGAACGTCTTCTGGTTGTGCATACCGAGGATATATTACGAGATCCGTGGCTATCTGGAAAAATCACTACATAACCCCATTTTACAAATCTCTCTCCCCAGTCTTTATGGCGTGACAGCAAGGTATGTTTGTTTCTGGTCAGCCCACTACAGCCGTGCAATGCGATGATAGCGGGTTTGCGGCTGCGGCTGCGTGGGCGCATGATGTAGGCAGAAAGCCTGGTGCCATCAGATGTTTTGTATTGAATGAGTTTTAATTTTGGTGCTGCTGCATTTCCCGCAGCAGATTGAAAGCAGGAGAAAAAAATAGTGATCAGAAATATATTCCAGACTGAGTGTCGGCTTGAATCTCTCATATGAAACCTTTCAACAGAATCTCAATGTTATGTAAAATAAATTGCTTTACACAAAATTAAGCCTGATTATCAAGAAGGATTCAAAGGTTTGCGGTAGAAAGGTTATTACAGTTTTTTATAATTGTGGTACTGCCCGGATTATTGTCAGGTCCCTGAGTTGCAATATAGTTTTTATTACAGACTTCAATTCTGGGGGGAATGCGCTGTTTTTCAAAAATGTCGTATCCAGGTTTTAAAGTTTTCCAGAATGGGAACCAGTGGCTGTCATTGTTGATAGCCAGGTTGATTTCAGTCATTCGGAAAGGGAAGGCATGGACATGAAATCTCTTTTGCCCATTCTTGAGAGAAGCAGTTACAATTGACCATATTTCAGTGATAACCGGATCTGTCATCGCATAGCAACCTGCAGAAACACAATTGCCATGGACC
>JBOEGA010000017.1:255-27964 GCA_050633205.1 Methyloligellaceae bacterium | reverse complement strand
GAATAATATTGTCGGGTTAAAACCCACTTTAGGGGCGCTGTCTGCAACTGGTGTCGTGCCTGCTTGTAAAACTCTGGATACTATTTCTATTTTTGCCCTGAATGTTGATGACGCCTTTGCTGTTTACAGAGCCACCAGCGAATATGACGACAGTGATGGCTTCTCCCGACGTATACCTGTCAGTAATCTGGCACCATTGCCTGAAACATTCACTGTTGGTGTTCCAAGTGTCGAAACTCGTGAATTTTATGGTGATGCAGAGCAGGAAAAGTCATTCGACCATACACTCGATATGATAAGAGAGCTTGGCGGTACAGTTGTTGAACTGGACTTCTCAATCTTCTATCAGGTTGCCCAGATGTTATATGATGGTGCCTGGGTAGCAGAGCGCTTCACTGTTATTGAGCACCTGTTAAAATGCAAGCCTGATGCTTTACATGAAATTACCCGGGAAATTATTGAGAAAGCAGAAGGGCTTACTGCGGCAGATGCCTTTAGAAATATCTATTATCTCAAAGAATTGGAAACCCGGGTCGAACCGGTACTGGCCTCTGTTGATATGCTCTGCGTACCAACTGCCCCAACTTACTATACGGTAGAGCAGGTCATATCTGACCCATTCGATACCAACGCAAGACTTGGAACCTATACAAATTTTGTAAATCTTCTGGATATGTGCGGCATTGCTGTTCCCGTTGCGAAAAGAGAAGATGGTCTGCCCGGAAGTGTAACACTTCTCGCTGCTTCAGGAGAGGATGCAAAGCTTGCCTCTCTGGCGCGTGTGTTGCAGAAGGAATCAAACACCTCACCAGGTGCAACCAGATGGCGGTTGCCTGAGTTAACACAAACAGCTGGAAAGCCTACAACTGACGAGATTGAACTCGCTGTTGTAGGAGCTCATATGTCAGGTCTTCCATTAAATGGAGAGTTAACCAGATTAAATGCACGCTTCCTGCGCAAGGCCAAAACAGCAGCATGTTACCGCTTTTATGCATTGGCAGGTGGTCCTCCATACCGTCCGGGACTGGTACGGGATGATGAAGGTGGAAGCATCGAGATAGAGACTTGGGCAGTACCAAAATCAAGATTTGGTGAGTTCATGGTTGGAGTACCCTCTCCTCTGGGAATTGGTACACTGACTTTGGATACGGGAGAGCAGGTAAAAGGGTTCATTTGCGAAGGCAAGGGAATTGAAGGAGCTACTGAAATAACAGAATTCGGTGGCTGGAGAAATTATATGGCATCGCTGGCTAAGTAGTTGTTCAGGAGAGAAGCTTCAGAAATTTGTTTGTCAATCTGTCTGTAACAATTTTTGCAGTTTCATAGCGATGATCCTGAATACGCGCAATCAGCGTTGATAGTTTAAGGTCCAGCTCCTGCCCGCCGCTATATCTCCAGACGGCGAGTGGGTCCATTTCAATTTCATAGGAATGCAGGGCGTCTGTTGATGACATAAAGACAATCTCATTAAACAGACCCTTAACTTCATGGCGCAGGCGAAGCAGAATCTTATGCTGAGAGTCCTCATCCAGCTTATCCTTACGCGTAACAATCAGAAGACTTCTATTCCGGATCCTTTCCGGAAATGCCAGCCAGCTGTCTTCTTCACTTTTTCTCCAGGGGCCCGTTCCTGAGGTACACCATACTGCTGCATCTACATGATATTGCGCAATGCTGAAATTATTCGGAAGGATATGAGGATCTGATAATCCTGGACAGTCCAGAACCTCTACGGATCTCAAAAGCTTATTGGGAAGTCCAACATCAAGGCGCATCATCTCCAAAGAATCATCAAAGTCACCCTGGCGGATAATTCGGCTGCTTCCATCATTAAAAGTTGCCATTATTTCAGGCTTTTCTGAATAACGGATCAGAGTTGGAATTCTTGTATTCGAAATTGCCCGCGTTGGAAGTGTTGTATTCCCGATAAGAACGTTGGAAAAGGTTGTCTTTCCGGCATTGAGTTCCCCTGCAATTGCCAGCCTTAAGGGTCTTGCAAGTTTCATTCGGACTCGTCTGAGAGCTCTTACAATAGTCTCAACGCTTTCGTGCACAGACAGTTTGGACTCCAGGTGAAGCATCGCAGCATCAAGCTGTTGCAGGAAAAGGCGGGTTTTTTCATGATCTTCGCGGCCGATCGTTAGCGGGTTTGTAATCATAGAATATTATCCAAATATTTCACCGGGTTATGGGGCGCGCGTCCCATTTTTCTTATAAAGAACCAATCTAGAAGAGGATGGCATTTAAATAAAGACACTAAACGATAATCAGTAGCAGTTATACCTGTAGTAATGAAGATATTTCATTTGATTATCGTAGTGTTTCAAGAATGCCCTGCAGGCTTTGCTGGTTTTTTACGATTCCCTTTTTGCTGGCAACCTTATACCACTGGCGGTACCAGCGTTCTGCTTCAATAAGATCGGCATCTGAATCGGAAAAAGACAGGCTGGACAAATAATTAGGGTCGTAACTCTGAGCTAGAAGAAACGCTACATCCACATAAGACAAATCATCCGCCGCAGCGGTTTGGCTTGCTTCTTTTGTAAGCAGCATCCTGGCTTCCTGTATTTTGCCCTGTTTCATCAGAGCTTCAGCCTTTTTGACATTCCTGTTATTTTTTGGGGGGTAGGGGTTTGTATTGCTGGTGTAGGGAACAGATAAAGTAGCATTCTTTTTAACTTCGGATGAGTTTTGTCTCAGTTCAACAGGCTCTGCAACAGCAGTGCGTTCCACTTTTTCTGTTTTTTCCGTATTTTCTACACGGTTGCCGGTAATCTTGGGATTAGTAAAATCCTTGAGGGCATTTCGTACATCATTGTGATTGTTATATAAAAAGAAGCCGCCAATTAGACTTGCTGCAAAACAGGCAGAGAAAGCCGCAATTATTGTATAGTCCCCACCTTTAGTGCCTGAAATCATTTCAGGGGCGGAGCTGGCAGGAGGAACTTGCGGCTGTACCGGGCTTTTGGGCGGAGTACTCGCATTTGATTGGGGAGTATTTTTGTTCGTTGGCACCTGCATCGACTGAAGTTGATTCAGGATCGTTTTGATCTCATCGATTTCAATCTCAGATTTAGGTTCGCTTTTCTTCATAACTCAAATGACTCTGTTTCTTGTCCGCCAGTGATTTAAAATATAAAACTATGTTGATTTTATATTCTATTTGCAAATGACCTTACGCTTAACACAATCGTGATTCAATAAATTTACAAAGAAATTCTTCAGAAGATAAAAAGTCATACATTTACCATAAACAAAGAACAGCAATGTTGTTTTCCCGGTCGGGAGACAAAGAAAAATCACATTATAAAGAGATAATCAAGTAAATGACATTCTCAGGGGTATTGTGCATTGCATTATTGAAGTTCAAATGAACGTATGATGACTTTCTGTTGATAGAATGACTGTTTTGATAAACCGGATTTATAAGAACTGGTTTACCTCTGAAACTACCGAGAGCGACGCGTTAAAATGGAAATTGGTGAGATAGTTTTGAATACCTCAACGAATTTGGCACACAACCCGGATCAGTTGCCAAAAGTTCCTGACGATATGAATATTGGTCGGGACATGCAGGCATTTATGTCTGAGCTAAAAAAAAATGGTAGAGATATATCTAAGTTACTGGATGAAGTTTCTCTGGATTCCAATGTACATAAACTACTCAATGAATACATTAATGAATTTTCTTCTCAGACATGCCGCGTTGCCGTAATTGGGCAAATGAAGGCTGGCAAAAGTGCATTCATCAACGCATTAATTGGCCGTAGTGATTTACTTCCTTCGGACGTAAATCCGTGGACGACTGTTGTTACACGCCTGCATTTCGGAGATATTGACCTGCCAAGCGAAAGCGCGGAATTTAATTTTTTCGAAGAAGATGACTGGCAAAGAATTGCTGAAGGTGGTGGCAAGCTTCGCGAGCTTGTTGAGCGCTTTTTACCGGGGTTCGAGGAAGGGCGTCTTGCCCGCCAGCTGGCTGAAATGCGTGCCCGTGCGGAGCAGAGGCTGGGTGGAGAGTTCCATCAGCTACTTGGACGAAGCCATTGGTATGACAATGTTACATCTGATGTTATCCGTAAATATGTTTGTGCTGGAGAAATCTGGAATGATGATGTCGGGGCTTCGGAAATCGGTAGATTTTCAGATATCACAGAGGCGGCTGACGTCTATCTGAAACCATTTCCTTTTGCTTATCCAACAGCCCTTATTGATACCCCGGGTACAAATGACCCATTCTTCGTGCGCGACGAGATTACATGTCAAAATCTTGATAGTGCTGATATTTTCATTGTTGTTCTGCATGCTCAGCAGGCTCTTTCAATGACAGACCTGGGGCTGCTCAGGATCCTTCAGGGGCTTCACAAAGATCGGATTATTATTTTTATCAACCGAATTGACCAGCTTAATGACTGGCGGCAGGATTCAGAGGATATTCGTTCTCATGTTCGTTATATGCTTAATAATGAATTCCCTTCTGTTGATTTTCCAATAATTGTCGGTAGTGCAATCTGGGGCCAGCATACCTGGAAGAAAGGCGCTGAAAATGGTCAGAATACGCCACCAATGACTGAGGAAGATCGGGCAAACATGTTCCGCTGTTCCGGCATTCCGGAAGTTGCAATGACACTTTCTCATCTGATGTTGAAAGGTAAGGGCAGGTCATCCGTCGCCAAGATTATCTCAAATTTGAATCTTGCGGTTGAGGCAGTTCTGGCAGTACTCAAAAATAAGATGACCAAGAATAAAGGCTTTGCCAACGGTGCCGCACATATAAACCCTGCTACCAGTAATGAAGTGCAGACCGTAAACGGGCATATAGCTTATCTGAGTGATATGTCTTCCAAAGCATCCTACTGCAATATATTATATGAAAAGCAGCTTGAAACTCTGAAAGAAACCATTCTTGACCATTTCAGGACCAAGCTCAATGATATTATCATTCAGTTTGCGGATACGGAATCTCTGAATATGGTACGGGCTGTCCAGCAGGGGCAGCGGGATAAGGTCTGGCGCTGTGATACCATGAAGATCCGGCGCACACTGGAAGATGAGTTTCTTAATATCTGTAAACAGGCTGCAGGCCAGATAAATGCAGCGCAGGCAACTGCGGTTGATGAATTAAGAAAGATACTAGCCGAAGTTGCCCCTCATATAAATAATGAGTTTCTGAATTTAAAAGATGTTCTGGAAGGAGAGCCGTACCTTTCAACATTGGCATTGAACCACACGATTTCCCTGGATCTTGATAATAGCTGGTGGAAACAATGGTGGAAAAAGAAACGCAAGGAAGAAGAGTGGGCTAATGAGCTTGTTACACTCATTAAGAATGACTTCTTTCCTATGGTGGAGCGGCTTGTTCAGTCGGCCAAGTCTGAACTGAATGAGAATACCAAAGATTCAATCAACAACTATGCAGCTGTAAACTCTGCTGTTGTTAGTATTTTACAGCAAAGAATGGATGAGTTACAGGAACGTGCGGATATGCTCAACCACCAGTCTGGCGAGCAATATACCCCTGCAAATACCGGCGCTCAGGATGAAGCCTCAACAAGGCAGCAGATTGCAATGCAGCAAAGTCAGGAATATCTGACCAGAGCAGAAAATATATCCCAGAGGCTAACCCGCCTTCATGCCTATTATCAGTCAATGGTGGGCAGAGGTTAGTAGATTATTATGGGCGAGGGTTAGATTGTATTCTGCCCTCCCTTACTCAGACCTCCGATAATCCCAAGGTGGGCTGGATAGTGAGATTAAAACGTAAAAAAGCCCTGTAATAGAAATATTACAGGGCTTTGAAAATTAAGAGGAATAGCTCTTTTTTAAGCCGGAGCGCCAGTTCTCACCATTTTTCCATTTACATAGTGAATACCACATTCGGTTTTTTCTTCACCACGCCAGCGGCCTGCTCTGGGATCCTCTCCTTCTTTAACTGGAGAAGTACACGGCTCACAGCCAATAGAAAGATAACCTTTGGAAACCAGAGGGTGAGCTGGAAGGTCGTAGGTCTTCATGTAGGCCTGAAGCTGCTCAATATTCCAGTTAGCTACCGGATTAATCTTGAACTGCTTTCCATCATGCTCAATGACCTCCAGCGTTGTTCTTGTCGTCGCCTGATATCGCTTCCTGCCGGTAATTACAGCAGTATATTTCTCAATCGCCGTATCAAAAGGCTTAACCTTGCGAACATCACAGCAGGAATCCGTTGAACTCATCCAGAGATTACCATCCGGATCCTGAGCTTTTATAGCTTCATCATCCGGGCGAACGATACGGACATTGGTAAGTCCAAGCATTTCCGTCAGTTGATCTCTGTAATCAATGGTTTCCTGAAATAACTTTCCGGTATCCATAAAGAGAACAGGTGTATTCGGGTCTATTCTGGAAACCATATGAAGAAGAATGGCAGATTCAGCCCCAAACGATGAGCTTACAACAATCTGACCTTTAAATATGTGCTTCAGCATAGGTTCGAGAAGGGCTTGGGCCTCTAAATGTCCGTAGCTATCAAGGAGATTTGCAACCTCGGCTTGTGCATCAAACTCTTCCTGAGCGTAAGCATCATGTTTTTCTACTTGATTAAGCACTTAAGGCCCCCTTCAAAAATTATTGCACTATATATAGCGTAAAATGGTAATTTTGAGAAGTATATTCTATAGGGTGTCCGTATGGAGGGCTAAAAAAGAAAAAAAATCTACTCAAGCCTTGTTTTGAGGAGAAAAATAGTCCCGATGTGTCACAGGAATAGTTTAGTTAGGTAGGATAATTATATTGATTGCGTTAAAATATTTTGCTCGAAAACTGCCATATTAGACCAAATAATAACAGTATTAGGGAATTTCATGGCTAATAAACAGGAATGGCCCATGCCTTTGCCCCATAAAATAGGGCAAAAGTAACAAAAAATTCCTGCTTTTTTCTTCAGCACACAGGCATTTCACACAAGTTTTGCCTGGATAATATCTATTATACTATCAAAACAGGATGCCATTTTGAGCTTTTTGCTGGATTAGGAGGCTGTCAGGCAAGGGCCTGTGGTGGTATTAATATTTCCTGATCAGCCCAACAAGACGTCCCTGAACACGCACTCTGTCCGGTCCAAAAATCCGGGTTTCATAATCAGGATTGGCCGCTTCCAGAGCAACAGACTTACCTTTTTTACGTAAGCGTTTCAAAGTTGCTTCCTCATCATCAATAAGGGCTACAACAATATCCCCGTTATTGGCTGTATCCCCCTTGCGAATAATAACGGTATCACCATCCAGAATACCCGCCTCAATCATGGAATCCCCTTTAACCTCAAGAGCGTAGTGAACACCTTGAGACACTATTTCTGGTGGAACATCGACTTCCTGGGTCTGGTGTTCAATAGCGCTGATTGGAACACCGGCAGCGATGCGCCCCATAAGAGGGACTTTAAAACCGGCACTTTCAGCGCTGCTTTCAATAGAAACTGCCTGGGGGCTTGCTTTGGGTTTGCCAAGACTGCCCTCAATGACACTGGGGGAAAAACCCTGACTGCGGTTGGTCTCGGCAAGTTGAGGCATGGAATCTGGCAGTTTAAGGATTTCCAGTGCGCGTGCCCTGTGGGGGAGCCGTCTGATAAAACCTCGCTCTTCCAGAGCTGTTATCAACCGGTGAATACCTGATTTGGATTTGAGATCCAGCGCAATTTTCATCTCATCAAATGAAGGTGGAACGCCGCTTTCTTTTACACGCTCGTGGATAAACAATAAGAGTTCTTTCTGTTTAGGAGTGAGCATAGTAAATTTTCCTCTTATAGAGATGAATTGAAAGCCTTTTTAGCTCAGATACAGGTTTTGTTCTGCATATGGACTAATATGAGTACAAAACTGTACAAAACAGGAACATGTATACGACCTTCAGGAAAAATAAACAAGCCTAAATATTGAAAAAACCGCACTTTCTGTGCTGCGCTGTGATGTTAGATTAACACTGCAGTGTAACTATATGAGGATAATATCTACGACCTCACCACGTTTTGCAGGTGGAGCATGTGGAGAACGAACAATCAGGCAATCACTGCTTGCATATGTTTTTAGCAGGGAACTATCCTGCGAAGCTGCTGGTATAACATCCAGCAGGCCGTCATCCCTTTGTTTTGTAGACGCTCTCATATAATGCTGCCTTGGACCGTTTGAGGAAAGCTCTTCAGCAAGAAATGCCTGCACTATATTATGATTATTGCAATCAGTACCAAGAAGCTTCCCGATCATTTCGCGCAGGAAAATTTCTGCACAGATAAACGCAGACACCGGGTTGCCTGGCAGACCCAGAACATGTGTATCACCAAGTTGACCGTGCATGATTGGTTTGCCTGGCCGAATTGCAACTTTCCAGAAGTTTAAATCCATTCCAAGATCACGAAGCACCTTTTGTACAAGGTCATGGTCTCCGACAGAAGCACCGCCGATGGTAATAAGTATATCGGCAGCTAGGCCTTTCGAAATTTTCTCCCTGAGGCTTGTCTCATTATCTTTGGCAATGCCGAGATAAAGAGCTTCTGCACCCCAGTTTTCTATCATGGATACAAGACCTGAGGGGATAGAAGAAATAATCTGATCCGGGTTTGGTGTTTCCCCGGGCTCTACCAATTCATCTCCTGTAGCCAGAACAGCGATAACTGGCTTTCTCCTCACATTTAAGACACCCCAATTCATGGCGGCAGCAAGTGCAAGATCTTTGGCAGTTAAAATTGTTCCTGATTTAAGCAGAACATCGCCTTGATTAAAGTCAGTTCCTTTTGGGCGTATATTGGCGCCAATATCATTCCCGACTGTAATTGTTACCTTGTCACCTTCTCGGGTGGTATTCTCCTGCATGATTACAGTATCAGCACCTTCAGGCACCGGCGCGCCTGTGAATATCCTGACAGCCTGACATTTTTGCACAGGTTTTGAAAAACTGTGCCCTGCAGCTGACTCTCCTGTTACATCAAGTGTAACAGGTATGCTATTCAGGTCTTCCGCGCGCACAGCATAACCATCCATTGCTGATGAACTAAATGGGGGCTGTGTCAATTTTGCAAAAATATCTTCTGTAAGCACTCGATTTAGTGCCTTTGCAACAGAAACCTTATCTGAAGACAGAATTTTTAAGGATTCTGTAACTTTTATAAGGGCTTGATCTATCGGAAGTAAAGTCATGGGCTTTACATATACCAGTGTGGTGACAAGAGCAAACAAATTTCAACGTAGTAAATGCGATTTCTTTTTTGTAGTTGCATAAGGTACGTTGCATTAAACTGAAAAAATGATATACTACTGTTATGACAAAAAAACTTGACGATATGACCATATCTTCCTGGGTGAAGCTTGTGCGCACTCAGCAGATTTTACTTGAGCAAATGGAAGCGGACCTTAAGGCCGCAAATCTGCCGCCTCTTGGCTGGTATGACGTACTTCTGGAGCTGGATAGACAGTCTTCTAAAAAGTTACGCATCAGTGAAGTTGGTGCAGAAGTTTTGCTCAGCAAAAGCAACATCACCCGGTTGATCGACCGCATGGAGAAAAAGGAACTTGTTGTTCGCGAACCATGTGAAGAAGATGGCCGTGGCGCTTATGCCGTAATTACCAAAGATGGTAAGGCAATGAAGCGCAAAATGTGGACAGTTTATCAGAAATCAATCGCTAACTACTTTAATGAGCCTTTGACAGATACAGATAAGAAAAATCTGGTCAGAATTTTGGGTAAACTGGTTGTTGAAGAATAGGGTGCTGGCATTTTAAGTGCCTGCATAAAGCTATTGAACAATGTTGAAACGCAGAGGATATGCGATCAGATGTTCGTATATCCTCTGCGTACATTGTGTATTCGTGTTCACAACTGCGTTATTAAGACAAATTAGACAAATTTGCGTTCTACGGATGATTGGGTCGGATATTTCCTAAACCTTATCAGGAGTAGAGAATTTGAAAAAACTTTTCCTAGCATTACTTGTTTGCCTTTCCCTGCCATTCACAACTGCATTTGCTGATGACAAGAACCTTGTTATCAAGGAAAGCGCGCATTCCGTCAGTGAAACCATCGATAAACTGAAGACTGTGCTTGAAAGCAAGGGGATCACCATCTTTGCCCGTATTGATCATGCTGCGGGAGCCAAAAAAGTCGGCGAGGCGCTTGAACCAACCGAGTTGCTGATTTTTGGCAATCCGAAACTTGGTACACCGCTTATGCAATCCAATCAGAAGATCGGACTTGATTTGCCTCTCAAGGCAATCGCCTGGAAAGGCAAGGACGGAAAGGTACGTCTCGGCTATCCTTCACCTGCATACCTTAAGACAAAATATGGCATCACGGATAAAGATGCTGTTTTCACAAAAATTACAGGGGCACTTGGCAAATTTACAGATGCCGCTGTGAAGTAAAATATCTATTTCGGTCGCTCCAGCCGGAATTATTCCTGCTGGAGCAATTGAAGCAGTCATTTATACAGATACCTTGGATGTTTCCATGTGTGACCGTTCACGTTTACCGTTTAACATGGCACCAATAACTGTATACCTCACCAGATAGTGATAACTGATAGTCGCGATCAGCATGGTTGCAGCCACTGTAATCCAGTATTTAATCCATAGATTGATATCCACAGGCTTCAGCAGAATATGGAACAGCATCACCAGTGGAACATGTGTAAGATATATCCAGTAGGAAGCATCAGACATATACCTCATCCACCTTTTCTCCCTGTTCAGATACCGTCTTCCAAGCCCTATTGCTGTCAGGATGAGGTAAAAAGTTGTATATGCGCCTGTCACGGCAAAGGTAACCGGAGGTATTTTCGCATCTGTCGTGTTTGTCTGCAGCATGTAAAGCAACACAATAAATAGGATCCCTGAAGCTACGAAAAGTTTCAGAAGATGGCGTTCAACGAGGCTGAAAAAATTCTGATAGGCAAATATATGCCAGCCAAGAAAGAAGAACAGCCCGAAATATCCAAACATCCAGAGCTCGGGAATAAGAGCAACAGCAGCCTCGACTTCACCTCCATTAAGATAAATAGCCGGTGCGACGAATAGGGGGATCAGCAAAAGAAAATAAGCCCGTGAAAGAATAAACTCACGGATGTTTTCAAGTATATCACTTTCTACCCGGTGAACAGTAAGCGCGAGTGCAATAAAAATTGACAGGTAATATATGAACCACAAATGGTGAGTTTTTATATCCTGATTCAGATTGGCAGCTTCATTAAGCTTCCCTGAATAGTACTCACCAAAGATTACCAGCAGTGCCAGTGCTCCAAGCAGGACAGGGAGGAAAATAATTAATGGCAGTGTAAGGCGGATAAGACGGTTTTTGATAAAAGCCTGAGTGCCACGCTTCTGAAGCAGCATATTGGCGAAAAAACCTGCAACCACAAAAAAAAGTGGCATACGGAATGATCCGCTTAATATAACAAAAACTGTAATTAATTCAGAACTCTTATCTTTAACAATCCATGCATCCTGGAATGTAATTGCGTAACAGATCGCTGCATGGAAAAAAACTCCAAGGATCATCGCCAGCGCTCTCAGGCTATCCATATAATGCAGTCTCTGGGTTGGAATGACTTCAGACATAACAGTCAGTACCGCTCTCTTTTATTATTGCAAAAACGTAATATATGTTTTTTACGGATTACATACTTAATTTCTGTCGTTGCTGCATATCACTATCTTTTGAATAATTTTTAAGAGTGCTGTTATTCCTCTGTATGTCGGCTGAAAAGCGACACAGGGGTGGGGCAGATGCGATGTATGGAAAAGTTATTCAGATCATATTTATCCCGCCCCATCAGGCTTGCAGGATAAATACACCTCCTATTCTACTATTGTAGCATCTCATTTTCCCATAAGCTGTATTTATACTGGTGCGTACAATAATAAAAAGGATCTGATATCTGCTGTACTTGTTGGTCAGGCCAGAGAACGACAGGATAACACTTTAATAATCCGAATAAACTAAAAGCATCACTGGTCATACTCTGTGTTTTCAAAGGGAGGAACGAATGAACCTTAAGTTTAAGACTCTGATAGTTGCTACTACTGCACTTGCATTCACATCTGTTGAAGCAATGGCGGTTGAATGGAAGGTATCCTTATGGGGTAAACGCCGTGCATTTACCGAGCATGTAGAACATTTGGCGAAATCAGTTGAAGAAAAAACCAAAGGTGCTTTTAAAATAAAACTGTTTTACGGTGGAGCTCTTTCAAAAAGTAAAGCCAATCTCGATGGAATTTCCTATGGTGCTTTCCAGATGGCCCAGTTTTGCGCAGGCTATCACCGTGATAAAAACCCGACAATCACAGTTCTTGAATTGCCTTTCCTTGGTGTAAGTACACTGGAAGAGGAAATTGCCGTTTCTCGAGCCGTTTATGCGCATCCGGCAGTGCAGAAAGACCTTGCCCGCTGGAAAGCAAAGCTTCTGATGCCAAGCCCTATGCCACAATATAATGTTGCCGGTGTTGGTAAAGCCCCTGAAAAAGTTGCAGACTTTAAAGGCATTCGTATTCGTGCAACTGGTGGTATTGGTAACGCGTTCAAGGCCGTTGGCGCAGTACCAACATCAATGACGGCATCAGAAATCTATAATGCGATGGATTCCGGTGTGGTTTCTGCCGTTGCTTTCGCCGAGCACGCACATATCTCTTACCGCACAATTGATATTTCAAAATGGTGGACTTCAAACCTTAACCCTGGAACAGTGAACTGTCCTGTCGTTGTAAATACCGATGCTTTCAATGCTCTTTCTGATGAGCACAAAAAAGCACTTACAGACTCCATTGAGCCAGCTCTGGCCCATTACCTGAAAAATTATAAAGTTATTCAGGATGAGAAATTCAGTGCTGTTCTCAAAGACAAGAATATCAAAAAAGTCACTTTCTCTGATGAGGATATCGCCAGCTTTAAAGAAAAAGCAGCAGGTCCGGCAAGGGATGCTTGGCTTAAAACTATGGAAAAACGCGGTATTCCTGGCAAAGAACTCTATGACCTTGTGATTACAACTCTCAAGAAAAAATAATCCGCCAACACATGTACTCACTGGCCCTGCCTCAGAATTGTGGCAGGGCCTTTTATTCAGATAAGGAATAATAAAAAATGTCTGGTGGCACCGTTCTAACGGATAATTCCCTGTATTCCCGAATAGATCAGGGTATGCATAAAGTTGAGAAGGTATTTAATTTATTTGCCGGAATCGTTGTTCTGGCACTTATGCTTCTCGCTGTAACACAGGTTCTCAGTCGAAAATTTTTTAATGCTCCTGTGCCCGGATTTATCGATTGGGTTGAGCAGTTTATGGCGATATTCGCTTTGATTGGTATCGCCTACTGCCACCGTATCGGTGGACATATCCGTATGGATATTGTTATCGGACAGCTTAAGGGACGTTTCCTCTGGCTGGCGGAAATAATCAGTACCTTGCTGATGATACTAATTACGGTAGCTCTTATTTTTGGCAGCTATTATCATTTCGAGCGTTCAATAAAAGGCGATTTCTGGGAAAATATAAGTACTCTGTTTTCAAGTGGGTTTTCTGCATTTTTTGTAGCCAGCTCCAACGATAGCACGATCGATATTGCACTCCCTCTATGGCCATTTAAGTTTCTGGTCCCGCTCTCCCTGTCCTTGCTGCTCATACGCCTGTTATTGCATTTATGGGGCTACACCCGTGCTTTCATAAATAACGAGAATGAACCTGTCGGAGTCCCCCTTCCAATTGACGTTGCAACACATGCCAAAATGGAAGCCGAACTCATGGATGGCATAAATGATAAGAACGGAGCATCCTGAAAATGACTGAATGGTTTATGTCTCTGACGCCGGTCGACATCGGCATATATATGAACTGTCTTCTGATCCTGTTCGTATTTCTTGGTGTGCGCGTCGCTTTTGCAGCTGCACTTGTTGGTTTTCTTGGGCTGGTTATTTTATTTTCAAAACAGGCAGGCTTTGAAAAAGGCGTCGAAATCGCAATAAATATTGTCGGTCAGATACCACACTCAAAAGTAACGACCTATTCATTGTCCATCATTCCACCATTTATTCTCATCGGATATCTGGCCTATTATGCCGGACTGACCCGCTATCTCTTTGAGGCAGCAAAACGTTGGGTCGGCTGGCTTCCTGGTGGACTGGGCGTGGCAACTGTATTCTCGACAGCAGGATTTGCTGCCGTGTCAGGTGCATCCATCGCAACTTCAGCAGTATTTGCAAGAATTGCTATCCCCGAAATGCTGAAGCTTGGGTATGACAAACGCTTTGCAGCTGGAGTTGTTGCAGCGGGTGGTACGCTTGCATCACTGATACCGCCATCAGCAATACTAGTAATTTACGCAATCATTGTGGAGCAATCTGTTGGGCCACTGCTGCTGGCAGGCTTTGTACCTGGCGCTGTATCTGCCTTGATTTATGGCGGGCTTGTTGTCCTGATGGCAACATTCAACAAGAAGCTTGGGCCTCCTGTTGGCGGATTTAGCTGGAAGCAAAGATTTGAAAGCCTCCCCGGCACATTCCCGATCATCTTCGTGGTCTTTATTATCATCTATAGTATCTATTTTGGCTGGGCGACACCAACTGAAGCAGGCGCATTGGGTGCTTTCGTTATTTTGCTTATGGCTCTGTGGAAAGGCATGCGCTGGAAGCAGTTAAGCAGCGCACTAATGGAAACGGCTAAGCTTACAATCATGATCTTTACGATCATATGGGGTGTTTTGATTTATGTGCGTTTCCTTGGATATGCGGATTTACCCGGAACCGTTTCAAGCGCAATAACAAGCCTTGAGCAATCTCCATGGATAACTTTGCTCTTCATTTTGGCAATTTATGCACTGCTTGGCATGTTTATGGATGCCATAGGCATGTTGCTGCTGACCTTGCCAGTAGTATATCCGGTCGTAATTGCCCTTAATGGAGGAATAGACGTTGCCGCAGCAGACTCCGCATTCGGAATGACCGGCAATCAGTGTGCAATCTGGTTTGGTATCATAGTTGTCAAAATGGCAGAGCTCTGTCTGATAACACCGCCTATAGGGCTGAACTGTTTCGTAGTTGCCGGTGTCCGGCCAGACATCTCTGTGCAGGATGTATTCCGCGGTGCAACGCCATTCTTTATTGCAGATGTCATTACAATTGCAGTGCTTCTGGCATTTCCGGGTATTGTTCTCTGGTTACCTGGATTGATACTGAAATAGACAGAATAATAAAGTCGTAAGGGGAGGGCAGGTGTTGCCCTCTCTTATTCAGGCACGATAATCGCCTGACTTTCCGCCAGTCTTTTCAATCAGCCGAACCCCTTCAAACGTCATTCCCTTATCAACCGCCTTCAGCATATCGTAGATTGTAAGGCAGGCTGTTGTCACGGCTGTCAGTGCTTCCATTTCCACGCCGGTTTTGCCATCCAGCTTAACCAGTGCTTCTATGCGAACACCACAGGGTTCCGTCTGATATTCAAAATCAACAGTTATTTTCGACAGCATTAGCGGGTGGCAGAGGGGGATAAGTTCTGATGTTTTCTTTGCAGCCATAATACCGGCAATTCTGGCAGTCGCTAGAACATCACCCTTTTTAGCTGTTCCCGCTTTCAGGATTTCCAGCGTCTCGGGAAGCATTGTCACAAAACCCTCAGCAATTGCAGTGCGGGTCGTAACATTTTTCCCCGAAACATCCACCATGTGGGCTTCGCCTTGTTCATTCAGGTGTGTAAGCTTCTTTTCTGTCATGAGTATTTCACCGGTATAATCTGAGAATTGAGCTGTTTTTAGAGTAGTGTGGGCCTAAAGCCTAGACGTATTCGCGAACAACGCGTATAGATTTTGCAGATTTTCTAACATCCCGGACGCGGGAATGCACGTTAACTATCATAAAAATCGGGGATTATGTCGTGTTCGATCTCAAATGGATTAGAGATAATAGTGAAGCTTTTGATGCAGCAATGGCAAAAAGAGGCCTGGAGCCAAAATCAGCAGAGATTTTGGAGCTGGATGAAGCGCGCCGCAAAAATGTGAGCGAGCTGCAGGAATTCCAGACACGCAGAAATGCAGCTTCCAAAGGCATAGGCAAAGCCAAAGGCTCCGGCGACGAAGAAACGGCGCAGAAGCTTATGGCCGAAGTGGCCAGCCTGAAAACTGCTCTCGCTGAAGGCGAAGAAAAAGAACGTGAAATTTCTGCAAAGCTGAATGACTTTTTGTCAGGCCTTCCAAACCTGCCTCATGAAGATGTTCCTGAAGGCGGAAGCGAAGACGATAACAGGTTTATCCGCGAAGTTGGAACCGTTCCTGAATTCTCATTCGAACCTAAACAGCATTTCGATATTGGCGAAAACCTTGGGCTTATGGATTTCGAAGCAGCAACGAAGCTGTCCGGAGCCCGTTTTGTTGTCCTGAAAGGCGCTCTTGCAAAACTTGAACGCGCACTGGCAGCCTTTATGGTTGATGTTCATACCAATGAGTTCGGCTATGAAGAAGTAATTCCGCCATTTCTGGTTCAGGATCAGGCCATGTATGGTACAGCACAGCTGCCAAAATTCGCCGACGATCAGTATCGCACTGAAAACGGCTTCTGGTTGATACCAACAGCCGAAGTTCCGCTGACGAACCTTGTGCGCGAAAGCATTATTGACGAGGACAAGCTGCCAATTCGCATGACAGCCTATACGCCATGTTTCCGTATGGAAGCAGGCTCGGCCGGGCGCGATACCCGTGGAATGATCCGCCAGCACCAGTTCTCGAAGGTTGAGATGGTAAGCATCGTCCACCCGGATAAGGCTATCGAAGAACATGAACGCATGACAGGCTGCGCGGAAGAAATTCTGAAAAAACTGGGAATTGCCTATCGTGTAATGTTGCTTTGCACTGGTGATCTCGGCTTTGGCGCCAGAAAAACCTACGATCTGGAAGTCTGGTTGCCGGGACAAAATACTTATCGTGAAATTTCAAGCTGCTCAGTCTGTGGAGATTTTCAGGCTCGTCGCATGAATGCGCGTTTCCGTCCAAAAGACAGTAAAGATATTCAGTATGTTCATACGCTTAATGGCTCAGGCCTGGCTGTAGGACGTACGATGGTTGCTCTGTTGGAGAATTACCAGCAGGAAGATGGCAGTGTCATCATCCCTGAGGTCCTGAGACCATATATGGGTGGCCTTGAGAAGATTGAAGCGAAATAATAAAAGGATTGCTTTTAATATGCGAATACTCGTGACGAATGATGATGGAATTTCAGCGAATGGTCTGGAAGCGCTTTGCAGTATAGCCCGCGAACTGACTGATGATGTGTGGGTGGTGGCGCCAGAGACAAACCAGAGCGGTGTCTCCCATGCCATTACGCTGCATCATCCTATTCGCATGAGAAAAATTGAAGAAAAGCGCTTCTCTGTACAGGGAACTCCAACTGACTGTGTCCTGATGGGCGTTGAGGAGCTTCTCGGTGATAAAAAGCCTGACCTTGTTCTGTCCGGTGTGAACCGTGGTCAGAATATGGGGGATGACGTTACTTACTCAGGTACTATCGCAGGCGCAATGGAAGGTGCAATTCTTGGAATTCCCTCAATTGCACTAAGCCAGTATATCAACTTTGCCGAAGGCGGGCGTCCTGACTGGACAATTTCCAAAACTCATGGTGCAGGCATTATTCGCAAGCTGTTGGAAAAAGGCTGGCCGAAAAATGTACTTATGAACATAAATTTCCCCGACCGTCCGCCTGCTGAAGTTGCAGGAATTGCTGTAACCCGTCAGGGCCATAGAGATGGTAATCTTCGTAAAGTAGATGCCCGGCAGGATACTCATGGAATTAACTATTACTGGTATGATTTCAGAAGAGCCCCACTAAACCTTGTCGAAGGCACAGATATCTGGGCAGTTCATTCCGGGCTTATCTCGGTGACACCATTATCCTTGAATCTGACCCATGATGCTGTTTATGAAGACCTCAGCAAAACTTTCCTGGAATAAATTAATCCTTCATTAACTGCTATTGCTCAACTTATCCTCAATATAAGAAGAAATGAGAACATCTTGTTTCTTCTTGCTTACTCCCATTTTTTTCACGGGCATTGACTATTGTATAAATGCACCACGATATTGCCTGAATTTACAGGCAAAAATTGAAAATGGTTATACAGTAAGAAATTATGTAATCTTGAACTTGCGGTAATAAACGCTTTAAAAGATATGTAAAATAGTTAGGGTAATCGAAATCTACCGTTAACACTTTCTTTGGAATTCCAAGATTAAAGTGGAGTATAAGTGGATTGGTGTCGTTAAGATGAGTAATAAAATTAGTAACACATATAAACGGAAGTCAAAGAGCTTGCTTATCTCTGTATCACTGTTGTTTTCAGCAGTTACAGTGAGTGGTTGCAGCAACTTTACCCGATTCGATTTTCCTATTTTTGGTTTGGATAAAGAAGAGAGCACAACAGCATCAGCTCGTGGCAGTGCCGAATATAGCGGTAGTGTTAACCGTGTTTACCCCCCTTTAAATCGCAGTGAACGTGCAAGCGCTGGAAGCGATGGTTACTATACGAGTATGTATGGTTCTAACCGTGGTAGTACGCGCAGTGGCATTGTTCGTGAAGAACTGCCTGCACCAACATATAATGACAGACAGACTCCTGCCTATAGCTCAAAGGATGATGGCGGATATAGTTCCGGTGACGAAAGCCGTTCATCTCGTGAGAGCAGGTATGAGCGGGATTATAGCGAGCAACGTAATGATAGTTCTGGCCAGGTTACAGTACGCCCTGGTGATACGCTATATAGCCTGGCGCGAAACAATAACGTTTCTCTGGGAGAGCTTAAAAGAGCAAATGGCTTGCATGGAAATATTATTCATGTTGGTCAGCAGCTTACCATCCCCGGTTCTGCGTCTGAAGATAATAGCTATTCCTACAGAAGGTCTGCACGCAAACCTTATTCATCACCTCGTCGTAGATACGATCGTGGGACAGAATACTATGATCGGCCGACAAAACGCAGAAGGCCAAAACGCCGGGTTGCACGCTATAACAGTGAGACCTATTCGCCACCTCGCCGGGTACGCAGAAGCAAGCCACATAAGCCCAAAAGACATTTTGTTACACGGGCTCCTGAGGTCGTAAATCAGAGTAAGGATCGCGCTGAAAATTATGAGCAATCATCCAGCCGAAGAACTCCAAATGCTCGTGAGATAGAAGTTGCTCGTCTGAAACAGCAGAAAGAACGTGAGTTGCAACGTGCTCGTGCTGAAGAAAGAAGGCGTGAGGCTGAGAAACAGCAGAGCCAGAGCGAGGCAGTTGTAATGCCTACCACATCAGGCCGTTTTAGATGGCCGGTACGTGGGCGTATTATCTCTAATTTCGGCATCAAGCGTAACGGTGCCAGAAATGATGGCATTAACCTGTCAGTACCTGCAGGTACTGAAGTCAGGGCTGCGGAAAGTGGTGTTGTAGCCTATGCTGGCAACGAACTGAAAGGATACGGTAATCTTGTACTTATCCGCCACAAGGATAAATGGGTAACTGCCTATGCGCACAATAGCCGTATTCTGGTGCGTCGTGGCCAGCGTATCAAGCGCGGACAGGTCATAGCCAGAGCTGGTAAATCCGGTTCAGTAAGTCAGCCTCAGGTTCACTTCGAACTTCGTAAAGGCGACAAGCCGGTAAATCCGCTGAAGTATATGTAATATAAACATTAGGGAAAGGCGATCCATGCCTTTCCTGACTTGCCCGCCTTAGCTTATTAACTTCCTTCCCTGCTTTCCTGCGAGATATTGGATAAATTGCCATGCCACACGCCCGGAACGGCTCCCTCTGGTGATGCACCATTCAAGGGCTTCCGGTTCAAAACTATCATTCATTTCCAGTTTGAAATGAATTGCATATGACCTGACCATATTGAGGTAGTCACTTTGACTGCAATTGTGAAAACCTATCCACAACCCGAACCGGTCAGATAATGATACTTTTTCCTCAACAGCTTCAGCCGGGTTAATAGCTGTAGAACGCTCATTTTCTACCATTTCACGAGGCATCATATGGCGTCTGTTGGAGGTTGCATAAAAAATGACATTATCCGGCCTGCCTTCAAGTCCACCTTCAAGCACACTTTTCAATGATTTATATGCCGTATCATCATTATCAAATGAAAGGTCATCACAGAAAATGATATACCTGTTATCACTGCTTTTTATCCCAGACAGGCATTGAGGCAGGGTTTGGATATCTTCCCTGTTTATTTCAATCAGTTTGAGATCGCTTCCTGTTTCTTCCTGTACCTTGCCATGGACTGCCTTGACAAGAGAGCTTTTACCCATACCCCGTGCACCCCAGAGCAGAGCATTATTTGCTGGAAAACCTTTGGCAAATGCTCTCGTATTTTCAAGTAGCTGATCTCTCATGGGAGCAATCGCATAAAGTAGATCCAGGGGGATGCGGTTCACTTTATGTACCGGGGTAAAGCTGTTCAATAGTGGCTGCCACATAAATGCGTCTGCCTGATCCGGTACCGGTGGAGCCGCATTTGATTGGTTCTGTTTTTCCAGGCTGACAGCTATTCTTTCAAGAATTTCTATTAGATTCGCTTCGAACTGCATGGGTTTTCCTCAATCTCCAGAAGTCTGCTCAGTATTATATATGTAGACTTGCAATTGGAGCTGTTAATCGCTATTTCCCTATAAAATTAGCGATTATGCCTGAAATGCAAGCTTTTTTGCAGAAGTTCGATACGAGAAGCTTGCAAAGGGCGCTTCTACGACTATAGTGCCCAAAACAATATCTTTGGATGGGACACTGTTTTCAAAATAACAATAGATCTCTATCCCATTAACGAAGGGACTTTATATTAATGTTCATTACATCAGCATATGCGCAGGGTGCTTCCGGAGGAGCAGGTTCTATATTGGGTGACAGCATGCTCATTCCAATGATCCTGGTTTTCGTCATTTTCTATTTCTTTCTGATTAGACCACAACAACAGAAAATGAAACAACACCGGGAAATGCTCGAAGCATTAAGAAGAGGCGATACGATCGTTACTGCTGGTGGTGTCATTGGTAAAGTCACGAAGATACTTGATGATAATGAAGTGCGGGCAGAAATTGCCGAAGGCGTGAATATTCGTATCGTAAGAGGTATGATCGCAGAAGTTCGCACTAAAGGAGAGCCTGTAAAAGATACAAAATAGGTATATAACCTGTTTGAATATCTTTGGGTTTTGGAGTCCTTATCTGATGTCGCGTTTGCTGCCATTAATTACATATTTTGTTGTAAGTGCCGTTTTGGCCTGTGCAGCATATGTAAGCGCGAATGCCAGTGCAGGCGCCAGAAAGTTTCGTAATGTTATTCTTGCGAAATCTGGCAACAGTACTGCTATCAGACATCAGAGCAATATAGCCCTCCGGTTCAGGGTTAAAACAGTCCATGAAGAGGCGGAGCAAACTGATCAGGACGAAAAAAGTGATAAGCCTGATCAGAAAAGCCACTTTCATTCTGATAATTCTCTCAACCGGGGATTTGAACTTTCCTCCCCACTTCTGTTAGGGGCTTTTTATCCGGATTTCTTCTCACCTGAAGTAAATAGCTGGAAAAACCCTCTTACATATCGCATACATCCGGCCTCCTATGAGATATATATAGTAACAGACATCCGGTTGAATCCCAGCACCGGTCCTCCTGCTATATAACCCGCTGGAGCGGGCCTCTTTCAGCTAATCAGATAAAACAAGCAGCAGCCATACCTGTAGGGGTAGGCTATATCTGCAATCTGTCTGGATATTAAAACAGGCATTGGCGTGCCTGAAATCACCTTATAAATCAACAAAACGCACCGGAGAATTTCCGATAATGCTGCATTTTTCACCATTTAAAACATGGTCAGTAATAGCTCTGATTATTATAGGCTGTTTACTGGCTGTACCAAATATGCTGGCCCAGAAGACACTTGATGGCCTTCCTGGCTGGGTTCCTCAGAACAAACTGAATCTTGGCCTCGATCTGCGTGGAGGTTCGCACCTTCTTTTGAAAATGAACGTGGATGAGCTTCTTGAAGACTGGCTTGAAACTGTTCGTGGGCAGGTTCAGACTGCCGTCAGAAAAGTAAAAGTCGATGGAAAGCGTGTTCGCCGTAAAAAACCTAAAGTGGTTAAACGTGGTGTGCAGGTAAGGCTGCAAACCCCTGAACACACTGATATTGTTGCTAAAGAACTTCAGTCAATTATTCAACCTTTGCCAGTAAGTTCAGTGTTTGGCACTTCTGGAGGTCCAAACCTTGAAATCATAAAAGGTGATGAAGGACTGATAACAATCAGACCGACAGAGGCTGCCATTACTGCCAGGCTTGATACTGCAATTAATGCGGCCGTGGAAACAATTCGTCGAAGAATTGACCCTAATGGTACAACTGAACCTATCATTCAACGGGAAGGAACAGACAGGATCCTTATTCAGGTGCCTGGCCTGCAGGACCCACAGGGACTGAAGAAAATTCTCGGTAAAACTGCCAAGCTTTCATTTCACATGGTGAATGAAGAGGTATCATACCAGCAGGCAAGAGATGAAGGAGTTCCAATTGGTTCCGTACTCGTACCTGATCAGGAAGACACAGGCATGATGCATGTCCTGATCAAGCGTCCGGAACTGACAGGTGATCAGCTTGATTATGCTCGTCCTGAGCGTCACCCTGAAAACAGACGCCCAATTCTAAGTTTTGGATTTGATGCTGCTGGTGGCCGTAAGTTTGCTACTCTGACACAAAATAACATCGGCAAACGTTTCGCAATTGTACTTGATAACGGTATTAATGAAAAAGGAGAGCGTGACCGTAAAGTTTTGACTGCTCCAACGATCCAGTCAGCTATTCTGGGTGGGCAGGGTATCATCACAGGTAACTTTACAGTTGATGAGACAACAGAACTCGCTTTGCTTATTAAATCAGGTTCTCTTGCAGCTTCATTGCAAATCGTTGAAGAACAGTCAGTTGGACCTTCTCTGGGTAAAGAATCTATCGAAGCTGGTAAGGTAGCATCCATCATTGGTTTGATTGGGGTCGTTATCTTTATTCTTATTGCCTATGGGTTATTTGGCGTGTTTGCAAACATTGCTCTGGTGGTCAACCTGGTTCTTATTCTTGGCCTGCTGTCTCTTACTCAGTCGACCCTTACTTTGCCGGGTATTGCCGGTATCGTATTGACGATTGGTATGGCAGTAGACGCTAATGTTCTGATTTTTGAAAGAATTAGAGAAGAACTGAGAGCGGGTAAAACGGTGGTTACGGCCATTGACACTGGTTATAATCGGGCATTTGGAACAATCCTTGACGCGAATATCACCACATTTATTGCTGCAATTATTCTGTTCACATTGGGCTCGGGGCCGATTAAGGGGTTCGCTGTTACATTATCTATCGGTATCGCCACGTCTGTGTTCACAGCATTCATGGTAACCAGGCTCATGGTTATTACGTGGTTAAGAATGCAGAAAACGCGCAATATTGAAGCGCCAATTTAAGGGAGAATTGAATATGACTTGGCGTGGTACAAATTTCGTTCCCAGTGGAACAGCCATAAAATTTCTGAGCTTCAGACAGATCTGCCTGACTGCTTCAGCAATGCTGATTATTGCTTCGATAGCGTTGTTTTTCTCCAAAGGGCTAAACTATGGTATCGATTTTCTCGGCGGTGTAAAAATTGAGATAGGAACAAAAGACGGCAAGCCTGTTGATCGGGATGACCTTCGTTCCAAATTGGGTACACTAAATATTGGTGATCCGCTTATTCAGCAAATTGGTAAACCTCAGAATGTTCTGATCAGAATTCAGCAGCAGTCTGGTGGTGAAGAAGCACAGCAGAAAGTGGTCGACAGTGTTCGTGCTGCATTAGGCGAAACTTATGAATACCGAAATACTCAGGTCATCGGACCAACTGTATCTGCTGAACTGGCAGAAAAAGGTATCATAGCTGTTGTGGCTGCCATATTCTGTGTATTGCTGTATATCTGGTTCAGATTTGAATGGCAGTTCTCTCTTGGTGCCGTAGCAGCACTTGTGCATGATGTTATTCTGACAATAGGTATATTCTCACTGCTGGAACTTGAGTTCGGTCTGTCAATTATTGCGGCGTTGCTGACAATTGTTGGTTACTCTCTGAACGATACCGTGGTCGTGTATGACCGTGTCAGAGAGAATTTGCGCCGCTTTAAAAAGATGGCACTTCCGGATTTACTTGATCTGTCAATTAACGAAACCCTTTCGCGTACAATTTTGACATCTGTTACAACTCTGATAGCACTTGTATCGCTGTATGTACTGGGTGGAGAAGTTCTTCGCGGCTTTGTATTTGCGATGATCTGGGGTGTTATTGTTGGTACTTACTCATCTGTATTTATCGCATCTCCTGTACTCCTTCTGTTTGGTGTAAAACGTGATTGGAGCGGTCTTGATGCAAATAAAAACAGAACACCGGCAGGTGCTCAGGTTTAGCACATATAAAACATAGGTAACTTTTATGAATGACACGCCTGTACAGGCACACTATCCATATCCTGCCCCCATTGATGCCTATGGCAATGGGGGCTTTCGTTTTGCGGATATGAGCCATAAAGGTCCAATACTATGTCTTCCAAGTGGAATTTATGGTTGGACGGTTTATGATGGACAGCAGCTGAATGTTAATGATTTTGCTGCTGTTTTTGCTGAAGCAGAAGCCATTCAGTTTCTATTGCTGGGGACTGGGGTAACACAGATATTTCCTTCATCTGAAATTCGTGCAAAATTCGACAGCTCAGGCCTCGGTCTGGATAGTATGAATACAGGTGCAGCCTGCAGGACCTATAACGTGTTGTTAGCTGAAAAGCGTGCGGTTGCTGCAGCATTAATCCCCGTAGAATAATCAGGCAGGACTATTATGAGTGGATTGGAAGATAGTGTCGTCAGTCAACTCAAACTTCATAGCCCGGATTTTTATAACTCCATATTCTTTGCTCCGGCAGACAAACGTAAAGCATTGACTGCTCTTTATGCTTTCGCAATGGAATTGGATAAGATACCTGATAGTGTCAGCGAGCCGGCTCTCGGCGAGATACGGCTTCAATGGTGGCGTGACACACTTGAGAAGTGTATCAAAGGTGATTTATCAGGCAACCCTCTGGCTGATACACTGGGGGAAGTAATTGTTGCACATAACCTGCCAATAGTACGCATTCAGGAAATGATTGATGCACGTAGTTTTGAATTATCAGACGATATATTCCCGGATGATATAGACCTGAAGATCTACCTGAAAAAGACATATATTTCCATGATAAGGCTGGCTTCATTAATTCTGGAAAAAGAACAACAACCGGATGAGCAACAGGCCTGCGAGGATGTTGGCCTTGCCTACGGGTACGCAATGACTTTATTTCGCATGCCGTTAGACCTGTCCAGAGGAAGAATTTACCTTCCTCAATCAATGATTGATCAGCACAGCGTCGAACTTGAAACTCTTTTTCAGGGCAAGCATACCAGTGAGCTGGCGAAAGCTATCGAAGAACTGGGCAGTCTGGCCATCCGGCACTACGGTAAATTTAAAAAAGTGGAGAGAGGTATCTCTTCAAAATTTAGCCCAGCTTTCCTGCCAGTAACACTTGTTCAGACCTATGTAAGTCTGCTTGCTGACAATCAGCACGATATATTGCGGGAACTTGTAAGGATAAACCCCTTATCTCGTTTGTGGAAGTATTGGCGAGCTGCCGCATTCGGTACTTTTTAGGCTGAAAAAAATAAGAACACGGCAATGACACGACTAAAAATAACGTTTCATTGGGGGAGCAGGCAATGAAAAATATTATCCAACGACCTATCAGTATGGTTCTTTCCTGTGTGGTCCTTACTGTCATTCTAAATGCCACCGCATATTCAGCGAATGTCATTGACTGGGAGCTTGAAAATGGTTTCAGAATGTTTTTGAAGTCTGAACATACTCAGTTGCATCGTAATGAATATGAAAATTTGACTGATGAAGAAAAAAAGAATCCGGTTTTAAGCCTGGAGCGAAAACTGTCCATGAAGTTTCGTCAGGGCTGGGCAAAAGATGTTTTTAACTTCACGTGCTGGAATCCAAGAAAAAGAACATATGCAAGATGTCGGGGGCGCAAAAAAGACTACCTCCATCCAAAATCTCATAAAGTAATTGCGCGGTTAACATCCTCTCAGATTAAGGGGAAATGTCGTTGGATTATTCGCGATAACAATAAAGACGGAGCAAAGATATTTCAGGAAGTTCAGGCTTTTTGTAAAGCTCCTGTAAAATTCAATGTCCCGTATCCTCAGGGTGGAAATATATCTGTTATTCACAACGACAAGGTCATCTCCCGAACAGAAATTAAAGTAAAAGATCTGTTTATAGTAGGAATTGGAGATTCCTTCGCCTCAGGTGAGGGAAACCCTGATAGCCCTGTAAAGTTTACTGATAGAAAAACTGCGGATTATGGTATTATTGTCGGCACGGGCATAAAGCTGGAGAACTTTCCCGCCAGAGAAGGGCGGTGGCGCTGGATCGCCGATAGGAGGTTTGCCAGAAAAAAAGCCTATTGGCAAAGTGAAGCCTGTCACAGGTCACTGTACTCACATCAGCTTCGCGCAGCTTTGCAATTGGTTCTTGAAGATAAAAAGCTGGCAGTTACCTATGCAGGTTTTTCCTGTTCAGGCGCTGAAATGCTGGTAGGCCTGCTTGACCGCTATAAAGGGAACCTGTGGGTGAAATATCCGCCAAAGGATTCGCAGATCAGTTCAGCGGTTCTTGCTATGTGCGGTCCCAATAAAGCAGTGCCCGCGACCTATACAACAACCTACACATACCGCGGCTATTTTCCGTCACTTGAAAATCTTTCTCTTTATAAGTGTGACAGGAGAGATAAAAAATATCGTAAGATTGATTTTCTCTTAATGTCTATCGGGGGCAATGACGTTGGTTTTTCCAGACTTGTAGCGAATGCTATTCTTAAAGACAAAACTGTTTTGAAGTCTTTAGGCGGCTGGTTCGGGCAGATTTACACAACGAAAGAAGCTGAAGCAGGGTTGAGTGAATTAAAGATGCGTTATAAGGCAATAAACAGGGCCATTCATAATTCTCTTTATATTCCATGGTCAGAGGCTGATCGTATTATTTTAACTGCTTATCCCAAAATCGGATATCGCGAGGATGGAACAACACTCTGCCCAAATGGCAATACCGGCATGGATCTTCATCCGGTCTTTAAGGTAAATTCTAAAAAAGTACTGGATGGTGAGCTGTTCAGCTTTAAGCTAACCAACACAATGCGTAAAACAGCCCATGCATTTGGATGGAGTTTTGTAGAAGCCCACCGCGCCCAGTTCTCGGGCCACGGCTACTGTGCAGGATATGGGGGTAACTCTAACACCCAGGATGAAAGTTTCTATATTCCTAAAAAAACTTCAGAAGGCTGGGTGCCCTACAAACCATCTGAATATCGGGCCTATTACCCTAGACAACGATGGATACGAACTCCTAACGATGTATTTATGGGAACTCACCAGCATGTTGACCGCTCACTGGTCCGAAAGGTATTGAAGTTAAAAAATCTTAACGCATTCCAGCTCATTTTTGCCGGAACATATGGCGGATCATTCCACCCGACAGCAGAAGGTCAGGCAGCAATAGCAGATGCTGTCGTGAATAAAATGCGCGGATTATTGAAGAAATATAAATGATATCCGAATGTGCCTCTCTGATCAGAGAGGCA
>JBOEGA010000017.1:0-224 GCA_050633205.1 Methyloligellaceae bacterium | reverse complement strand
TCAGGTGACATATCTTTTCCAGAGCATGGAGAAGCCCGGTTTGAGTAGAGAATTTCTGACAAAATACAGTGAAAAATCAAAAAAAAGACCTATGGCTTACCCTTGAAAATATTATGAAAATATCCTTTACCCGCGTTTAGCCAAATCTAAACCTGCATTGTTTATACTCATGCTTATAAGTGAGTAGAGAAAGTCAGATCGGGTTCTGGTCATGATTTTCCGGG
>JBOEGA010000016.1:0-2424 GCA_050633205.1 Methyloligellaceae bacterium | reverse complement strand
CGTGTGAGGCCGAACGGTTACGGTTCTTTAAACTATAATCCAACTAATTTATTGAAAAAGGGGGATACGGGTTAGAAGGGCGCATTGCGTTCAATGGCTGCGGCAGCAAGCGGAGCCAAGCAGGAAGCCAATAGGGAAATAGAAACAAATTTAAAAAGTCCATTGAGGGAGGTTACTCGTGAATAGTATGAGACAATTCTGGTATAACTACGGGCCTCCATTATTTGTTATAATCTGTTGCTCTATAATGGTTTTTAGCACAGTTTATTATACATCTAAAATTCGAGACAAGAAAAATACACAATATGCTTATCACGACAAGAAATTCGAAGCTATCGTGCCGTCTCAAAAGAGCATCCCTAAAACCAATCTTCACCCTCTTACCAATTGGGTTATAAATGTATTCTCAGAGCCTGTAACTTTGTTTACCTTTGTTATAGCACTGTCAAACTTTTTTCTGTGGCGAGAGACACGTTCTATAGCAGAGAAACAGAGACAGGATTTTAGAATTCGTGAAAGAGCCTATCTCTCTGCGGTCGGAGGTGAGTATCAGCTTAACAACGATAGATTATTGTGCCGTTTCACAATAAAAAACCACAGTTCCACACCTGCAAGCAATGTGAGAATTCATGCAACAAGATTGGTTTGGGAAGTAAATGACCACGGTGGGAATGAAGAAACAGAAATTGTCGAAATACTATTCGATACTGACGAAGATCGAATTATTTTGAATGACCGCTATATTTCTCCCGGTAGTGAAGCTGAGGAAAGATATTTATGGAACCATCACAATACGGAAATTTATCAAATTTCTGAGATGAGAAATAGAGGTAAGCGATTCCGGGTCTACTTCACTTTGATATGGACAGATGAATTCGGTCAGGAATCAAAACCAAGTTACTTGGTGCTATTGAGCGATAAATTTCCTGATTTAAGACCAGGCCAGAACAATAATGTGATTAGCACTACCCGTTGTCGAGATCAGGTTCTACCCTCATCTTGATCGAAATCTTTCGCGCTCGTCATTTATGTGTCATGAACCGAAAATGTAATGTCACGGAAACTGTCTATAGTACGTTTGATATTAGTCTTTTCCATTCGATGCAACATGTGCACTGTATATCTTGCTTGGCAAGGGGGCCTACTGCGCGTTCGCCGCATTCCCTTCGGCTGATGGTGCACATATTGGCATTGAGCCTAGGCACACTAGTGAAACATATCGCAGTTTCATCTCTCAAAAATGTTTAGCCGTTTTATACGCCACAAGGGGGAGATTGCAGCTCTGCCTATGTCTCCATCGCTTCAGGGGGGCTCCCGTCACAACTTACTTATTTTACTAAAGCTTACATTAATAAATATACTGAAATATCAATGCACACTTATAGTTGTGATTTACTCTGTTTTCTCTATTATGTTGCATGCTGTTTGGGAGAATAAAATGTCCGATCAAAGTGATTTTGAAGCGCCACACTCCATGTTGGGGTATATATATCAAGTTAGATACGCTTTATTACTTGCTTTAAAAAAAATTGAGGAAGTTGAAGATCCAGATCAGTGCATCATTTCGATTGAAAATCTCGATGATATTCTGTTTGAGAAAAAAGGCGATCCATTTGAGCTATTGCAAACGAAATATCATGGTAGTCCAGGCAATTTAACTGACCGAAGCACTGACCTATGGAAAACTATTAGAGTTTGGTCCGAATTTTCGAAATCAACACCAGAAAATCAAAATGAAGCGGTATTCTCTTTAATATCCACGGAAAATGCCGAAAATGACAGTTTAGCTTCATTGCTTAGTACGGCCCCCGATAAAAGGGACACAACAGCTGCTTTAAACAGAATGAGGGAAATTTGTGAAGAAACTACAAATGCTTCAAATAAGGCAGCTTATGCTTCCTTTAGAGCGCTAAGTGACGTCCAACAAGAAAAAATGATTTCCTCCTCACACATAATATGCAATTCCCCGGACATAACGCAAGTCGATGCACTGATGAAACGCAAAATACGGATGAGTGTACAACAAGAACATGTTGACGCTTTTATTTCTCGGCTTGAAGGACGCTGGTTTCGTGAAGTGATTGATGAATTATCATCCAGCC
The DNA here is from genome assembly GCA_050633205.1 of Methyloligellaceae bacterium. Lineage (GTDB taxonomy): Bacteria > Pseudomonadota > Alphaproteobacteria > Rhizobiales > CBDHHC01 > CBDHHC01. Next base: position 322 of record JBOEGA010000016.1, on the reverse strand, counting down.
CGAGGCAAGGAATAAATCTCGGTGATATAATTGAAATTGTTGATGAGTTGCGACCTCAATTCTTACCTAATAATTTGCCAGTCGATTTTGAAACAATGGATCCTGCAATAATCGATGCAGAGAATGATGATCGAATATTCGTACAGCAATTACGGTTGATAGGCGCCAAAGGGTCTGTTTTAGAAACTGCCATTGTCAATTACTATCGAGCATATGAACAGCGTTCAAGATGGGCTAGAGAAAATTTAACCAAACCTGGAGAGGTAAAGGCCTATTTGGATAAGCTTCAGGATGAATGGAATGACCTTCCCCCTATAATTAG